>CAZROF010000020.1:0-19488 GCA_964601675.1 Candidatus Woesearchaeota archaeon
CAACCTTTATCTTTCAAAACCTCAATTTCACCAGGACATCTCAAACTCTCAATAACAGCGTCGCCACCTTTCTGCTCAGCCCGCTTATATAATTGTTTAATAATATAACCAGAACCAAACTTAGCTCTCAAATCATTAGCAATAAAAACCATATTATCTCTATTAACAACTAATCCTCTCCGAACAATCTCTTCACTGATAAAACTAGTCGCACAATAATGTTCAAAACCCTTCTCCTTCAAAAATTCAACTACCGTCCCTTTCCCTGCGCCAAGCGTTCCAGTAATTCCAATAATCATAATATAAAAAAACATTTCTAGCATATAAGGACTATTATACTAAATTATATACTATAACCTCTTATAGCCCAAATTATGTAACTTCTCCTCGATATCCCCATACTTTTTCCCACATAAAACACCACCCGCCAAAAATTCCACACTACTAACCTCTCGCAAACAAAAATCAGGAACAATAAAATTATTCTTAGCTTCAACACTCTCAAACTCAAAATCCACCAAAACAAGACCCTTTAAATCACCCTGATAAATATCAACCTCGCACTTCACCTCTTCACCAACATCATAACTATATCTTTTCTTAGAATGCTTTTTCCCATCAAGACGATCCAAAAACGAATACTCTTTCGAACTCAATTTTATAGTCTCCTCAATAAACTCAGTAAAATTTCCTTCTTCTTTTAAGGATTTCTTGGTCATAAAAAATTTCTCATCACGACGTCGCAACCTCAAAATAGGATGATCCGAATCCTTCGGAATATAATTATCTTCCAACTCTTCAAAATCACCAATATTTTCAGGTATATATCTAGCAAGAAAAGTTCTTTCTAATTCAATTTCATTATTATCTAACATACTACCGCCCACTACTCCCCCAGGCCCCATCTCCCCTAACACTCTCTCCCAACTCATCAACCTCTTCAACCTCTGCAGTCACAACCGGCTGAATAACAACCTGCGCAATCCTATCCCCTGCCTTTATCTCAAAATCCTCATCCCCGGTATTCAAAACAATAACACCATACTCTCCACGATAAGTACACTCAATAACTCCTCCCAAAACGGCAATCCCCTTCTTTAAAGCCAAGCCACTCCTTCCCCAAATATAAGAAAGATAACCTTCAGGCAAACTCATCGCAATCCCAGTAGAAACTAAAACCCTCTTACCCGGTTCAACAACATAATCCTCAGTAGAAACCAAATCCATGGCAGCATCCCCTTCACGAACATACCTAGGCAAAACCGCATTATCTTTTAATCTCTTAACTTTAATCTTAACCCTGTCTACCATAAATCCTCCCTCGCTTATCAAAAACATTAACAAAAGAAGTAAAATCATCATCACCCTTTCTTCGGACAACAATAGGCATATTCTTAGTCCAGTCGCTCAGATTTCCCTCCTCGTCTCTCTCTTTCATTGGAACATTCTCATCAATAACCCTCAAATCTTGCTCCATCAAAAACTAAATAATCCAATACTTAAAAATCTGTTTATTAGTGAACCATCAAACTCATCTGTCTTAATCTTAACCACATCAGAACGCAACCGAGGGATCTGTTCTGTCTATCGAAGGAAAATAATGATGTGCATATCTCGCGTCAACATCTCTAAAAATTTTCATATCTCTCTTCAGTTTAGTAGGAATATAGCAAAACCCGAAAGGAAGTCTTTTAACCTCATGAAGTCTTCCCTCCAACTTCCCCAATTGCTTCCCTGCAGATTCCTGCCATAAAAAATACATGAATCCGTTACTAACAAATCCATTCTCGGGATTCAACTCATGCGATACTATTCTCTTCATTCTCTGGTTGGTATACCTAAACTCTTTTACAAAATTCCTCCTAATCATAAAACCCATATAAAACTATATAATAACTCCTTTAAAAAAACTATTATACTAAACCCTCTCGAACCTCCTAATCTTTCGACCATCTCCAAAAATCTTAAACCCAACAAAATCCCTCAACGGCCGAACCCAAACTGGATTCTTCCCAAACCTCTCCGAATCATAAAATCCCCGATAAACAACAACCCTCTCTAAACTATCACTATCCCAAACAACAGAAACAACCTCATACTCATCCCCTTTAAAATGACGATATCTATCACCAACCCTAGGCTCATCCAAAACCTTTTCTTTCAAAAACCTCTCCTCCAATTTAACCCTATACTTATCCAAATCAAACTCACCAGCAATCCCACTCTTAACCGCAGCCTCAGCTACCCCAAAAGCAACCTCAACAACAACTTTCTCATCAAACACATCCGGAATAATTTTACTAATCTCTCTATCTCCCAAGTCATCCCCATATCCTAACATTCCAACACCACGACACCCCGCAAGGTTCGCTAGAGCCTTGACTGCCGCCACCTTCATTTCTTCATTAATCTCATTAGCACGACAATCAAGCGCCCCACGAAAAATTCCAGGAAAACCCAAAACATTATTTACCTGGTTCGGAAAATCACTCCTCCCCGTAGCCATAATCACATCTGCCCTAGTCTTATGAGCCAAATCCCAATCAATCTCAGGATCAGGATTCGCCAAAGCAAAAACAATCGGACTCTTCCCCATCGATAACAACATATCAGGATTCAAAACATTCTTAACAGAAACCCCAACAAAAACATCAGCCCCCTTCAAAACATCAGCCAAACTGCCCTCACCATCCAAAGCAAACTCCATCTTCGATTCATGCAAACCCTCCCTGCTCTTAGAAATAACTCCACGAGAATCACACATGACAATATCCAAAACACCCAAACTCTTCAGTATCTTCCCAATCGCAATCCCAGCAGCCCCAGCCCCATTCATAACAACCTTAACCTCTCCAATTTTCTTCCCAGCAATCTTTAAAGCATTCAGTAATCCAGCACCAACAACGACCGCAGTCCCATGTTGATCATCATGAAAAACTGGAATATCCAAACTCTTTTTTAATCTCTCCTCAATCTCAAAACATTCCGGTGCTTTAAAATCTTCTAAATTAATCCCTCCATAAGTCCCACTAATCAATTCAACCGTCCTCACAATATCATCCACATCCCCAGAATCAATCTCAACATCGACAGCATCAATCTCAGCAAAATGCTTAAACAACAAAGCCTTCCCTTCCATCACAGGCTTTCCAGCCATAGAACCAATATTCCCAAGCCCCAAAACCGCAGTCCCATTACTAATAACAGCGACGCTGTTTCCCTTAGAAGTATAATCATAAATCTTAGAAACATCTTCAGCAATCTCCAAACAAGGAACCGCAACACCGGGAGTATATGCAAGAGCCAAATCTTCTTTACTCTCAACAGAGGTCAAAATCTCCGTCCCAATCTTTCCAGGGTGCCCATGATTCCAATGATATTCTAACGCTTCTCTTTTTAAATCCATAAGCGAATTAATTTCTAAATCTTTTTAATACTTTGTAATCAGCGAAAACGAAACCTCTCCATGAGAAATATGGCGTCGAAAACGGCATAATTTTTTATGGAAGATTTTTAAACAAATCCCCTAATCTCTAAAATCCAATCTCTCTAAAAACAAAGTTTTCAACACCGCACCCCAACCTCATCAAACAGCCCCTCAATCTCAACCTTCAACTTCAAAAGATCCCCCTCCAAAAAATCATCCTTCTCCATAAACTTAACGTCAATCATCCCTTCCTTATTTCGCTTAAACCCCTGCAAAAAAATCCTTTTAGGCTTCTCGCCACAAACCTCACCCATCCACTCACCCATCTTCTTCAACTTCTCAACATCATGCAAACCAGAAACAACCGTCGTACGAAATTCCCCACCAAAATCATTCACAATCTTAATAGACTCTTCAATCTTTTTCAAATCCACATCGACATTTACAATCTTAGAATAATCATCCCTACAAGACTTAACATCCATAGCAACATAGTCAACCAAGCCCAAATCAATCATCTCCCTCAATCTCTCCGGGAAACTCCCATTCGTATCCAATTTAATCTTAAACCCCATATCCTTAATCTTCCTCGCAAAAGTAAAATCCAAACCTATCAAAGGCTCACCCCCTGTAATACAAACACCATCTAACTTACCAACCCTTCTAGATAAAAATTCTAAAACATACTCTTCATTAAAATTATCGCCACAATCTCTCACAACTAAATCCGGATTATAACAAAACCCACACCTAAAATTACACCCCCACAAAAAAATAGTACATGCAATCTCTCCAGGGTAATCAATAGTAGAAACCTTCTGTAATCCGACAATTTTCATAATAAAACCTCAGCAATTTTATTCAAAACATCCTCACTAACAATCTTATTCTTCTTCTTATCATAGTGATGAGCAAAAACTTCATCTTCAAAAATCTCTCCAGCAAATTCAATTTTATTTTTATACCTAGGCCACAAATGCAAATGAACTTGAGGATTATCTCTTCCTTTTTTTTGCGCGTCATTCATCAAACATGTCCAATTAAAATTAGTAGCACCAAAAACTTTCTTCAAAACATTTTCCATTTTTTTAATAACAAAAAACAATTCTTTAACTTCATCATTAGTTAAATCGGACAACGCCTCACATCTCCTCTTCAAAACAACAACACATCTTCCAAGATAATACTGATTGTCTAAAAGCTCAACCCTCCAAAACTTATTATCAAAAATATCCATAATAAAATACCTAGACTTTTTACTTATAATAATTATTATTATAAACAATTTTTAACTTTTAACAAACAAATTCGAAATATATAAAAAATTCATAACATACAGGTGTACATGAGAATTTTCTTTATCAAGAATTTATAGCTAAAAGCTAAACATTAGCAATCCCCACGAAACACAGACCTATCTCCAAACTCAGCTAATTTTCCGTCATTCCATCTAGCAGTAGGCCTCAAATAACCCACAACTCTAGACCAAACTTCACACTTAGTTCTCGCCATCAATATCACCTCTTGATTTTAATTTAGATTTTTCTCCAAACGCGCTAACCTTAACAACTTTAATATCTTCTTTTACCTTAGGATCTTCAATTTCTCCAACACCAGATAATTTAGCCTCCATTTCCTCTTCGACTATAACATCATCTGCCGCCCCCCCTTTCCCCTCCGCAATTTCCAAATCACACTTCGGACAATACTCATGTTCCCCACTCAAATATCCATGAGTCGGACAAATTGAAAAAGTCGGCGAAATCGTAAAATAAGGTAAATGATAACCAAACGCAATCTTCTTAACCATTTTCTTAACAGCATCCACAGTCATCCTCTCCCCAACAAATGTATGAAACACTGTCCCCCCCGTATATTTACACTGCATATCATCCTGCAAATCAAGAGCCTCAAAAACATCATCCGTAAAATCAACTGGTAACTGCGAAGAATTTGTGTAATAAGGCTGAGCACCATTAGCAACGGCATCATTATTCGCGACAATAATTCTACCAAATCTCTTCTTGTCCATCCGAGCAAAACGATAGGTCGTTCCTTCTCCAGGAGTAGCTTCCAAATTATAAATACTCCCAGTCTCTTCTTGATATTCAGTTAATCTATCCCTCATAAAATCCAAAACCTTCAAGGAGAAATCCCTACCTTTCTCGGTGGTAATATCCTCACCTGGCATAAAATTTTTAACAGCCTCATTCATCCCCAAAAGACCAATCGTACCAAAATGGTTCTTCCAATACTGACCAAACCTCTCATACACCTGTCTCAAATAAAATTTAGAATAAGGATAAAGCCCTACTTCAGTGAATTTTTCAACAGCCTTCCTCTTAATCTCAAGACTTTCTTTAGATAACTCCATCAACTTATCCAAACGTCCCATAAAATCATCCTCGTTAGTAGAGACATACCCAAGTCTAGCTATATTAACAGTAACAACCCCAATCGAACCTGTCAAAGGATTTGCCCCAAACAAACCTCCTCCCCTCTTCTTAAGTTCGGTATTATCAATTCTCAACCTACAGCACATCGACCGAGCATCTTCAGGCTTCATATCACTATTAACAAAATTAGAAAAATACGGAATCCCGTACTTAGCTGTCATCTCCCAAATTGCTTCATGTTCCGGTCTATCAAAATCAAAATCCTTCGTAATATTATAAGTTGGAATCGGAAATGTAAAAACCTGACCACTAGCATCTCCCTCAATCATACACTCCGCAAAAGCCTTGTTAAACATATCCATCTCTTCTTGAAAATCTCCATACTTCTCCACTTGCAGCTGCCCACCAATAACAACATGCTCATTCTCCATATAATTCGGCACCTCTAAGTCCATAGTAACATTTGTAAAGGGCGTCTGAAAACCAACCCTCGTCGGAACAGCCATATTAAAAACAAACTCTTGTAAAGATTGTTTAACCTGTTTATAATTCAAATTATCATAACGAATAAATGGAGCAAGTAAAGTATCAAAATTAGAAAACGCCTGAGCCCCAGCAGACTCACCCTGCAAAGTGTAAAAAAAGTTAACAGCCTGACCTAAGGCCGTCCTCAAATGCTTAGCCGGCTTAGACTCAACCTTTCCTTTTACACCCTTAAATCCAACCATCAACAAATCCTTCAAGTCCCATCCAACACAATACGGACCAAGAGTATCCAAATCATGAACATGAATATCCCCGGCTTCATGAGCCTTTCTAATAGCCTCTGGATAGATTCTCCTCATCCAATAATTAGAGATAATTTTTCTTTTAATATACTCATTCAAGCCCTGCAACGAATAACCCATATTAGAATTCTCCTTAACCATCCAATCATTCAATCCAATATAATCCTCCACAGCCTCAATCGTATCAAACATACCCTTAACATCCCGCAACTCCTCCCTACTCTTCCTATACAAAATAAATGCCTTTCCTACCTTTGCATGCCCCTCCTCAATCAAAACTTTCTCAATCAAGTCCTGCACATCCTCAACATCTGCAATTCCATGCTCTCCATAAACACGCTCCAACTTCTCAACTACCTTTTCAGAAATTTTTTTTGCCCGCTCTCTGTCTTCCCCCCCAACAGCCCGAACCGCCTTCCAAATCGCATCCTCTATCTTATCAGATTGAAAAAATACTACACTCCCATCTCTCTTCCTAATTTTCTTCATTACATACCTCATCATTTTTTTCTATTTCCTGCCCTCTATCCTCTGCTATCTTAGAAAATGAAGTTTTCTGTTCATCTCCAATAACTTCACCCTCGCCATCACCACTCCATTTCTTCATAGTTCCTTTCCGCTGAGCCTCCTCCAAACTAAACCCTCCACTCGAATACCTTTTCTTCAACTTCTCCAAATTTTCCGACAAAACCTCATCCAAACTCCAACCATAAAAATTACAAATCATTGCAGTATACCACATCATATCCCCAATATTTTCCCTAATCCCATCCCTAATAACATCATTCTTATGAAAAACAACTTTCTTAATACAACTCGCAACATCTCCAGCCTCACCCGCAAGCCCAAGTCCATAATTACAAATCTCAAGCTCCTCTTCTTCACTCTCCCTAGCTGTCTTTTTACACGCCTCTTGATACTCTTTTATATTTACCATTTTATTTCAATTTCCTCAGCTCATCCCTAAACTCATCGATATCCGCGAAATCCCGATACACCGCTGCAAACCGGATATACGCAACCTTATCGACCCTCTTTAACTTCGCCATAACAATATCCCCAATTTTTGAGCTTCTTATGTCCTTATCTTTCGCAACCCGATAAACATTCGCCACAACATCATCAACAAGTTTATCAATTTCTTCACTCGAAAAAGGTCTTTTTTCAAGACTCTTAATTAGTCCACCGAACAACTTCTCCCGAGAAAACTTTTCCCGCTGACCGCTCTTCTTAATAACCCCAAGCTCTAACTCAACTCGTTCGTATGTAGTAAATCGCTTACCACACTTCAAACACTCTCTGCGCCTTCTAGATTCACTACCAGAATCCCGCTTATCTGTAACCTTAGATTCACTCGCATTACAATATGGACATCTCATGTTATTTCATAATGGATACAAGATATGGTATCTTGTGCCCCTTGAAACCACAATTGCTTGTGGTTACAAAACGAAACTACACCTCGGACTATATAAAGATTATTATCATAAATAACACAGTTTCGTTAACAAGAGTTAACATAGAAAACAAGCTGTCACTTTTTTCAAGGAATCACGCATCTTTAAGAAGGAAAAATTTACGCTAAAATTAGATAAAAAACATCGAGGAGAATAACAACAATTCTAATAAAAAGGAAATCTCTTACAAAATTCTTTAACATTTTTATTAATCTCTTCACACAAAGCCTTATTAGAAAAATCATTTATAACATCCGCAATCCAATTTCCTACAATAATCATATCATTTTCATCCATCCCAATTGTAGTTAAAATCGGAACACCCAACCTAATACCAGAAGGATTAAAGGGAGTTGATGGATCAAACGGAATAGAGTTTGCATTAACAATAATACCAGCCTCCTCAAGAGCAACAGCTACACCCTTACCTTTTCCCGCCTCAGAAACAGAAATAGTTTTAATTAAATCAATCAAAATCAAATGATTATCAGTCCCATCACTAACCAAATTAATTCCCCTCTTCTTTAACACCTCCACAAGAGCTTTGGAGTTTTTAACGATCTGATTAGAATATATCTTAAAATCTGGAGTCAATGCTTCTCCAAAGGCGACAGCCTTACCAGCGATGGTATGCTCATGAGGTCCCCCCTGCATCCCAGGAAAGACAGCTCTATCAACCTTTTTGGCAAATTCCTCTTTACACATGACAATAGCGCCACGCGGACCCCTTAATGTTTTATGAGTAGTAGTAGTCACAAAATCAAAATCTGGAAATGGACTTGGATGAACACCAGAGGAAACAAGTCCAGCAATATGAGATATATCAGCCAAGCAATAAGCGCCAATCTCCTTAGCTATCTCAGCAAATGCCTTAAAATCTATAATTCTAGAATAAGCCGTGGCACCGCAGACAATCATCTTGGGCTTTTCCCTCAATGCAATCTCACGAACTACATTCATATTAATAAGACCCGTATCTTTATCAACACCATAAGAAACAAAATTATAAGTTTGTCCAGAAAAATTAACAGGTGAACCATGAGTCAAATGACCACCATGGCTTAAATCCATTCCAAGAATCTTATCACCCCTATCAAGAACAGCCATATAAACAGCCATATTAGCAGGACTACCAGAATTAACCTGGACATTTACATGCTCTGCACCAAATAATTTCTTAGCACGATCAATAGCCAACTGCTCGACTTTATCAATAAATTTATTGCCCTGATAATATCTTTTATTAGGATACCCCTCAGAATATTTATTATTAAGAACAGAACCACAGGCAGCCAAAACAGCCGTAGAACAAAAATTCTCAGAAGGAATCATATTAAGAGTTTCTTTTTGTCTACTTAATTCCGACTGGACAAAATCATTTACCTCTTTGTCAGAAATCCAAAAACTCATAGTAATCCCCTCTTTGCTTCTGTTTTTTCTTCTGCTTTTAATCTCCCAAGTTCTTCCTGGGAATAATTACAAACAATATATTTAGACAATAAAGGATATTTATTTTTCATAATTTCATAAATTTTATATGCAATTTTTCTATAAGAATCATGGGCCATCGGAGTTGTTCTTAATTTTATTAAATGATGCAACTCTCTTAAATTCATAGTGACCAAAAATCTCTTCCTAAATCCAAGAGGCAAAAGATACTGCGCTTGCAATGGATACTTCTCTCTGACCTTTTCATAAACCGCCCTTGCCCTATCCATCGCACTTCTATATTCAGCTTCCACACCAGCGCTGACAATATCCTTCGGAACATCATATCCCAAATCAGAAGTAAATATCGGATTAGTTTGCGTGCACATTCTATGACGCTGAAGATCACGAAAAGCCCCATAATCCATAACTACATCAAAAGTAAAATACTGATGCTCCAATTCTCTCATAGGATAATCAAAAGCGTCCATCTTATTCAAATAATTATCAAAGACCGCTTCCTTCTCAAATGAACTCATCTCACTAACTTTCTTAGAAATTTCATCAAAAGAACAATTCCCGTACCTATACAGAATAGAGGAAATAATTATATCCTCTGGATTCTTCGGAGAATCAACAAGTTTAACATTCTCACCATCAAAAGAATTTTCAGCAAAATTAAACATTTGCAATTCTTTCTCTGTTTGACAAAAATATTCCTTTTTGTCCGAATGCCTTACCAAAGACGGAAGAATTTTTCCAGCCTCCTTCTTCAATTTCTCTCCAATATCATTCATCTCTTTTAATGGATGAGATAAAAGTTTGGAAATGGCATAAGATAAGTTCCTTGCATTAAGAGTCCATCCGAGACTAGTTTTAGTACAAGAAGGAAGTAAATAACGAATTGCATCAAATCTTTTAGAAGCACAAGCTCTTTTCCACGCAGCATTAGAGGAACCATCTTTTAGTGGAGAAACTCCCTCAACATACTTCAAAACAGGGTCATGAAGTTTAGTATATGTTTCAAAAAGAGAATCAAGCATCCCATTTATCTCCTCTATATATTCGGAATTTTTCAATACATCATCCAAATAAAAAGAATTTCTATTAAAAGATACATACCTAGTAGATTTCTCACAAAAAGAACACAGTCTATTATCCTCAATAACCTTTGTTGCTAATATACTCACGCCCTCTAAACCAAAACCGACAACGGCCCCCTCGGCAACCGAGCTATGTCCAAAACCCAAAACCCATCTTTCCATAAACTGAATTGCCTTATCAGAAGAATGTTTTATCGCATCCCCCTTTCTAGTATTTTTTATCTCCTCTACAAGTAAATTAAAACCCGCAGTATCTTCTTTTAATAAATCCAAAAAACTCTCACGAAGACCCTCTTCAGACCGACTATATTTAGCCTGCATAAGAGCCCAAACTTCGGGATGGAAATTTCTAGTTCCAAAAATAGGACTATCTAAATTGGTAAAAAAATAATCCAGAACAAGCCTATCATCTTTACTATATTTTAGACGTTCTTGTAACTTTTTCCAAATCTCCTCATGAATTTCCTCTGGGCTCTTAAGAGACTCCATTGTTCCATCGGGAGCACAATTAACCACAACCCACCCATACAACTCCGATAAATGCAAATATGCTTCCTCCGCATTTCTTAAATGCTCTGCACTTCCCTCATGCCCATCTAACTTATCAGCACCAGGATGGAATTCAGATTTTCTATCCCTTCCCTGCATAAGTTTCTGACTAACATCATAAGGCATATAAAGAAAAATAACAGAATCAGGCCGTGGTAAATCAAAATTCTTATACTCCAACTCTTGCAACCACTCAAAAAACTTTTCACGCTCATCCGAATCTCTAATTTTTCCTCCCTGATGACCCATATTCGATTCAACATATCTATCTAAAATAGTCACATTTCCAGCATCCAACTCCTTATTAATAAAACCCTTAGAAGCAAATCTATCTTCTGCATAAAAAATAGATGCAACTTTTGCGGGGATATCATTTGCAGGACCAAACTCTCCATCAAGATATCGACGAACAATTTTTCCCGTGGGAGTAGAATAATTAGGGAAGTCTAATGTAACCGCCCCCTCTCCCTCCTTTTTTAATCTATCAATAAGTAAATTAATCTGAGTAGATTTTCCAGAACAATCAGACCCTTCAAAAACAATTAGCTTACCACCCTCAACCATATCGAATCCAACAATCAATCGTTTATAAAAAAATATACTCTCAAATATATATATTACAAACACTCAAAAATTTTACAAGCATTACACACATCTCCCCTAGACGGCTCACCGCATTTAAAACATTTCTTAATATCTTTAACATTTTCTTTTCTCAGCCTAGGCACTAATTTCTGAAACCCCTCAACAATCTTCAGTTTTTCCTCATTGCTAATCTTATCCAGCCAATCACGAGTATCAGACCTATAAGTCTCAAATGAACACGGACACTTATCATACAATATACCAAACTTTTTCTTTTTCGCATATTCCCTAATCTCATCTTCCGGAACAAAAAACAACGGCTTAATTCTCTGAGCAAAACCCTTTACGAATTCACCACCGGTCGCCGGCGATGAATTAACCCCAAGCAAAACATTACCCTTCAAAAAATTCATCAAAACATTCTGTGCCTCATCATCCAAATTATGCCCAGTCACAATTTTATCAGCCCCAAGATTCTTCGCCCACTTATTCAAAATCCATCGCTTAATAATACCACAAACTGTACAACCTGTCAAATTCTTCTGCTTCTTCAAGACAGCCTTAATAAAACAAATTCCCTGCCCTAACTCTTTCTTTAAATCAACAATCGTCAACGGTACATCATTTTCCTCACAAAACTTAATCATATTCCTCTTATGAATCTCAGACCACTCCCCCAAATACAAATCAATCATCAAACCCTCGACGCTATACCCAAGTTTCTTTAAAATATATAATATAGAAGTAGAATCCTTTCCCCCAGACAAAGCCACAACAACCTTATCACCGTAGCTAATTAAGTCATACTTCTTAATTGTCTTCAAAACTTGTCTTTCAATATTCATATAATAAAAACAATAAAAACATTTATAAACAATTCTAATCTGAACAATTAATGGCGAATAAAAAATCTTCGGGTGAAACAAAAAAAGAATCTTCTAAAAAATCTAAAGTTTCCAAAATGAGAAAATTATCTCAAAAAACAAATTACTGGGCAATCTCAACAGCAGTATTAGCAATTTTATTAATAGCAACAATGATAACAGGCGGAACAACTGGAGCAATAGTTTCCCCAGAACAAGCCGGACAAAATGTATTAAGCTTTGCAAAAACACAAGGAGCCGATGCAACTTTTGTCAACGCTTCAGATAATGGATCTCTATATCAAATTATATTATCAATCAAAGGAAAAGACGGAGCATCTCAAGAAGTTCCAGTATATGTAACAAAAGACGGAAAAACACTAGTCCCTCAACCAATCTCATTAGAAAAAAAGACAACAGCACCTAAAGAAACTTCTAAATCTACTCCTACTCCAGCAAATATCCCTAAATCAGACAAGCCAGTTGTTGAAGCGTTCGTTATGGCATACTGTCCCTATGGAACACAAATGGAGAAAGGTATTTTACCAGTAGTAAAAGCACTAGGAGATAAAATAAACTTTGAAATAAAATTTGTCTATTATTCAATGCATACCTCCCATGGAGAGGTCAAAGAACAACTTAACCAATATTGCATACAAAAAGAACAACATGATAAATATCTAGACTATTTAACATGCTTCCTTGAAGCAGGAGATGGAAAAGGATGTATGGATTCAGTGGGAATAGACAAAACCAAGCTGGAAACATGTACAACCACAACAGATAAAAAATTCAATGTAATGGCCAATCTAGAGGATAAATCTTCGTGGTTAAGTGGAAGATTCCCTAAATTTGATATATTCAAGGCTGATAATGAAAAATATGGAGTTAAAGGATCTCCAACATTAATAATCAACGGTGTAACTGCACAAACAGGAAGAGATTCAGTATCTCTCCTAAATACAATCTGTAGTTCATTTAATGTTGCCCCAGAAGAATGTAATAAAAAATTTGAAGCAACATCTCCATCACCAGGATTCGGATGGTCAACGACAGGAACTGCAAACAATGCAGCAGCTTGCGGAGCTTAATTTTTATTCTTATTACTAATTTCGTATATTTTATTGCAAAAATTTTAATTTAAAATTAACAATAAAAATGAATTATAAATGTCGTAAGAATCAAAATTACTTATCTAAATAAACAATCTCATCCATACTCAAATCCAATTCCCGCCTTATATCATCACTCCCAAGAATAACCTTTAATAACATAAAATCCTTCATAGCAGTTTTAATCGAAATATGAGCCACTCTAGCATATTTAACACAAATGCTCTTCTTCTTAGCCGCCCTCTGATTCTGCAACCAAATCTTCAAAATACGACTAGGCTTTTTATATTGCTCCCATCCTGTCCTATCATATTTCTTAACACTAGCAATACCAGCTCCCAATAAAAAGTATTCATAAACCATAAACCGATAATGCCTCTGTCTTCTAATCCTCCCCCTATAAACATCAGCCAAACTCAAACGATCCAAAGCTAAACACAACTCCTCACCACTATAAGCAATCGGCAAATTCTCCTCAACCCATAAAAACAAATCATCAATCGGCATATTTACATCATCATAAACTTTAATCATCTTCTCATCAATTCCTGAACCCTGAAACACCTTCCTCAAAGCCTCAAAAATAGACTGTTCCCTATCCCTATCTCCAACCTCCTTCATTAAACTATTCAAATCCATCTTAGACAAAACCTCCAAATCATTTAAAGCAGCACGAATATCTCCACGCGCCCGAATAGAAATACCCCTCAAAACCTCTCCAGAAACAACACAATTCTCCTTCTCACAAACATCCATCATAATTTTTAAAATTGTTTTATAATCAATTTCCTTCAAGGCAACAACCTCAGCCTTTTTCCTAAGCAGACTAAATTTCTTATTCCAAATATCATTAGCCGTAATAATAATGGGAAAAGCACTCTTAGTCAAAAGTCCAAGCAAAGCAGCCAATCCACCCCTATCTTTCATAGCACTAATCCCATCAACCTCATCAATCAAAATTATTTTTCCCTTTCCAAACAAACTAGCCTGTCTACTAGCCGGACCAATAATCTCACTAATCTTAGCCTTATTCCTAAAATCGCTCGCATTCAATTCCAAAATTTCTGCACCCATTTCACCAGCAACAGCATAAGCGAGAGAAGTCTTCCCGACACCTGGAGGTCCGTGTAAAACGATAGCCTTCTTTTTGGGAAAAGCCTTCAGAAAAAACTTTATCCTATCAACAGCCAAATCTTGCCCCTTAACATCATCAAGCCCATGCACTCTATACTTTTCACACCAAGGAATATTAGTATTCATCATCATTGAAAATCCTCCTCTTTTAATTTAACAAAACGAAAACAGGCATCCAACAAATGATTACTCAAAGAAAACGGACTTCCCCTCTTCTTATCAAAATAAGTATAAAGCACAACTTCAATATTATCCCGCTCTTGAATCTCTTTAATAATAGGAGCAAAATCCGAATCCGAAGACACCAAAACAACCTTCTTTACTTCTGGAAAATCCAACTTCAATCTAGCCAAATCAAAAATAATCCAAGAATCAACCCCCTTCTGGAAGTACTTATAATTTTCATCCATCTTTAATCTCTGGCATCTTCCTTCCTGAACGGTTATCCATTTTTTATAACCAAGTAAAGAAACAAGTCTATCGTGCTTCTGTTTCAAAAAATCTTCCTTTTTTGTAGGAATTTTATTTTGATAAGGAGGAGCCGTACAAAAAAATAAATGCTTTAATTTAAAATCCTCATTCTTACAGATGTTTCTAAATGATTTCAATAGTTTACCCCTTACATCACCCCTATCCTGAAAATATTTTTTTACTAACTTATAAAAACCATCGTCAATAATCACTACACAATCCTCCATCAAACAAGCCTCCAATACATATTAAAAGAAAAACATCTGGCAACCCGAAGATCACCAGGGAATATACTCCTAGTATCACTACTAGTAATATTACTAAACCCTTCTTCTTTATAAAATTTACTATTTATCCATAACCTCATAACTTCACAACCTCCAATCCCCAGCAAGAACATCTGGCAAATTCCTCACATTTACATTAAAATAACTATCATTATCACAAACATAGCTAGCCAAATCTCGAAGGCCAACCTGATGAAGAACCCCACCCTCAGAAAACTTAAAATCATCAACAGCTCCATAAAGACCCATCACCGTCTTAGGGGAAAAAACATACGCAGAAATAGGAATTCCGTCAGGGCGCCCGTTAATGGTATTTATCTTAACAATAGATTCACCACCAGAACATTCTCTATACCCCTCGCCCTCTCCAGTCCTAAAAAACCAATAATCTAAAAAATTATCACCCCCCTTAGTCTTCAGTAAAACGGGATTTTTAAGTGTCATCGAACCAACTCCAACTCACCATTTATCACAAGCGGATTAATCCCAATCAACTCATCCGTAAACGAACAATTTGGCAACTCATTATAAAAAAATATCTTCTTCCTCATCTCCCAAGCCTTGTAAACCTCCAAAAAAGTCGCACCTCCAATATAATTAGGAATACCCTTCTTCTTCAAATTCAAAACCAAAACAGCTTCTACTGGTTCAATATTTTCCTTGTCCTTCGCCATCATCATCCCCTTCCACTTAATATGCTCCTTAGCATCCATAGCCTTAAACCTCTCCTCAGCAAACGGGTCATCATAAGAATTCGGATAACTAACCTCATGTCCAGCCTCTTCCAAAATCTCAGCCACCCTCTTTATCTCAGAATAAAAATACTTACTACAGGCAATAAAAACTTTCATCGCTCATAATCCCCCTTCCTCCCCTCAAACTTATTCAAGGTCTCCTTTGCCAACTTCCCAAAATCATCAGGATTGATACCTATTCTATTACAAACCGAACTCAAATTAAAAATCAAATCTCCTAGTTCCTCCCTAACATCTTCAATAGACCCCCTAGACCTACAGTACCTACCTCTGAACTTTTGAACAGCATTATTAAATTCCCCACACTCCTGCGTCACCTTATGTAAAACATCATCAAAAGTCAAATCAAGTTCATCCTCAATATCATTAGCTCTTTTCGAAATTTCCTCCAAAGAGAAAAAAATTTCGCTTTTCACTTTACCAATCCAAAATCTGAACCAATAATAACAGGGTCAATCACAGCAACTTCCAAAGCATAACTCTGATCCCTATCAACAGGATTCACCAAATAGACTTTTTTGTTTAAATGATAAGCTAATCCCATTTCCATTAAAACCGATGTACCCAAATACCCCTTAATTCCTTTCTTCTTCCCGTTAACAACCAAAAGAGCATCCGATTCTGCAACCTTATTAAAAAAAGTTCTAATAACATCATATTTATGACAAAGTTTCAATTCATCCTCAAAACTCATCTCAGTTTTAACATCTGAGCTATCAACAAACTCCTCAATATCATCAGTTATCAAAACTTCATATCCCTTATTCTCCAAAAATTCCTTAGCTTCTATTTGTTCTCTCGCAAAAGTCATACTCCCACCGACCACAACCTTCATTTCAATTCTCCTTCCTTAACACTAGTCAATCCAGCCCGAATAAAAGAAGCCAACAAAGCCTCCAACTGAATAAACTCATCCGCACCCTCAACTAATCTAAACTCAGCCTCACCAGTTCTCTCAGTCAAAGCAACCTTCAAGCCATCATCAATCGGCAAATTCCAAACCTCTCTTTGAATCGCCTTAATCACATCCTGCCCCGAAATCGACTCCTTTAGCATAATATCCAACAACTTCTCCTTAGCATTCACAAAATCACCACTTAAAGCATAATCCAAAACAATCTTTATATCACTAGGCTTAGCCTTAGAAACAATAGTATTCACCAAATCAGGAGTAATATTTGGACTAATAGAAGCAGTTGCCTGTAATAAATTAATAACTCGACGACAATCTCCTTCGCTTGCCTCATATAAAGCAGAAAACGCATCATCACTAATAATTAACCCTTCTCGTGTCGCAATCAAATCAATCCGTTTCTTAATATCCTTCTTCTCTAAAAGCTGAAACCTAAAAACTACAGCCCTAGACTGAATAGGATCCAAAATCTTCGAAGAATAATTACAACTCATAACAAACCTACAAGTAGAGGTATAATTTTCCATCGTTCTCCTCAGCGCCTGTTGAGCCTCCCTAGTTAAAGCATCAGCCTCATCCAAAAAAATCACCTTAAACGGAACATCCCCCAAAGCCTTAGTCCTAGCAAAATCCTTAACTTTTTGCCTCACAACATCAATACCCCTTTCATCCGAAGCATTTAATTCCAAATAATTCTCCCTCCAACTCGCTCCAAATAATTGCTTAACAACAATCAAAGCCAAAGTAGATTTACCCACACCAGCCGGACCGGCAAACAACAAATGCGGAATATTCATAGAATTAACTAAACTCTTGACCCTCTTAATAATTTCCTCCTGACCAACCATATCCTCAAAAACCTCCGGTCGATACTTCTCCGTCCATACCTCTGAATTAAAAGTCGCACTCATTCATAAAAAACCAAATTCAACTTTATAAGGATTATTGTGATACCCTACTTAATTTTTCTATAAATACAAGGCTCCCAATGATAAGTAAAATTATTAACTTGCGACTGGATTTCCCTAACTTCCAAAGTTTTATTTTTATCCAACTGTAATTCATTTATAGAAAATTTGTCAGACAAATTCTTATAATCTCTAGCATTATCATAAACAAGTCCTCCCTCGCGAACCGCCCTCATAGCATTTACTATTTTATCCAAGCTTTCATAACCTCTCCATTCAAAAACATTGGAAAGATAAACTTTATCCACAGATGACTCTTTTAATGATTCCAAAAATTCAAAAACGTCTGACTCAATAATTTCCACTCTACTTGAAGCATTCCCAACACTTTCAATTATCGGTTCAAAATATTTTCTCCTCTCAACCATTTGACTCATATTAACATCTCGACAAGAAAAAGGACAAGTCTCACTCACCATAGCATTAGCCTCCATAAATTCACTCCTATAGAATCCATCAAAATCCCCCACCCTTAACAACCGTCTTTGCTCTTTCATAAAAGCAACCTAAAAGGCATTAATATCTACAGCGTACACTTTAGAAACACAAGAAGAAACAGCAAAAGAAATATCTCCAGAACCTCCAATAATAACCGCTACATCTTTTTTATTTGGGCTTAATCCAGTCATAACTGCAAGAATAGATTCATTTGCGCAAGGATATTTAACATTTGAATGAATGTGACTTCTATTTCTCAACTTCATATTAATTCCCTCAACCCTTCTTTCCAGAACTACAACTACTTGCTTCTCTTAAGTTTTCTCTTCCTTTTTTCCTTCTTAAGTCTCTTACGTTGCCATTTCCAACGCATCTGGCCCTTCTTCTTCCATCTTCTACTAGATCTTTTCATAACAACTAATCCAAATTTCACTTTATAAAGTTTTAGTAGTCCAAACTCAACTATCAAATTTATCTAAACCTCAACTATCAAACAAATCCTCCATGAGAAATACAACGTCAAAGATAGCGCAACTTTTCATAGAATCAAAAGAAAACTTTAAAACCAAACCCATACTAATAAAATAAAGTCCCATAGTCTAGTGGTCAAGGATGCGAGACTCTGACTCTCGCGACCCAGGTTCGAATCCTGGTGGGGCTATAAGCCACAGCAGGAATGAGAACCGATAGGTTTGAGGAAAATATTTACATTTTTCTCAGGAAATTTATTTCCGTGTCCGAGCTTCTTTGAAGTGACGGCGAATCCTGGTGGGGCTATAAGCCACAGCAGGAATGAGAACCGATAGGTTTGAGG
>CAZROF010000020.1:19588-21417 GCA_964601675.1 Candidatus Woesearchaeota archaeon
AGGAAATTTATTTCCGTGTCCGAGCTTCTTTGAAGTGACGGCGAATCCTGGTGGGACATACATCGACTAAACA
Source organism: Candidatus Woesearchaeota archaeon (assembly GCA_964601675.1). Classification (GTDB taxonomy): domain Archaea; phylum Nanobdellota; class Nanobdellia; order Pacearchaeales; family GW2011-AR1; genus JAGVXH01. The sequence continues at coordinate 19,662 of CAZROF010000020.1, forward strand.
ACATGAAAAAAATCCTCACAACCCTAATAAAAAGTCAAGTAACATCCAACTCCAGCGAAGCCCACACTCTATTTCAAAAATCCCGCTTCGGAGAAAAACTCGGAGAGAAAATCCTCTACTCTATTTGCGAAACATTCTTCCTAGTCCAAGACAAAAAAATGCAAGTCCTAGATTTCCAAGACAACCCAATCTCAGAAAAAATCCTCCTAAAAAAACTAACAAGATTAGACAAAAACTTCTTAACAAAATACCCAGTATTCAAAGACTTAAGAGAAAAAGGATACATAGTAAAAACAGCACTAAAATTCGGGGCCGAATTCAGAATTTATGAGAAAGGGTCTCAAATAAAAAAATCCCATTCCAAGTGGATATGTTACCCAACGCCAGAAAGCAAATCACTAAAATGGCAAGACTTTGCAGCAAAAAACAGAGTCGCACATTCAAGCAAAAAAAACCTACTAATTGCAATAATAGACGAAGAAAACCAAATTTCTTACTATGAAATTAAATGGATTAAACCATAACAACCCTTGTCTTGATAATATATGTGAGGGTATAGTATACCCCAACCTGTTTGGATGATTATATGTGAGGGTATAAAAATGTTTATAATCTATTTCTATTTCTAACTCTTATGATAGATGTACCAAAAAAGAAAGAAAAAATATTAGAATTCCTAAAAATGTCAGGACCATCTCTACCCATACAAATCGCAAGAGCAATAGAGATGGACCCAGTTTTTGCTTCAGCAATATTATCAGAACTTCTAGGAATAAAATCAATAAAAACATCACACATGAGGATAGGCGCATCTCCACTATATCTTATTCCAGGACAAGAAAAGAAATTAGAAGGAAAAACTGAAAATTTAAAATCTGTAGAAAAAGAAACACAAGAAAAATTAAAATTAAAAAAAATAATTATAGATGAAAATGAAGAACCCGCAACAAGAGTAGCTTTACGAAATATAAAAGATTTTGCAATTCCTTTCAAATTCAAAGACAAAATAATATGGAAATACGCATTTACGCCACAAGAAGAAATAGACAGAATACTCATCTCTAAAAAGGAAGGTGAAAAAGAAGTCAACAAACAAAATAATTCAATACTGACAAAAAAAACAACCGATAAAACACCATCTGATATACTTATCAAAGACGAACCAGAAGTCCCAAAAGCATGGAAAATAAAAAGAGAAGAAATAAAACAAGCTAAAGAAAATTCAAAAAAAATAGACAATATATTTGAAGAAACTAAGGAAGAAAAAACCTTTCTAGAAAAAATAGAACAATTCCTGAAAAACAAAAACACTTCCATAACAGCAATAGAAGAAGTAGATAAGAAAAAAGTAATAGTCACCGTAATCTCGAACGAAAAATCATCGATGCTTTTCGCTTTTAATAAAACCAGAATAAATGAGACAGAATTATTAAAATGTTATAAAACAGCAAATAAAAAAAATCTACCCTACCAAATAATAATCAACGGTACTCTAACAAAAAAACTAACTGATACAATAAATGCATACCAGAAACTTACAAAGATAAACAAACTCGAAAACTAATAAAACAATTTAAATTACTAAAATTAGCCACTAAACAACCGACCAATATTATTAAAAGTCCATATAATAAGTTTTACAGCTCACCAGAGATACCTACTGGGTAAACCAATATAAATATGTTTAGAAAACTTACAACGTAAGTTTTACAGCTCACCAGAGATACCTACTGGGTAAACCAATATAAATATGTTT
>CAZROF010000020.1:21517-22642 GCA_964601675.1 Candidatus Woesearchaeota archaeon
AGAAAACTTACAACGTAAGTTTTATAAACCAAAATTAGCATCCATAACGATGGGAAGAATTAAACCAACACTAGTAAAGAGAACATCAAAACAGCTTCTTGAACAATCAAGCGAATCTTTCGGAAAAACATTCGAAGAAAACAAAAAAGCCCTCGGTAACACGCTTCCAAGTAAAAAAATGCGAAACAAAATCGCGGGTTATATAGCAAGACTTAAATGCAATACAAAAACAATTATAGAAAACGAAGAACAATAAAATGACAACAGAAGAAGAAACAAAACCAGAAGAACATTCAATATTTATCGGAGGTAAGCCCTTTATGAACTATGTTACCGGAGTCGTAATACAATTTAAAAACAAAGCAAAAGAAGTAACAATCAAGGCACGTGGAAAATTTATATCCAAGGGTGTAGATGTGGCAGAAGTGGCACGGAGAAAATTCTTAGAAGATAAAAATGTATCTATAAAAAATATATCTATCGGAAGTGAAGAATTTGAAAACAAAGAAGGAAAAATGGTAAATGTATCTATTATAGAAATAACACTAATAAACAATTAATTATTTTTTTCTAAGTATCTTATTCAATTTCTCATCAATAGAATTAACTTTCTTCTCAATTACAGCAACCCTCTTCTCAATAAGGGCAACATTCTTCATTCTACTATAAGTAAAAACACCCATAGCAATAGTATAAATAATATAAACAATAGCCACAATGCCAAAAGCCTTCATAAGTAAAATCATATCTGTAATATTCTTAGGAAAACTGACAGGAAAACCAGAAACCAATTCTGTCAAACCATTTGCTACATCACCTAATACCACAGCAATAAAGAACTGATATACTATATAAAATTAATGAAACACGTCCCTGATGAAACTCTACATCTTAGTTAGACAATTCATTATAAATTTTCAATTCTGGTGAACCCCAGAAGAATTTCATCAATAGTTGAAACACTAACTCTTTTAAAGCAAAACGAATAAACATACACATGGCTCTATAGCTTCCATAGGGATGACCCGAGTTCCTCGGCCCTCAGCAGAACGCTTCGCTATAGATCCAAAACACATGGCTCTATAGCTTCCATAGGGATGACCCGAGTTCCTCGGCCCTCAGCAG
>CAZROF010000020.1:22742-22822 GCA_964601675.1 Candidatus Woesearchaeota archaeon
AACGCTTCGCTATAGATCCAAAACACATGGCTCTATAGCTCAGCGGTAGAGCGCCGCTCTCATGAGGCGGAGGTCGGGAG
>CAZROF010000021.1:0-18510 GCA_964601675.1 Candidatus Woesearchaeota archaeon
TCTGGTTTTCAACTCTTAACGGAACCTGCTTACATGTTGTTGCCATCTGTGCAATTTGAACAATCGCCTGTTCATAACCATATTGCGACCCTTGCTGAAAAATTCCCAAATCTTTTTCCTGATTATATGAGTTATATTTGCTAATTCCAATATAACCCAAAGCAAATATTAAAAAAAATGACAAAACTATAATTCCTAAAGTTTTTTTACATATTTTCATTTTTTAAGACCTCCAACTATGCCCCTTGTAAATATTTTCGTATAAAATATTTCGGGGTCTCGAAGAGATTCTCGCCCCTCCTTGGGGTACGCCTGTGGTGACAAAACTGCCAACGCGATTATTGTCATTATTTGTTTTTTCATTTTATATTTTCCATTTAAGTGTTTATGTCAGATATATCTGCTGAACCTGCACACAGGCAAATCTTATCTATACTTGTTGTATCTGAGCAAGTAATAGGTGCTCTAGTATCATATCTCCAAGCAGCTAAACAAGTTCCACTTATTCCAAATCCAGATAAAGAGTCAACATCTTGACATCCCCAATCACAGGTACTTGTCCCACTGACAACATAATCTGTATAAATACCTGCAACTGCATCTACGGAAGGATGGTCAGACCGTATTGAAATCGAGGGACGAGTAAGAGAACCACCAGCAGCAATAATAGAACCCTTTACTTCCAATTTAACATCAGGGTCAGATACTCCAATACCAACATCACCACTAGTTCCATTTACAACAAATTTTCCATTTACATCAAAAGTATTTGTAGGACTAGCAGTCCCAATACCTACATTACCTCCATTTGGATTTAGTGACAAAATATACTTTTGGCTTAAATCAGTAGCATCAGTGGACTGTATCCAAGTATTGTTACCCATACCCCCTGCTCCAATACCCATATCAAGCACTGTATTGGAAAAAGTTGCACCCCGAACACGAATTCCTCCCAATGGCGTTGAACCAGAAGTCGATATCCCATCAGCTGGAACCCTTACCGATAATTTCATAAGTTGACTTGCAGTTCCAATTCCAACTTTACCATTCGTATTTACAACTAAACCAGATAGATAATTACCAGCACCAGCTATTCTACTTCCTACCTTTAAAGCACTCTGAGTTGCATCCCCAGTAGTATAAATATTAAGTCCTGAATATGTGCTTGTTGTATTAGTCATTGCTATATATGCTCCCTGAACAGCATCAGAACTCGCTATATGCAACTTCGCTCCAGAGGTGCTTGTACCAATGCCGACACTCCCATTAAAATAACTCACAGGGTTACTAATATAAGTACTAAAAGCAAAAACACCAGACAAACTAAAAATCAAAATAACTACAACAAGCATCTTTTCCATAAACAAATTAGAAAACAAAGATTAATATAAATGAACACGAATATATTCTTTTCTTACCCATAATTCATCAATTCTAGGATACTATTTTCTGAAAAAACCAATCCGTAGAAATCCATATTCATACTTGTAAAAATTATTTATTGAAATTGATCAATACTTTTTCAAAACAATTAACCAAAAAGATTATTTCCTCTTCTTTCCAATTCGTCTCAACTTCTCCTTAAACTCATCAAATCCCTCTTTATTAATAACAGATACTCGACGAGAAACTTTTCTAGAATTACCTCTTTTCTTTTTAACCTCTTTTTTTTAATACCTTATTCTCCTCATTCTTCTTACTTAATATTTCCCCCGCATTCTTTTTCTTCAAAACTCTAAAAACCCTACTCTTGAATAAATCTCTTCTATATCTAATTCTGTTCCTTTTACTAACCAATCCATCCAATTTCTCTTCTAATTTCTTTTTTTCTAATCTTGCACCTCCAATCTTGCCCCTTATCTTTTTCATACTCTCTTTCTTCTTTAATGAATTGTTTCTTAATTTCTCATTAACCATCCAAATAAGAATTCTATCTCCCACAACCTTAAAAAATAAAAATATAATTAAAATTAAAATTAAAACTAGCCCCCATAACCCACCCTTACCACTTACAAAATCAACAACATTTCCAGTAATAAGACTACGCCTAGACTTAACCTCGAACTTACTTCTAAATTTGTCACTAATATTTTTATTATACACCGTCGTAAAAACAAATTCATACCTTCCATTTTTCAAAACCAAATCAGGAAAATTATATTTTCTAATCTTTTTAACAGTCACAATAATAAATCCATTTTTTAAATAAACCAGATTTCCATTTAAATCAAATATCTCAAAGGTTAAATTAACTGGAGTTGGGACCAAGCCAAAACTCTCATATATCACAACCGCAACCAAATCCTTAGAAGACCTAATAGAAGTATCTTCTAAATCCATTCTAATATCAAATAACTTTTTGGAAATATTTTTATCAACAATCTTCTGAAAATCATTAACAGCAACGCTAATATTCGAAATATTATTAGTTACATTTTTTTGAGTATTTCTATTATTACTTCCTCCTCCAGAAGAACCACCATTTCCTGTATCTACAACAACACTTGCATTTCCAATTTCAATAATTCCTGAATGACTAAGCCCACTAATCTTATATCTCGAACCTAAATCAGTGCAATTAAATCCAGATTGTAATGTCGAATCACAACTAACCCGAACTTCGCCAGTTCCAGAACAATCCCCGCTAATTTCACTAATCAAACCAATCTCAGCGTCCTTAACACAAACACTACTAAAACTAGAATTCAAGTCATCGACATAAACACTCTTTGTTCGCCCCCTAGTTAAATTAACTCCCTTAACCAATATAGAACCAGTTAAATTTTCCTTTTGCTTCTCAATAATAACTTCTCCCAAATTCAAAACCCGCCCCTCGCTAAAATTATAATCAAATTCAACCAAACTTTTATTCCCCTCACTAAAATTAACATGCAACAAACCATTAAATTGAGAAGTCAAGTCAGAAGAGCCATTAACACTTAAATTTAATCCAGCAATATTAGAAAAAACATTACTTAAATTTCCATTCAAATTATCACTCATGTCTGCAATTCCATCATTATCATCATCACTATCCAGCGGATCAATTATCCCATCGCCATCACTATCCAAATTTAAAACAAAATTTAAAGAACTACTATTTACATTCCCAAGGCTATCATTTACATAAACAATCACACTATGATTTCCATAATCTGTAAAATTTAAAGTCGCAACGCCATTCAAACAATCAGAACACAAACTTACATTTCCTAAATTATTCAAATTATACCAAATACTCCCCATCTCACTAATCGTAACATTCAAAATCTTTTCCAATCTTCTGACATTTTCAATTAATACAGGAGAATTAATTATTACACTTGGAATGACGGTATCAATAGTTAAAGTTTTATTAACGCCATTAAAATAATAATCGCTCAAACCACTGTTGTCATAAGCCAAACAATTCCACACATAATTTCCATCTGAAATAGTTTTATTAAATGCCACAGAATCACTTGTTCCAGTTAATGACTTTGTCTCATTTAAATGCCAACCTCCAGACCAGTTTCCATACAAACTAATATTAACCAAATTAGAATTATCTGTTGCAGAACAATTAAAAATTATATTATTTGTTAATGAATAATTTAGAGCAGGACTAGTTAAATTTACCGTTGGAGCCTGCAAACTCACATTAAGATAATACAAATCACTCATTCCTAAATTACCAGCAGAATCATAACAACTTATACTCCAATTATAATATCCTTTATATAAATACACACTAAATGAATTATTTGCAGATTCAATAATTGAACTATTTATTTTCTTAGAATTCCCATTGACATACAACGAACAATTAGAGATATTTGTTGTAACATCACTTACATTATAATTGAATAAAACAGTATTTGATGATAACTCCTCGCTGTTATTAGTCGGATTCATTAAATTAACTACTGAGGCAACACTATCAACAGTAAAAAAAGAATTAACAGTTGAACTATTATATACCCCATCATAACCAACAACACTCCAATTATGCAAACTCTCACTTAAGCTAGTCCAATAATAGGTTATCGAAGAACCACTGACAATTCCAGAAAGTGTATCAAGCAATATCCCATCTCCATAAAACCAAACAGTCATACTCCGCCCATCTGGATTAGATAAAGTTGCGTTCAACAAAACAGAACTCGCAGAAAGATTTGAATTGTTTGCAGGATAATTTAAAATAGGATTATCAGGCACACTATTATCAATAGTAAGGTTCCCTGCCAGTGTTTCAGTATCTGATAATCCTTCAGCAGTCTCATTCTCAAAAACCTTAATTTTCAAACCATATATCCCCTCGGGAAAAAGCGATGTATTCCATGAATAAGAAGTTGAACTTGAATTTCCATAATTTGAGACAATGCTTAAATTAAATGAGCCGTCACTATTTAACAAACTTATATTAAATCGCAAACTATCTCCCTCTTGATCTAAGACAGTGCTCCAAGAAATACTTATCACATTTCGAATAACATCTCCAGGGTCTGGATTAGTTAAAAAAGGACGTGACGGAGCATGATTAGAAACATCTGTTAAAAAATAACTACTTTCACTATCATTCACAAACCCAAAACTATCATTCACAAAAATCGATAGATTATATCTTCCTACATAAGAAGTTGCATTAAAAAAACCAAACATAAAATTATCAGAGCTCAACAAAAAATCATCAAGAGTAACATTTAGCACACCATAATTAGATGCAGTAGACGAAGGTTTAATTTGTATATATTGTGTTCTCTTAGAATTAGACAAACTAATATTTCCCAATAAATTCACCCAACTAGAATTAGAATTATTAAAATAATATAAATTAAATACTGGAGTTCCTGTGCTATTAAATCTTCTAATTCTAAACTTTCCATAACTGTCCGTAGTTGAAACAGATTGCTGAGCAGTCGAAGTCCCATTATTATATCCCAATGTATATTTACTCGCACCACTTCTTCTCTCTATATCTGTAAAAACTCTCACCCCTGCAGGCAAAAAACTATCCAAACTATTAGACCTAAATGAAAATAAAGTATCGTCCTCAAAAGAAGTTAAATTAAAACTAATATTAACATCAAAATTCCCATCAACCTTCTTTGCACTATTAACCCCACACTGAGCACTTGTTGAACCACCTGTTCCATTAATTGAAATAAACATCTTCCCAGGAACTGTCTCATTTATATTCACAATACAATTCTGATTTCCGGAAGTAATATTTGTTTTAACCCAATTAGTCCCAAGAGAATTGCTTTCAAAATTATCACTTTGAAGACCGTTTGAAAAATCAGAAACTTGAACAACACTACCATTCTCCAAAGTCACATTTGCAATAATTGTATCAATTGAACTAACATCAGTTATATTCAAACTAATCGCAACAGATTCATTCACAACAAAAGTTTGATTATCTTCTGGGTGAACTAAAACTACAGATGGGATACTTACATCTACATTAAAAAAATAAACATCCGACGAAGTATTCAAACTTCCGTCATTAACAATAACACTCCAATTATGCAAACTCTCACTTAGAGCTGTCCAGTTATAAGTTACTAAAGAACCATTGTTCGCACTTGTAGTATTAATTACAGAACCATCTCCATAAAACCAGACAGTCATATTGTCCCCATTGATATCTATGAGAGTTGTATTAAGCAAAGCAAAACTTACATTTATAGGAGAATTATTTGCAGGAGAATTTAAAACAGGAATACTTGGAGCAACATTATAATTTATTGAAACATTATATAATTCAGAAGTATAAGAAGAATCATCTGTTTCAAAATTAAATTTATACTGGAAATATTGATTATTTGTAAGAGATAAATTTTGAGGTGAAGCATCATTAATATCTACCCAATTTTCTCCAGAACAAGCTGAATCATCACAACTTCTTGCTGTTAAATTTAATCTAACAATCCCTCTTTTGTAAATATCTAAAATTTCAGTTGTTGACAAACTTCTGTTCCAAATTGAAAATTCATCCATTGTTCCATTAAAATAACCAGAACCTACCTTCGCTAAATTACTTGTTACAGTAGTTCCAGCAATATTAAATCCAGAGTCAACAGCACTTTTTGCTTCATTGCCATTAACATATATTTTTATTGTTGAACCACTATCCCTAACAACAACAACATTATACCAAATATCATTCGTATATGCATCAGTTGTTTGCACTGAATTACTAGACGCACCTGTGTCAACTAAAAATCTTAAAGTATTATCGTTTTCAAAACGAAACCACCAATCACCTGCACCATCTGTTTCACCTGAATCATACCATATAAGACTATCATAAACCCCTACACTGTCCCTTTTTATCCAAAACGAAAAAGAAAAATCACTTGTTCCAAATTTTAAAAGAGTTGTAGGCAATATTATAGAATCATTTGTTCCATCAAAACCAATAGCTGTATTTAATTTCCCACTTACTCCATAACTCACCCCCCCAGATTGTGCTCCATTATTCCCAGACCCAGAAGAATCAACAATTGCTCCATTCGCTTCGTTTAAATGATACAGCAACACATTGCCAGTCATATTAGCATTTCCAGAACCAAATTTTGTTTCAGTAGCCCCATTATCAGGCAATTCACCGATTGCATTGCTTAACCAAGAAATATTTTCCCAAACAGCACTCGCACCAGCATTAAAAATTTGAGAAGTATAATTTCCCAAATTTCCTCCGCCATAGTTTCCTTTTTGTCTTTGATAAATTTTTAAAATTTCAGAAGAGGATAAACTTCTATTAAAAATCGCAACTTCGTCAATTGTGCCGTTCAACGGACTGATATTTGGAGAACTCCACGCAAGTTGACCTATGTAAGAAGAACTTAATGTTGACAAACTAAAGCTGTTTGTGGTGTCGCTTCCTTGATTTATCCCATCTACATAAAAGGCTGTAATCCCTGCATTAGCATCAATAACAGCAGCTAAATAATGCCAGTCTGAATCGCCAGTATATGTACCAAGTGATGCTACTGTATTACTGCCAGGAGTTGATTTGCTTGTTACCACTCTAAATTGTTGGGTTGCACTAGAAAAATCAATAACAAGATATCTTCTATCCGAACTATCACTTGAAAGATTATGTGCACTAAATAATGTTTTAGAACCTGTCCAGTCATTCAACTTAATCCATCCCATAATAGTATTTGCTCCATCAAGTGTATTTTTATTTGTAACACTATTCACTTCAATATAATCATCAACTCCATCAAAATTCATCGCAGAATTCAATTTCCCACTAAAATCATAAGTTACCCCTCCTAATTGTGTTCCATTGTCCCCGTTCCCAGAAGAATCGATTATTGCTCCGCTCGCTTCGTTCATATGCATTAACAAAACATTACCAGTCATATTTATACCAAAAGAATCAACTCCATGATTATTGGGCAATTCTTGTTCACTCTCATTCCAATATTTTAACATGACAGTAGAATCATTAAATTCTGCGTTGTAATAAATCCCATTACCAAAATTTCCTTGAGAATTGTCAACAAAACTACTAGCAGAAATAATTATAAAAGTCACAACTAAAAAAATTCCTACAAAAATCATTTTATATTCTTTTAACTTCATTTTTTTCTTTCAGTTACAATTTTATACGAAACAATGAAATTATTAACAATAACCTCAATATTTTTATTAACACTCCCATCCCAAAATCCTATACTCATACCCTCTCTAAACTATTCATTTATCTTTTCATCTCATCCTCTCACTCTATAATTTAAACTACACAAAATTATCAAACAAATCCTCAACAAGGTTTTATATTTCTTGATTGTCATCTCCGCGAAAAATAACACACCTCCTCTTTTAAAAAATAAATTTTAGCCATTCCCACTTCTCTTATATGCACCCTATTTGCACCTTCAAGTTTTGCGAGTGCAATTAAAATCACATGACGTGACAACTTAGAAACTTTAACAAGCTCAGTAATACTTAAACCATTATTGGAATTCTTTTTCAGAAAGTTTACAACTTTATTTAATCTTTTATCAAACATTTCAAATCTCCATTAATATTAACGCTAATATTAATTATCTGAGTTAGAAATAAATTATATATTCATGCACGAATATATTCATGGAGAGTTGAGACATTTGACAGCCATATGTTTTAAATAACTAAATTGACTAAATTAAAAATCCCTTTAGTCTAAATTTTTAAAGATTTATAGTTAGAATAGTCCTTGTCTTAAGACATTTCTAGTCCTTTCTAAATTTTTATGCAAACTATATCCAAATTTTCAGACCATCCTTCCGTTCTACTTTTTAACTTTCCTCAAACTTTTCCCCCTAGATTTTCTTCTCTTCTTTCTTCTTTTCATAATAGAATTTTTCTTCTTAGATAGTAATTTATCAAATCTCTTAATGCCCTTAGTTATTTTTCTCTTACGACGTTTTCTTAAATTCCTTAATAGCCACCAAGCTAAAACAATAAAAATAATTATACTAAAAATCATAAGCAACTCCCATAACTTTTTCTCACCAAACCAACCGATAACATCCCCAGTCAAAAAGACACTCCTTTTCCCAATAGTAAATTTTTGCCTAAACTCATCTGTAACATTAGAATTATACAAAGTCGTAAGCACAAATTCATAATTACCATCCTTCAAATTCAAACTCCCAAATCCAACTTTTTCACAACTAATATTATAATCATAAAGCCTAGACTCATTTAAAACACGACTATAATCATAAATTGAATCAGTAGAATTCCAACTCATATTGCTCCACGAAGAAGTATCATTAAACCAGATTCTACAACTAGCATTCAAAATCGCACCAAGACTAATATTAGTATAATTCGCAAAAAACTTAACAGTATCATTAATACTAACAGAAACGTTCCCATACTTCATATTAGTGTCATTAATATCTATATCTAGGAATTAAATTTTAACTTTTGACAAAAAACTCCATATAGGTATACCAATAAATTATCAAAAATTAAAACCAGCCAGTCTTCAAATAAGCTATAAAAATTAATCTACTCAAAATAAAATTAGAAAATTCCTATTAGAAATCCAAACTGATTTAAAACAAATCTCCATAAAGATATTTAACTACCATATCAATGGAATATAAAAATACCACCTCATTATAAGGAAAACCTTATTAGAAACAGAAAAAGTAGGCATCAAACAAAAGAAGATAAGAGAAATATATCTCTATCTAATCTAAAAATTCTGATAAAAAACCATTCCTTGTTTCAATATATTAAGTCTAGCATGATTCATTATTCCTCTGGCTGTTTTAATAGAAACATTATCCAGTCTCCATATCAAATATATCGCAAGAGCAAGTCGGAATTTACTTTAGAAATACCCTTAATATGACCAATTTTCTCAACCTTCTCTTCCCACCTCGTATATCTTTCCTTATGTTTATATGAATCTAACTTCATTTTATATTAAACCAAGCCACTATAAAAACAGTCTGTATGTATCCAATACAAAAATATACCTAGTGAAAATGTCAAAAGGGTGTTATCTCCCCACCCAGAATCGAACTGGGGCACATCGGGTTACAGCCGACTGCTCTACCATTGAGCTACAGGGAGACAAGTAGGAAACTCCGAATGAGTTTATAAATTTTTAGATATCAAAATTTATAAACGACGTTCCCCCTTTTCAACAATGAAATTCTTTAGGAGAAAAACCAAAAAACCAAAACCCTTAACAACATCCCAAGTAGGATTTTCCTACTCAAACCAAGAAATCCTACGCGACATCTCACTCTCAATAAAACCCGGAGAAATCGTATCAATCATAGGAAAATCAGGCTGCGGAAAATCGACCTTCCTAAAAATAATAGCAGGCATCATCTCAATATCACACCAAGGAAAAATCAAAATCTTCGGCAAATCAAAATTCTTCTCAAAAAACAAAATAGGATTCGCCCCTCAAGAAATCGCAATAATACCAGACCTCTCAATCTTAGACAATATAAAAATATTTGGACTAAATTCAGGACTAACAGAAAACCAATCAGTCAAAAAAGCTCACCAACTAATGCAAGTGTTAAAATTAGAAGAAGATGTAAACAAACTTCCATCTCAACTCTCAGGCGGGCAACAAGTCAGACTAAATATCATCCTCTCAATACTCCACAATCCCAAAATCATAATCCTAGACGAACCCTTCAACGGGCTAGACTTTCTAAACCGACGGCTCCTCTGGCACTTTCTAGAATCTATGAGAAAAAAGGGCAAATCAATCATCTTGACCTCCCACCTACTAACCGAAACACAAGAACACGTAGATAGACTAATTATTCTAAAAGACAGTAAAATATTCTTCTCCGGTAATTTAGAAAAATTAAAAACAAAACTAAAAATTAACTACATCTATGAGCTAAGGTTTTCCCATCTCTCTAAAGAAAACTTAAAAAAAATAAAAAAATACTGCATCTATAAAGACGTTAAAATATTAGATTCTTACGAAAAATATCTCATGTTCGGAATCAATACAGAGCGCCAAAAATCATACCTCATAAAACTCTTACAAAAATTAAATCTAAATTTCAACGAAATAAGTTTTCGCGAACCAAATCTCGATGAAACATTCCTAAAGGCATAATGACACTCAATAACATAAAAAGGAGGCAGATTAAGTCAAAATAAATAAAAAGTTTCTGGATTTACTTTTCCCCCCTTCTCCACAATTTGGAATATGCAAAACTGCCCGAAACTTTTCATATCTAAAATTGTACTACAATTTTGAATCACTAGTCAATCCTCTGTGCAACATTGAGACATTCCTAAAAATATGAAAGCCCCTCTTCTAAAAATCTATGCCTATCTAAAAAAAGACACCCTCCTCCTAGTTCAACGAAAAAAATACCTCTATCTCTTTATCCTCCTTCCCCTAATAATCGCAACCCTATTCCTCTTCGCACTCAACCCAAAAGAATACAACATCAACGTAGGTGTCTGCGACTTCGACCAGACCGAGATATCAACCCTAGCATTTCAAAATCTCGACGGATTCAATTCAATCATCCTACAACAAGAAAACTGCACAGAAAATATGCAAGCCCAAATTAAACAAGGAAAAATCAATATAGGATTAGAAATAGGAAAGGGTTTTTCTCAAAATCTCCAGAACCTAAAACAATCAAAATTAGTGGTATACTACGACAACACTGACATCGCATTCTCAAACCTCATTTCATGGAAAATCGACAATTCACTTCAACCCTTCAAGCAACAAATTATTAACAACCTCAATAAAGAATTAAATGTAAAAGTCAAATCAATCAGAAGTGGCATAAGCCTAGTACTAGAGTTCTCAGACTTCTCCAAAACCATAACAAACAAAATCCAAAAAACCGACAACGACCTAAAAACTCTCGAAGAAATGAACACCAAATTTCTAACCAATCCAATATGGACAGACAAGCGACCAGTATATGGTAAAGACCTCAAAAAAGATGCAGGAATAGTATACATCTTCCCAATCTTAGCAATTTTCATAATCCTAATGTTAGCTTCAACATCAATTATCTATGACAAGAACACTGGCTTTATAACACGAGTAAAGGCATCCTCCTCTCCAGTTCTCTACATCCTAGCAAAACTAATATTTTTTACATCTCTAGTAGCAATTCAATTCCTAATTATTCTAATTCTCTTTATGTTCAACGGAGCAAAATACACATTACCACCTCTAGCAATCTTACAGCTAATCCTTTTCATCGGAATCATCAACACAACACTAGGACTAGTCATTGGACTAATAGCAAAGAACGAAGGAATCGCCGTCCTCTTTTCTCTAATGATATCGTTCCCATTAATGCTAATATCTGGAATCTTTTTCCCAGTCCAAGCTCTCCCAAGAATAATCCAATGGATAGGGAATATTCTTCCGCTTCATCATCAAATAAACGCCACAAAACAAGCCTTATTATTCGGACAACAAATCACAAACACATGGGTATACTTGGCAATTCCTTTAATTATAAGCCTATATTATTTGATAAGAAAAAATTAACTATCTCCCAATTCTATAAATAAGGGAAGGAGTCCTTTTATTATACGGATATTCTTTTCGGTAATTAACGTCATTTTTTCTCCTAGATTTAAAACTTTCTCCACAAGGCACAACGTCATCATCACCAAGAATAATATCCTTAATATTAATCAATGAATATCTTTTAGCCATGCATTCAAACATAGAACGAGAAAGAGTACCTCTTAAGTTGCACTCTACTAAATTATTGCTTATACCTTGTGACATAGATCTATTATGACCCCCTTTCCCATGACCATCCATATGTTTTTGATTAAAATCTAATAGAAAAGTTTCATCATCAATCTTAAGAACATCAATTAAGGGAAGCACATCTCCTTGCTCCTGACGATAAATTAAATAATCTACAGTCCTAACTGACTTTTCTGGTTCCCAGCCAAAAAGGTTCTTTTCACTCAAACCCAATGTTATTCTTTTACTCATCATTGAACACTAGATAAAAAAAATTATTTAAATCTTTCTATTGTACCAATTATAGAATAGCAACACTTTCATTTCAACCCAATCCGTCCACGCTGCCAATCATCAATTACCTTAATCGCCGTTCTATCCTCATCAACGACCCCTCCCTTAACCAAAAATCCTTTCTTCTTCCCAATCTCTAAAAACAAATCATAACCACTCCTCCCATCTTCAAGACTAACTCCATAAAATCTTTCCAAAACTTTCAAATTCTTACTCATCAAAAATTCCACAATCTTCAACGCAACCTTTTCCGGATTCCGGATTTTATGGGGATCTTTAGAAGCAGTTAAACCAATCTTAATCTTATCGTCTCCAGAAGGAATCACCCCAGGCGAATCCATAATCCTAAGTTTTCCCTTCCGAATCCATTCCGTCTTCCGCGTCGTCCCAGAAACACTCTTAACCTTAACCCCCGCACCCGGCACAAGCACATTAATCAAACTCGACTTCCCAGCATTAGGATAACCAACGACCCCCACCCTCAAACTCTGTCTCCTCCAATTCTCAGCCATATCATCCAAACCTTTCTTTAACTTAGAAACCCCCCTCCTCTTCAAAGCCGAAACAAAATAGGCACCAGTATATTCACTCCTCAACTTCTTCAAATCAGCCTCCCCAACCAAATCACACTTATTAAAAACATAAACTAATTCTTTCCCAGCCTTCTCAACCTTACCAACAATTTCACTATTCTGCGCAATCTCAGGCATCCTAGCATCAAGCACCAACAATACAACGTCACTATTACGCAACACATTCAGCACGACAGGCCAAAATCCCATAATATGAGTTTAGAAAACCAAATATTTAAACATTTAGTTGAGAAGATTGTGTCTTATTAATTCTTAGAAAAATTTCTAACAATCAGGAAACCATAAAACCTTACTTAAAAGCACCTCAAAACAAAACTAAAAAATTCCACCTTTTCTAGCATTTTCCCTAGCATGATCATAAAAATTTCTTTTAACCTTCTTAGCCGCATCAAGAGAGCGTTCAAGTACCTTTATTTCTCGGAAACCCAAATTTCCATTCTCAGCCATATCACAAAGTCCATGAACCTTTTTTTTTCTCAGCATCCCCGCCATCATGATAAAACTCATTCAATCCTACAATAACACGATGAGGAACACCAACATTATAAAGTGCAAATTCATTAAAATCACAATCGGAATTAACATATAATTTTTTGTCATTAACGAAAACTCCTTCAACTTCTCTAATTGTCATAAAATATAAAAAAATAAAACCTATATAAATGTTACTATTACACAGTTTAAACAAAAACACTGAAAAATACCCATTACCTCTTATAACTAGGAGTATCCTTCATAATACTAACCTCATATGAATGCGACTCAATCAGGCCATTAAAATGCAACTTCACCTTACTAAGCTCTTTAGCCTAAGCCCCAGGAGACAAATTCTTATGAACAATTCCAAACCCTCCTTTCTTGGTCAACTCAATAGCCAACTTATGCTCTGTCACAGTATCCATAGCAGCGCTAACAATCGGAATCTTCAACTTAACATTTCTAGAAAACCTCGACGACATATAAATTCTTTGTGGCATAACCTCACTATACCACTCTTCAATCTAACATCATCATAAGTCAACGCAAACCCCTCCCCTCTCGCTCTTAAATGCCTTCTTTCCTTCCATACCTGACCAAAAAACAACCGCTACTACTCCAAAATCATCCAGCACCACTCCCCAATCAAACACCTTATAAACAAAACCCAAACCCAAAATATATTTCCTAATTCACATTTCTATATAAATAAAAAACTTCTAAATAAATTAAAGGAGGTGAAAATGGAAATAACTTTAGAAATAGACCACGACGTAATGTCTGAAAACGATACAAAAGAAGTAGATAGATTGAGAAGAAATATCTTTCAAAGATTCCCTGACGCAGTATGGGAACGATTCGGTAAAGGCCACAAAATTACCGTTTAATATGGAAGAAACCCTTACTCGATCTATAACTGCCGACAAGGCCTTTAGACACGAAAAACAAGCCACTTTATTTTTTACTTAATTTTTTACCCAACTTAAAAATTCCCTTTTAAAATCTGTCCCATTCAAAAAAAATCCATGATCAAATTTCCCATTCTCAAAAACTTCATCAAAGCCATAAACCCTCTTCTCCAAAACACCAGCACCAAAATCTAAACCAACTAATTTGTTCTCAATCATCTTATAACATCTGCCAACATTTTTATTATCTAAAGTTCTAAGAAACGTCCCATTAGGAATTAAACCATTATCTATTAAACTCAAAAAAGTATCAAAATCTCTAAACTCGGAAACCACATTACCCAAAAGACAACTTTTTATATATTCTCCAGTAAAATAGAAACCTTCCTGCTTAGCATACAAATCCAAATGTAATTCTATCATAAAACTAAACCCTTACACCCCTTATAAAAATTTATATACCTCAATCTCTTAATAAAACCATGTCCAAAACTCACCAAATCGCAGTCACCGGAATCATCCGAAACTCCTCCGGCAAATACTTAATCTGTAAACGCTCCCCCAACGAAAAAGCCTTCCCAAATAAATGGTGCGGTCAAGGGCGGAAAAATAGAAACCTCAGACTTCATTAACACGCCAAAAGACACCGAACACCATTGGTTCGACATCTTCGAAAAAGTCCTAGCTCGTGAAGTTCTAGAAGAAACCAGCCTAACTCTAAAAAACATCGGCTACATCTCAAACCTAGCGTTCATACACCCAAACGGAAACTCAACAATAATAGTATCACTTCACGCCGACCACGATTCAGGAGAAGTTAAGCTCCAAGAAGAGGAATTGACCGACCACGCATGGGTAACTCTAGAAGAAGCTAAAGATTATGATTTGATTGAGAATATTTGGGAACAAATACAAAAAACTGAGAACAAATTCATTTCCTAAATATAATTCACCAATCTTTCTTTACAATTTAAATTTCTTTGTCACAATTTACCATTCACTTAACCCGAATCTTCCCTTCCTGCCAATCCCGAAGAATCAACCTCGCCGACCGATCCTCATCAACAACTCCACCCTTCCCCAAAAACCCCTTCTTCTTCCCAAGCTCCTCAACCAAAATCTCCGAATCATCCCCAAACTCAATCCCATAAAACTTAGCCAAAGCCACAGCATTCCTCTCAGCATCCAAAACCCTTTCCTTCTCAGCATCAGTTAAATTCTCAGCATCAATAGCCGGAGCAGCCCGAACCAAAAACATAACCGCCCTCTCAGGATCCCTAACATCACTATAACTCCGAGCCCCAATCTTAACGTCCTCAGCAAAACCCTTCCTCTCCGTGGTATACCTATCCTCAGGAATCACCCCAGGCGTATCCAAAATTAAAATATCCTCACTCATCCGAATCTTCTGTAAACCCTTAGTAAAACCAGCCTTAGCACCCGTCCTAGCAGCACTCCGTCTAGTCACAAAATTAATCACAGAACTCTTTCCTGCATTCGGAACCCCAATAACACCGACATGAACTCTTTTCCAGTTCTCATCACCCTCACGCCCTCGAACAAACTTCGTCGAATGATCCGTCTTAACCTTTTTCCCTTTAACCTTAACAGCAGGTTTCTCGTCCTCATTAAGCCCCAATGCCCTCCTCTCCGAAATAATCCGCTTAGCCTCCATCCTAATACGAGACTTCAAATCATTCAAACCAATCTGCTGCGTAGCTGAAACAAAAACATAAGGACGCATCCAATTCGGAATCTGCTTCTCCAACTCTTCCCTATTAACTAAATCACACTTATTAAAAACAAAAACCAACTTCTTACCCAGAGCATCAATCTTCTCCTCAATATTAATATTCCGCGTCTCCTCAATATACCGTGCATCCAAAACTTCCAAAACAATATCCGAAATCTCAAGCACCTTTTTCATAATATCAGGATACTTCTGCCTTTGCTTTTTAATATTAGCAATCCTACCGGTATGTCGACTCCCAAAACTATATCTTACTCTTACCATAAAATAAATACATATAATCTATATAAAAAACTATTTATTTAATTTCAATTCCACTACAAATTCTAGATTTGACCCGAATACCCTACCTTCACTAACTTTAGAATATATTCTTTTAAACAAAAACATAATAGATTTACAATATTCCCCAATGAACACTAAGGAATTATAATTTTTTTGGAATTTTTATTTAATAACTCCCAATATAAAGCATATACTACGATATAGTACATTCAAACATATATACTAAACAAAATTATAAAAACCCTAACCCTCTAATAAATTAATGAAAAAACAAGCCTCAAAACAAATCAACCCAACAAAATTAGCATTATTGATAACAACCATCCTATCAACTACAGCATTCTTCGCAACAATTCTCATCCTAATAAGCCCAAATACCCTAACAATAACTCCACTCTTAAAAATACTTTATGGCCCATTTGGATATAATATCTCCCTAATAGGCTCTCTCCTTGGTGCAATCTATATAGGGATAGACACCTTTATTCTAACATGGCTCTTCGCATGGCTTTACAATAAACTTTTGTAAATCATATCATCCACTTCAAAAACAAACTTCTTACCTTCGAGATCTAGTCCTACCCATAGCAACCCGTCTAGAACTAGAAACCCTTCCTTTAACCCTAGTCTTGCCTCCTCTCCCACGAGCACCACCAACCTTCCTCTTATCTCGACCTCTCCCACGACCAACACCTTGTTTTCTAGGTTTAGGCTTAGCACTAATTCCAACAGCACTCTTAGCCGCAATAGAATGATATTTATGACCAGCCTGCTCAATCTTTCTTTTTATAACCCTTTCAATCTGATTCAAATAATTTCTTTCTTCAGCCGAACAAAAAGAATAAGCAACCCCTTTTGTCCCAGCCCGTGCAGTTCGACCAATACGATGAACATAATTCTCAGGCTCATTTGGCAAATCATAATTAATAACATGACTAATTTCTGAAACATCAATCCCTCGAGCTGCAATATCAGTCGCAACTAAAACCCTCATCTTCCCAGTCTTAAAGTCATCTAGGGCCTTCGTCCTTTGAAACTGAGACTTGTTTCCATGAATAGCAGCAGCAAGTATACCATTCTTATTTAAAATCATAGCAACCTTATTCGCTTTATGTTTCATTCCAACAAAAACCAAAACACATTTCATATCCTGTTGCCCAATCAAATCTATCAACAATTCCTCCTTATTTTTCCGATCCACAAAAAATACACACTGCTCTATTCTTTCAACAGGAGTAGACTGTGGCGTAATTTTAATCTTTTCAGGATTATTCAAAAATTTCTCTGTCAACTCTTCAATCTCTTTAGACATAGTAGCAGAAAAAAATAAAGTCTGTCTAGTCTCGGGAACAGCCTTAATAATTTTATTAACATCCCTCGAAAATCCCATATCAAGCATTCTATCAGCCTCATCCAAAACCAAAAATTCTACATTACCTAAGTTAACCTTCTTCTGATTCATTAAATCAATCAACCGACCCGGAGTCGCAATCAAAACATCAATTCCTCTTTCCAAGGCCTTAATTTGTGGTACTATTCCTACTCCTCCAAAAACTGCCAAATAATTAAACTTAGGCTCACCAGAGTTATCCCTTGGGGACAAAAATCTACCAAACTTCTTAAATTCTTCAACTATCTGAGCGGCTAATTCTCGCGTCGGAACCAAAACCAAAGCTCGAGGATTCTTGCTAGGAGAATTATCCCTACTTAAAGCTTGTAAAATAGGTATACCAAAAGCAGCCGTCTTTCCAGTTCCAGTCTGAGCTATACCAACAACATCCTTACCCTCCAACAAGAAAGGAATAGCTTTACTTTGTATTGGGCTAGGCTCAACATAACCTTCCTCTTTTAATGCCCTTAATATAGGCTCAATAATTTCTAGTGATTTAAATTCCATATAATAATAGTAAAAACTGCCTATATAAAGTAATCAGCATACCCAGTATCTCCGATACTTATAAAGGAGGTGGCGGAATTTCTAAAATTTCTCTA
>CAZROF010000022.1:0-14199 GCA_964601675.1 Candidatus Woesearchaeota archaeon
ACTGCAAGGCGGGTCAGTGATATGAAGTTTCATATGTTGTTAACTTGACGTTGAAGTTTTGTCCTTTTTGATCTTGCTTTGATGAATCGGGTCAGAGGGAGGAATCCCAGCAGCCCTAAGTTAAGGTTTAGGTGCTTAGAGGGTTGCAGAATTGAGGATAGTTGATTACCTCTATGTTGTGGATTTGAGCTGTCCGCTGGCTTACATTTTAGTTTTAATTTATATTGTTTAATATAGTATATTGGAGTATATGGGTTTTGGGAAAAAAGAAGTGTGTAGTTGAATATAGTATATTAGAGTATATAGGTTTTGGGAAAAAAAGGGGCCACTTCCAAACCTTTTTTAGGGGTCTGGAAGTGGGTTGAGGTTAG
Organism: Candidatus Woesearchaeota archaeon; assembly: GCA_964601675.1. Taxonomy (GTDB): domain Archaea; phylum Nanobdellota; class Nanobdellia; order Pacearchaeales; family GW2011-AR1; genus JAGVXH01. The sequence continues at coordinate 372 of CAZROF010000022.1, forward strand.
GATTTTCTTTTTCGTCGTCTGAGTCCGGCGAGTCCGACTAGTCCTGTTCCAAGGAGTAGCATGGTGGCGGGCTCAGGGACTGGAGAGGTTCCTTCCCGTCTTATGGTGTTTGAACTACCGCCCGTTTTGAGAGTGTATTCTGTTATTTTGGAAACATCGAATTCCCCCTCCCCCCAATATGCTGCTAGGAAATAGTAGCACTTCCCATTTTCTCCACATTTTGTGGCCGGCCAAATTCTGTTCTTATCATAATAAATGGTAACACCATTTATTACGGCTGAAGTAGAGATCAGACTCGTCTCGGTCTCCTCTTCCCATACCCACCCGGTTGCTCTATCTGGGCCTATCAAATAGTTGTCTTCCAGCCATACATCGGTGGGAAGTGTTCCCTTTACGTATTGATCGAGATATTCTGTCATGGGTATATCTTTGCTAAATAATACTGGGATTATCATTGTCGCCTGGGTCACTGATGCCAAAGTTAGTAAACCCACCATTGCCAGAACTACCATCTTCCACTTTTTCATAATTAAGTCTCCTTAAAATTTTATTTGGAATAGGCCTTACTATAAGGGTATTCCGTATATAAAAGAGGTTTCGTTAAAGATACCTCTATGTTTTTCTCTTTAAGAAATAGCTATTCCTTTAGAATTTTCATTTTCCATAGGTATTTCTTTGCTTTATCCACTTATCTCTTGTGTTTCGTAAAATTCAATAGTTTGAATTTTAGTAATTTAGTAATTAGTTTTTGTGTGGATTTTTGTGTATATTATACTTGATAGTGGTAACGTTTATTTTTAAAACTTTTGGTTTGGAATTTTCGCTAATTTTATAAACTAATTGGGCTTTGATTTGGTATGAATAAGAAGGGGCAATTTTTTTTGTTGGCGGCTGTGATAATTTCTGCTGTGATAATTAGCTTGGGCGTTGGTACCAATAAGGCAGTTGTAAATGATGAACCAGGTAGTTTTTATGATTTTAGTTATGATGTGCAAAGAGAGGTAGGTGCAGTTTTGGATTATGAAGTTTATACAGGATTTAATTCGAGTGTGAATTTGACTGAGTTTGTTGATTTATTGGCTAATGATATTAGTGAGAGGAGTCCTGGCTCAGATTTTATTTTTATTTATGGGGAAAATACAACCGATATGGAAGTTAGGAACTATGGGTCTAGTGATATTTATGCTAATGGAGATAAAATTAAGGGTTCTGAAGATTATAATTCTAGTACTATTTGTATAGAAGATATTTGCAAAAAGGTAAGTAGGGATTTATCATATAATAGTATAGGCAATACAGGTTTTATAAATAATGTTAAATCTAATAGTAATAATATTTCAGTCGAGGTAGGGGGAAATGATTTTGAATTTCCTATTACTGGTTATAAGCAGGTGATTTTTATTATGCAAAAAAAGGTTGGAGGAGATCGTCATGTTATCGTTGGCTAAGATTGAGAGAAAAAATAAGAGTGCTCTTAGTAATCTGGTTGCGTATGTGTTGTTGATTTCGATTACTATTTCTCTTTCGGTAATGGTTTATGGTTGGTTGAAGTTTTATGTACAAAAAGATGATGTCGCTAGTTGTCCTAGCAATATAAATATTATAATCAATAATTATAATTGTTTATCTGGGGCTAGTGGGAATTTGACAGTGACGCTGAAAAATAAGGGGTTGTTTAATGTTGATGGATTTATATTAAGAGTGCATGATAGTCCCGGGGCTAGTTTTGGATTTTATGTTTTTGATTCTGATGGTGTATTAATTAGTCCCGGTGAAAGTCTTACTAAAGTGTATGAGCTTTCTAATTCTAGCATTAATACAGAGAATATTACGAGTATAACTTTTATGGATGTGCAGCCATTTATAATAAAGGATGGCAAGAGAGTTGTTTGTGATGTTTATTCTTCTCAAAGGGTGACTTGCACTTAAGGGCATAGGGCATTGGGGAGGTCCTTTTGGATTCCACCAGAATTGAAAATTATAAATTTTCAAATATCCAATTTTTTTGGTTGCTTGGTATATTTTAATGTTTGAGTTTTGAGGTAAGGTGCCGTTTTTTAAAAATTGATTTATAATGAATTATGTAACTAAGAGTTAGTATTTTACTAGAGTCGGGTATAGCTACATTTATAAAATATAAAAACTGATAAATAATATGAAAGAGAGAGTGGGAAAAAGAGGATTGTCTCCTGTCATTGCAAGTGTTTTGATGATTTTGTTGGTTTTGGTATTAGCTGCTATTATTTTTTTATGGGCTCGTGGATTTGTGGGGGAGCAGATTGAAAAGTTTGGTAAGCCTATTGAGAATTATTGTCAAAATGTTAAATTTGATATACATAGAGATGGTAGTAGATTAGAAGTAGTTAATAAAGGGAATGTGGATATTAAGAGTTTAGAGATAAAGATGATTAAGGGGGGGAATTCCGAAGTTAATAAATTTAATTTTCAAATTGATGCTGGTGCTTCTGCGAGTGGATACATTACTTTTGAAATGTCTGATGGGATTATTCCTGATAAGATTATTGTCTATCCAGCTTTGATAGGTGAGATTAAAGGTGGCGGGTCTCATAGTATTTTTACTTGTCTTAATTCGGGGGTTACGTTATAACTAAATGAAATTTGAAATGAAATGAAAGGAGGTATGATTATGAAGAATAATAAAAAAGCTATAAGTGCTGTTGTTGCTACTGTTTTAATAATTTTAATTACAGTTGCTGCAGTTACTATTATATGGGCTGCTATAATTCCTATGATTAATAATCAATTAAGTAAGGGGACAGTTTGTTTAGATGCTGTTTCTCAGCTAACTATTAAAAATAAAGGTTACACTTGTATCGATGGGAATAACTTAAAAGTACAAATTGGACATGGTGCTGCAGATGTTGATTTGGCAGATATACAGGTTTTAGTTTATGCTTCTGGAGATACACAGTCTTTTAATCTTGTAGGGGATGGGATTATTACGGATTCTAGTTTACTTCCTAATGTAAATGAAGAAAAGACCTTTACGATTACTCCAACTAATGCTTCTATTGTAGACTCGGTTGCACTTGCTCCTATAGTCACTATTGGTGGAAGCACTCAGTCTTGTGATGCTATTGCTCCTGTTACAATAAAGCCTTGCGCTTAGATGCGTTAATTTTTTTTAATTTTTTTTATTTTAGTCCCTTTGGACTTATTTATTTTTTACAAAACTATATAAAGAATATTTTTGTTTTAGGATTATGAAAGAAGGGGTTTGTGATATATGTGGTTCTGAGAAAATAAAGAGTAAAAATGATGTTGTAAGAACATTACCTATTGTTTCTTTGTTCAGAAATAACCGAGGGCAGATTTGGGTTGAAACTGTTATTTATACTTTAATTGGTTTGGCTATTATCGGATTGGTATTGGCTGGTGCTTTACCTAAAATAAATGCGAAGAAAGACGAGATGACAATTGGTAGGTCTATTGAAGCACTTGGAAATATTGATAATAAGATTTATGAAGTACAAAGGGCAGCTGGGAATCGGAGGGTTGTTAATTTAGATGTGAGGAAGGGTACATTTATTATTAATCCAGCGGAAGATAGTATTTCTTGGATTTTGGATTCTAGTTTTGCGTATAGCCAGGTTGGAGTCACGGTTCCATTTGGAAATATAAATGTAACCACTACTGGAAATGGAGATTATAAAGTTGAGTTGAAGATAGGATATAAAATTAATTTAACATATGATGAGGGTGATATATCAGAGAGGCAGTTAGATGTAGCCCCAATTCCTTATAAGCTGGTTATTGAGAATAAAGGTAGGGATGAGAATGGCAATATATTGGTTGATCTTTTTGAGGCTTAGATAGATAAAGAGGTTTTATATAATCTAATTATTTTATAAAAATATGAGGTGTATATGGTTATTAAAATAAATTTAAATCCACAGGTTCCTGCTGTCTCTATGCCAGAGGATAAAACTAAGGTTGATGTTAGATATATGGTAATAGATCCTTATGTTTCTATTCATATTTATTATGATGAAAAATCTGGGGAGATAATTTATGATGTAGAAGAGCCAATTATTAGCGATGAAGAAAGGGTTCTTTTAGATAGGATTATGAATGCTATGAGAGAGGTCGTGAATGTTAACATGGTTGCTGATGATAGTTCTACAGAAGGATTGATTGATTATATTGACAAGACGTCTCGTTTGATTATTTCTGAGTTAGGAATGGAGGTTGAGGAGGAGGCATATTTCAGAATGTTTTATTATTTATTTAGAGATTTTATTGGGTTAAATGAGATTGAGCCTATGATGAGGGATTATTTTATTGAGGATTTGGAATGTAATGGTATGGGTGAATCGCTTTATATTGTTCATCGTGTTTTTCGTAATATTAGGACGACGACTAAATTTATGGATATGGACAAGTTGTCAAGTTTTGTTGAGAAGTTGGCACAGAAGACAGGACGTTATATTTCTTATGCGAGTCCGATTTTGGATGGGAGCTTGCCTGATGGTTCCAGGGTTAATGCTACATATACTAAGGATATTTCGTCTAAAGGTCCAACATTTACAATTCGTAAATTTACCAAGACTCCTTGGACTCCAACTCAGTTATTAGGATTCCATACTTTAAGCCCGGAGATGATGGCGTATTTTTGGATATTGTTGGAGTATCAATCTAATTTAATGATTGTTGGAGGTACCGCTTCTGGTAAGACTTCTTTGCTTAATGCTTTGGCGTTTTTTATTCCACAAGAGAATAGGGTTGTTTCTATTGAGGACACTCGTGAATTGAATTTACCTAGAGAGAATTGGTTGCCGTCAGTTGTCCGTACTGGTGTTTCCGTTGCTGGTGTTGGTGAGGTTGATATGTTTAGTCTGCTTCGAAGTAGTTTTAGACAGAATCCTGATTATGTTATTGTTGGTGAAGTGCGAGGTGAAGAGGCTAGTGTTTTGTTTCAGGGGATGGCTTCGGGGCACGCTTCTATTTCTACTATGCACGGTGATTCGGTTGAATCTATTGTTCGTAGATTAATGACTCCTCCAATTAGTCTTAGTCCGGTGTTGGTTAATGGTCTGGATGCTATGGCTATTATGACTCATGCTATTGTTAACGGGAAAGAGACTCGACGTTTGCGGGATATTGTTGAAGTTATTAATATAGATGCGGACGGAACTGCTGTTACGAATACTCCGTTTAGGTGGAATCCTGCTGATGATAAATTTTATTATGCAACAGAGAGTAAGGTTTTTGATAAGATTGGTGCTAGATATGGTTTTAATAAGGAACATATGCAAAAGGAGTTTGAGGCTAGGACTCGGTTGCTTTATGCGTTGTTTCAGAATAAGGTTTTGGAATATGATGAGGTTCAGAGGGTGATTAACGATTATGCTCGGTCGCCACAGGTGGTTTTGAAGAAGTATGGGCTTGCTTAATTGTGCGTGTTTGTTATTCTTATTGATTGAGGCACGCTGACAGATTGAAAATTTTTACACTTCGAATTAAATAGCTAAAAATTAAAATTGTTTGTATTGGAGTTAAAGTGTCATAATTTTTAAAGATTGGTTCGGGTTGGATAAATATGATAAAGAAACACTCTCTTCATCATTTTTTTGCGCCAAGATGTTTTTTAATAAAAGTGATAAATTTTGTATAGTTTTGGAAAATGAAAAAACTAGTGAGATATTCGTATCGGAATTTAAAGAGAAGCCGATAAGTGAATTAAAAAAGTTTGAAGATTTGTTTTTTTGTAGGTGATATATTTTAAAGAGGGAGAAGGCACCTTAATAAGATTAATAAACGTGACTTTCCTTCTTTTGTTGAGGTGATTGTATGGATGTAGAATTTATTGGGCAGTTAGTTGATTCGATGGAGGAGGGTATTTTGAAGCTAGAAAAGGCGATTGAAAAGAAGGATAATATTAGTGCAAATAAACTTAGGGTGTTTATTTTTGATGTACATAATAAAATTTCGGAGGCTTTAAGGTCTTAAGATGTTTGAAGATTTGAAAAAAAACCTATTACAGGAAAAAAAGATTGTTGTTGATATGAGAGCTATTGTTATTGGGCTTGCTAATGATTCTGCTAATCGTGATTTTTATGTTTCTGGACTGAAGGCGTTAGCCGAACAATTAGATTTATTAAATAATACTATTCCTGAGCTCTTGAAAGAGTGGTCCCCTTTTGTGGATAAGGAAGCCAGTCCTAGTATTCGTGCTATTGATAAATCAAATTCTGAGGTTGAGAAAAAAGTGGTTAGTCCGATGAAATATAAAAAGATGCCTTCTGTGTTGCCAACTAGTAAAAATGTTCCTGTGAGTGGAAAGTCTTCATTTTCTACTGATAAGGTAGTTAATGTGAGTTATGTTTCGCCTTCTACTAAAGAGAAAACTTTTGTTACGATTAATAAAAAAGATAGAAGTGAATTTTTAAAGAAATTAAAACTTAGTGAGGATTCTTTGAAAAGTATTAAAAATTTAAAGAATGAAAATTCGAGTAAGGCTATTCGTAAGCCCAATGTATATGCTGTTTTTTCTAGTAAGTATTTTGGGGAGATTAGTGACAAGCTTTCACGGCAGTTTTCTGAAGTGGGTAAGGATTTGAAAAGTGCAGATATTCCTCTTTTGTTGTCTAGTTATTTGGCTATGGCAATAATGAGTTGTGTTATTGCTTCGGGGGTTGGAATGTTAATTTTTATTATTATGTTAGTTATTAATTTGTCTAATTGGATTTTTATTTTTGTGCCTTTTGGACTTGTTGGGCTAACTATGGCTGGGTTTTATCTTTATCCTTCGAGTGAGGCGTCTTCTGTGCAGAAAAATATTTCCTATGAGTTGCCTTTTGCAACTATTCATATGGCTGCTATTGCTGGTTCTAATATTACTCCAGTAAAGATTTTTAAGATTGTTGCTGCTTCTTCTGAATATCCTAGTATTGGAGCTGAAATGAGGAAGGTTATTGTTCAAATTGAGATTTATGGTTATGATATAGTTACCTCGTTAAAGAATGTTGCGAAGAGGACTTCTAATAAGAAGTTGTCAGAGTTATTTTCTGGTTTGGCTACGAATATTAGTAGTGGTGGAGCGTTGAAAAATTATTTAGAGAAAAAGTCTCAGAGCTTTTTGGTCGATTATCGTATTGAGCGTCAGAAATATTCGGCTTTAGCTGGAACTTTTATGGATGTATATATTTCTATTTTAATTGCGGCACCCCTAGTCTTGATGATGATGTTTATTGTTATGAACGTTGCAGGACTTGCGATGGGGGGACTTAGTATTATGGAGTTGATGACTTTAGCTATCATAGCTATTGTTGTTGTGAATATTCTTTTTATAGTGGTATTAAATATGAAACAACCGAGAGTATGAAATTAGAGTTAATGCATTGGCTTGGGCTTGGTGCGGGGGCTATTTCAGTGGGAACTTCGTTTGGTTTTTTCTCTGGTGATTTAAGAAATTTTTTATTAGTTATTTCAGTTTTGATTATTGTTATACCCTTTATGGTTAGTTTTTTACTTTTGCAGTCTCGACAACGTGAGAAAGAGGAAAAGTTTTTGGAATTTACTCGTGATTTGGTTGAGATGGTCAGATCGGGGACTCCCATTAGTAAGAGTATTATTAATTTAAGAAAGAGGGTATATGGAACACTTAGTCCACATATTGTTAAGTTGGCTAATCAATTAACAATTGGTATTACATTAACTGATGCCTTGATTACTTTTGCCAAGGAGACTTCGAGTCCTGTTATTTCAAGAGCTGTTAGTCTGATTAGTGAGGCTGAACGAGCGGGGGGAAATATTGAAGTTATATTAGAATCAGTTTCTAATTCGGTTGCTCAAGTTGATAAATTAAGGAAAGAAAGACAAGCGTCGGTTTCTAATTTAGTGACTCAGGGGTATATGATTTTTTTTGTATTTATTATTATTATGTTGGTAATGGAGTTTAAAATTTTGCCATTGGTTTCGGATTTGCAGGGAGGGGAGGGTTTAAGTTTGAATGTTGGTAAAATGAATCCTGAACAGTTTTCTATGCCTCTTTTTGTTATGCTTTTAGTTCAATCTTTTTTTGCTGGACTTGTTATTGGGAAGATTTCTGAAGGGAGTCTTAAGGCGGGCATTAGACATTCTTTCATTTTATTGACAGTTACTTTATTGATTACTACTGGAGCTCGTGTTTTGTTTGGATAAATTTGTTTGGGAATAGTTATATAAATGAGAAGTATCTTTTATTATAATGCAATATAAGTCGGAGGAAATGGTTTTTTGGTTGTGTGGTTGTGAGAATCTCTCATTCAAAAAGATTAATATTTTTTGTTGATGAGAAGCAAAAGAGGGATGGGGCATTTTGAGATGATAATTAGTTTTATATTTTTTATAGGTTTTGTTTTTTTTATGTTTATGTTTATTAGCCCTTGGAATAACTCGGTTCTTCCTAGTTCGGCACTTAGTCGGCTTCATGATACTTTTATTAATCAGGTTGATACTCCTTTGTCTAGTGTTTTTATTAAGGCCAATTATACTGGGAGTGCCAGTTGTTTTTCTATTAATTTGCCAAAGGATATTTTTAAGTATGCCATTACAGATGGTAGTAGTTTTGTAACGTTACTTGGTGGAGTGGGTGTTGATTCTGGACTTAGTAGTGATGATTTAAGTTTGAGGGGTGATGATGATTTTTTTAGGGTTGCAATTTCTCCAGAGTTTAGTGATGAGGGAGTTTCTTCTTGTGATACATTGACTGATTTTGAATTAGGGGGAGTTGTTGAGTTGCAGGTTGTTTCTTATTCTAAATTGACTAATATGACAGCTAAATACTATAGCGACTATAAAGGATTGAAGAAAGATTTAAAGATTGCAGACATTTTTGATTTTGCCATTGTTCCAGATGAGATGGATGAGGTTGTAATGAAGCCTAGTGGTGGTATTCCTGATTCTGCTAATGTTTTAGCTAGAGATTATGTTGTTAAGGTTTTGAAGAGTAATGGTTCAGTAAGTAATGAAAGGTTTAGTATTAGAATTTGGTAATTAAACAATATTTTATTTTAAGGAGTTGCCAAACAAATAGATATTTAAAATGAGAAATATAGTTATTTAAATGAGAGGGAAAAGGGGTTGGATTCGTATTCTAGAGGCGACTATCGCCGTGTTAATTGTAAGTGCTACTATGATTGCGGTTTACTCAAATCAGTCTGTTAAAAAAGATGAAAGTTTAAATGATTATTCTTATAGTTTGCAGCGTGAAATATTGTCCGACATTGTGATTAATACTACCCTAAGGTTGGATGTCTTGAGTGTCAAAAGTGATTTCCCCGGGGATTCCAGTTATGATGCACTAAATGTTTTTGTTGCTGGAAAAGTTCCGGATTCCTTTGGATATGTATTAAGAGTTTGTGATTTGAATGATACTAATAATTTTTGCAAAATGGATGCTGGTTCTTTTATTTCTACTCTAGACAAAGATGTTCTCGTTGAAGAAACTATCGTTTCAGCAGAAATTGGTAATGGAAGCGGGGACCAAGTTTATTCTCCTAAAAAGGTCAAGTTATTTTTCTGGCAAGGGGGTTTTCCTGCGAATTTTTGTAGAGATGAGTGTAGTGTTTCGAAAAGTATTTGTTCTTCTGATGCTAAACAGGTTTTAAATAAGAGTTGTGGGGATATAGATAATGATAGTTGTTTAGAATACGGGGCTGTTCTTCTTGTTAGAACTTGTGGTAGTGGTGATATTTGTGTTGGTGGCGAGTGTGTTGGTGGCGGTTCTATGTTGACTTGCAGTATGAAGCAAATTCAGACTAGTGGATGTGTTTATAGTTATGATGATGAATGTAATAATTATGATGGTGGAGAGAAGACTGGAAGTTGTGGCTTCTTTGGTAGTAAAGATAAGTATGAGTGTTGGGATTATATAACTACTACGACTGGATGTTCTGCTAATCCTAGCTGTCCTACTGGATACACTTTAGTTAATTCTACGTCTTGTATTTCTAGTGTTGCTAGTTTGAGTGCTAGTTATGATTTGGGAGTTCATACTGGAGATAACTATTATTATGATGTTACCTTGAGTGAAAGCGGTGGCGTGGGTGTGACTATTAGTTCGGGGAAAAGGTGTTTTGTGGTTTCTGGGAATTGTTATTATTATACTCCTTCTTTTGTGATTCCTGCTGGGGGAAGTATAGTTAGGAGTAATCAGAATTTTGATTCGGATACGTCGGATACTGCTGTTTATACTTATTATGGAATAGATGCGAATGGTAATTCTGTTCAAATTGGTTTTAGTATTTCTACGAGTGAATATCCTTGAGAGGATTTTTAATTTTAATTTTAGTTTCTAGGTGTTTTAGGTAATCTTTGGTAACCGTATTTCTTAAAAAAATAAAAAAGGTTGCCAGACCGTGCATAGTTTTTATTTATGCACGGTCTGAACAGGATTAACCTTCGCTTCCTCCTTGGTGGTGAGGAGCTGGAGCTGGAGCAGGAGCAGGAGCTGGAGCAGGAGCAGGAGCAGGTTTTTGCGCTGGAGTAGTAGTAGTCGTATGAGTACTAGAACTATGAGTTAGTGCTTTGATCCCGATTACAGTAGCTGTCCCTCCAACTATTAATACAGATGTGCACGCAACTTTGTGGCCTTCGCACCAATTCCAGAACCCTTTGTTTACATTTTGTTTGTTTGAGGTGGGGTTATTTGGTTCTACCCCGTTTATTTTCATCCCCGAACATCCTGCTAATGTGAGAATACCTAGGGTACAGATGATTGCCAAACTTCTAATTACCTTTTTCATGGTTTTTCTCCCTTTGAGGTTTATAGTTGCATAGTTGCAACTAAGAGTTATTTATTGCCTCTAGACATATTCCGTCCACCTTCAGAGTATCTTTTCAGATATTCCGGGTACGAACAAAAAAGTCTAGTTACAAACTTTTTTATACAAATTTTTTGAAGTTTTCGCACAAAAAATTAATTTTGTGTGAGTAGTTAGTGTCGCTTTGTTTGATTTGTATGTTTTATTGTGAATGAGGTTGGTAATGATTATTTATAAATCTTGTTATCTTTGTCATTTTTTAGGGATGACAGATAAAGATTTGTGCTTTGTTTCAAGATTGTAGGTCTAATGTTGTATAATTTTTCTGCCTAGTGATTTTTGAGAAGGTTTATTAATTTAGATGTTGTTTTCAGATCATGCCGTTTGATTTAATTATAGGGAGAAATGAGAGTGATAAGAAGGATTCAGAAGAATTATCCCAAAATCACAATAATTCTTCCAGAAAATTGTAGACGAGAATAGTATAATTTAAAAATAAGGAAGATTGGTTTAAAATAAATGGTTAAAATAAATAAAACCCAAATTAAAAAAAAAAGATTAATAACTGCTGCACTACCGTATATTAATAATATTCCTCATCTGGGACATATAGTGGGATCTCATTTGCCAGCGGATATTTTTGCAAGATATTCCAGATTAAAAGGATACGATACTATTTTTGTCGGCGGAACAGATGAACATGGATCTGCTTCTGAAATAACTGCAGAAGGTCTTGGAGTAGACATTGATATCTATTCAGATAAAATGCACGAAGAACATGCTAAGATATACAATTGGTTTAATATCTCATATGATAATTTTTCAAGAACGAGCAGTCAGATTCACCATGAGACTGTAAGAGAATTCTTTAAAGTACTTGATGCTAATGGATTTATAGAAGAGGGGGAAATGGATGTTTTTTATTCCGTAAAAGATGATAGATTTTTACCTGATAGATACATTAAAGGCAGATGTCCAAAGTGCAATTATGAAGATGCTAACGGAGATCAATGTGAAAAGTGTACATCTGTTTTGGAATCAAGTGCACTTATTAATCCCAGGTCTACAATCTCTGGAGAAGCCGTTGAGGCAAGAAAAACTAAACATTTATTTTTAAGACTAGATAAAATAGCTCCACAATTAGAATATTGGATTAATTCTCAAAAACACTGGAGAAAAACTGTGTCTGGCATTGCAAAGGGATGGATAAAAGAAGGGTTAAGAAAAAGGGCTATAACACGAGATTTAAAACATGGTGTGAATGTTCCTATCTCTGGATATGAAGACAAGGTATTTTATGTGTGGTTTGATGCGCCTATAGGATATATATCATCAACTAAGGAAATTAGAAGTGACTGGGAGTCAATATGGAAAGGAGATAATTCAGAAATATTTAATTTTTTAGGGAAAGACAACATCCCCTTCCACACAATATTCTGGCCTTCTATGCTAATTGGACATGGTGGGATGAATTTGCCCAAGAATATTATAGGCTTACAATATCTTAATTATGAAAAAGAAAAATTTTCAAAAAGTAAAAATATAGGTGTTTTTTGTGAAAATTTGCCCCAATTGAATATTCCTGCAGATGCCTGGAGGGCTTATTTAACTCAAATAATTCCAGAGACAAACGATAGTGAATTTAAGTGGGCACAATTTCAAGAAAGAGTAAATTCAGATCTAATTGGAAATTTTTCAAATTATATTAATCGCTCTATGAGTTTTATATTTAGTAGGCTAAACGGAAAAATATATCGGCCTTCCAAAAATCAACTTACAGAAAAGGATAAGATTTTTTTAAATATTCTAGAGGAAAAAGTCGAAAAAATTTCTAATGACCTTGAGTTGTGCAAGATTCGAGATGCCTTTTCAGAAATTTTGGCCCTTTCAAGTGAAGGAAATAAATACATGACTGAATTAGAACCCTGGAAATTAGTTAAAGATGATTCAGAAAGAGCCAATACAGTAATGTACCTTAATGCTAATCTTGGGAGGTCTCTTGCAATCCTCTCGTCCCCCTTTATACCATCTGCTTCAAAAAAAATTTGGAAAACATTAAATCTAAAGGGCAATCCTGATGAACCTGGTCGATGGGAGACTGCAAAACAGATTTCTTTACCAAAATCACTTACAGTTAATAAGCCCGAAAAACTATTTTCTCCAATTGAAGATAAGGATTTAAAATATTTGAAGCAACAGGTGTCAAAATCAACAGATTTAAAGAAATTATTCAAAAAGAATTAAGAAAGAATTTGTTCTAATTCTTTGAGAAAAAGATTATTAATTTTCTTGTCCTTTATTGCAACTCTTATCCAACCTTTATCCAGATTTTCAAATCCCTCACCACTACGAACAACAAACCCCTTTATTAATAAATTTTTTATCTTTCAATAAAAGGGGAATAATCGACTGTGAGATAGTCGAAATATTATATGGTATTTGTTTGTTTTTTGTACTTTGGATTTGAAATCTTCGAAACTTGTGGTGGAAAATGTTAAATACGAGTGAGGTTTTGTCGATATATTAAAAAGTAGGGATGCACACTTTCATTTGACAGTCAACCGTTAGTGTTTATTATACTGTTTGATTGGGCCTCTTTTTAGAAAAAAGACCCCTGGGAGAAAAACTTAGGTGGTGAAACTAATGTTTCGTATTTAATGCAAATTAAAATTTCTTAACACTGCCGTCCTTTCCCTTCGGGCCGGACAACCTGCAGCTAAAATTTTAATTTGCAGACTTGGTGGCTTTTGCTATTCTTCTTTATTGAATTTTTGTTTGGTAAATAATTATAAAGCTGATTTTACTTGAAGAATCATGCCGTTTGATTTAATTATAGGGAGAAATGAGAGTGATAAGAAGGCGTTTGGGAATAGAGGTCTTGCTTATTTGGGGAAGAGTTTTGTGACTATGGGAAAGGCTCCCTTTTAGAAAAAGGTTCCCTGGAATCAAAACTTAGTTAGCTATATCTAAAAATCAATTTTCTATGGAAAATCAATTTTCAGATATAGTATTTAATGCAAATTAAAATTTCTTAACACTGCCGTCCTTTCCCTTCGGGCCGG
>CAZROF010000022.1:14299-17900 GCA_964601675.1 Candidatus Woesearchaeota archaeon
CGTTTGGGAATAGAGGTCTTGCTTATTTGGGGAAGAGTTTTGTGACTATGGGAAATTATACTTCTCTTTCTAATCCGATTTATATGGATGTTGCGCGGAGTCATGTTGTACTTGTTAGCGGTAAGAGGGGAAGTGGCAAATGTCTTCATGGCGATAGTTTGGTTAGTTTAGAGGATGGGTCTCAGGTTGCGATTAGAGATTTGGCTGAGAATAAGAATGGGGTTGTTTCTATGGATGGTGAGATGAAGATGGGAATATTGGGGAAGTCTGAATTTTTTTCTAGAGAGGTTGATTCTTTATTGAGGGTTAAGTTGAGAAGTGGCAGGGAGATTAAGTTGACCCCGGAGCATCCGCTTTTTACTGCTGGGGGATGGGTTCCGGTTGGGAGTTTGAGTGTTGGAAGTCGGATTGCTGTACCTAGAGTTATGCCGTGTTTTGGAGATTTTGAGATGAAAGAGTGCGAGGTGAAGTTGTTGTCTTATTTGATTGCGGGGGGGCATACTAAGAAAATTGTTTTGTTTTCTAATATGGATGAGGAGATTGTTGAGGATTTTAGAGGGGCTTTGAGAGAGTTTGATTCTTCGCTTAGTTTGATTGAGGAGAAAAGGGGTTGCTATAGGGTTAGTGATAAGGATTGGAAGACGGAAGTTTTGGAACATGATTCTACGCGAGATGAAAAGGGGCAGTTTGTTAAGGGGGAAAAGAGTGTCTATAAAAGAAGAAGTATTCGGGAGTTGATTGAGAGAGAGGATCTTTTTGGGAGGTTGGCTACTGAAAAGTTTTTATCTGCTAATTTAATGAGGTTGAAGAGAGATCAGATGAAATTATTTTTGAATAGATTGTTTAGCTGTGATGGCAGTGTTTACAAATTTGATGAATATTGGGAGGTTTCTTATGCTTCGTCTTCTGAGGGGTTGATTCGGCAGGTGCAGAGTTTGTTGTTGAGGTTTGGGATTTTGTCTAGATTAAGAGAAAAGAAGGTTAAATGTGATAGTAAGATTTTTGATAGTTTTGAGTTGGTGCTGAATTCTGTTAATGGGAAGAAGTTTATTGAAGAGATTGGGTTTTTTGGCGAGAAGGCTGCTCGGGCGGAAGTTGCTGTTGAGGAAATTGAGAAGCTTTGTTTAAATCCTAATGTTGATACAATTCCGAAGGATATTTGGGATGGGTACAAGCCGGATAGTTGGATTGATATTGGTAGGAAGTTGGGCTATAAGCATCCTAAGGCTATGAGGGAGAGGCTTCGGTATTGTCCATCTAGGGATACTTTGGATAGAATTGGTGAGGCTGATTCTAATGAGAGGTTTAAGCGTTTTGCTAATTCGGATATTTTTTGGGATGAGATTGTTTATGTTGAGAAGATGGAGGGTAAGTTTGAGGTTTATGATATTTGTGTTCCTGGGAATCATAATTTTGTTGCTAATGATATTGTTGTGCATAATAGTTACACGCTGGGGGTTATGGCTGAGGCTTTAGGGGATTTAGGGGTTGAGGAATCTGGAAATATTGGCTCACTGATTTTTGATACGATGGGAATTTATTGGACCATGAAATATAAGAATGTTAAGGATGCGGAGTTGTTGAGTGATTGGAATCTGGAGGCTAAGAATGTTAATGTAAAGGTTTTTGCTCCGTTTGGTTATTTTGAAGAATTTAGAGACAAAGGAGTGGATGTTGATGCCGAGTTTGCTATTAAAATTAGTGAGCTTGAGGCGAGTGATTGGGTTGGTTTGTTTGAGTTAAAATTTACAGATCCTATTGCTGTTTTGATTGAGGGCGTTATTTCTGAATTGAGAGAGAAGAAAGGTCCTTTTGGATTTGATGATATTTATGGTTTAATTGGAAGGGTTGAAAATGTTAATCGAGATGTTCAGAATGCAGTTACTGCACTTTTTGATGCAGCGAAGACTTGGGGTGTTTTTGATGAGGAGAAGGGGACTGCTGTTCGTGATTTGATTGAGGCGGGTACAACTACGGTTGTTGATTTGTCTATGTATGCTTCGCTTGGGGCTTTTAATGTTAGGGCCTTGATTATTGGATTGGTTTCTAAAAAGATTTTTAATGAGAGGATGAAGGCTCGAAAGGAGGAAGAGATTGTTGCGGTTTCGCATGGGGCTAATTATGAGAGGTTTCGTATTAAAAGAGAGATGCCATTAGTTTGGATTTTTATTGATGAGGCGCATGAATTTTTACCACATGAGTCAGTTGGAAAGACGCCGGCTAGTGATGCTTTGGTTCAGTTACTTAGAGAGGGTCGTCAGCCTGGGGTTTCTATGGTTTTGGCTACGCAGCAGCCGGGAAAAATTCATACTGATGCTATGACGCAGAGTGACATTGTTATTTCGCATAGGGTGACTGCTAGGGCCGATGTTGATGCTTTGAATGATGTGACGCAGAGTTACATGAAGAGTGATATTGCGGCTAAGTTGAATGGTTTGCCGAAGCTGAAGGGGAGTGCGATTATTTTGGATGATAATTCGGAGAGGATTTATCCGATGAGGGTTAAGCCTAGGTTTACTTGGCATGGAGGGGAGGCTCCGATGGCAATCAAGAAATCTGATTTTTAGGGTTCGAAAAGTTTAAATAGAAACTCTTGTTGGTAGTTTTATGAAAGTTGTGATGCATATTGAGAAGGTTCATTTTTATGTTATAGCGGGTTTGCTTGTTTTGTTCGGTGGGATGTTTGCCGTTAATGCTTTTGGTGGGGTGAGTCCGTCGGTGATGGGGCATAGTGCGGGAGAAGTTGATTTAAGTCCGATATCTATTTCTGGGAATAATGTTGGGATTGGAACAACAAGTCCAACTCACAAATTAGATGTTATTGGTCAGATAACAGCAAGTGGTAGCACTTATGGTCTTGATGGGTCAGGTACTGATTTTGGTGTTGTTGGAAGAAATAAAAATAATGGTGCCCATGCTTATTTAGGACTAGGTTCTTATGGAGTTCAGTCATTCGGATCTGGTAACTATGGACTTTATTCAAAAGATGGAGACTCAAGTTCTTTCACTCATTTAAATTATCAAAATTGGGGTGTTTACACAAATACTCCTATTTACACCCAAAGCTACTCTAAATCAGATGGTGGGGTTAGAGCTTCTAAATATTGTGATATTGCGGGGAATAATTGTAAAACAGCGAGTCAGTTGGGGGGGGGAAGCCCTACATGTACATGGAATGGTGTGAGAGGAGTTTATGGCAATGTGGGGGGATGTAACGACGATGTTTATATAACCTGCAGCGGGGGACATGTAACCCATATGAAAATGGGTTGTTAAATAGATTATTCAGACAAATATAACTTTTTTAACAAGGTAGCATAAGCAAGTAGCCATATTAAAACAAACATCACGATGAGAATATAAAAGATATTATCTTTCCTTATAACAAAATCTATTTAAGAACTTGATATTATTCTGCAAAAATACAAGTAATCTTTCCTGTCCTGCTAAGAAGTATCATATAAACAAAACTTCCCCTCATCGCTCCAATATTATTAAAATCGCCCAAACTTTCAGCAACATTAAACATTCTTAGAATACCTTCCGTTCCCGCCACCTAAAAAGCTAACTACTTTCTAATCCCCATAAAATCCATTAAATT
>CAZROF010000023.1:0-17301 GCA_964601675.1 Candidatus Woesearchaeota archaeon
GTAAGCTATATCAACAGGCAGGAAATAGCGTTAATGTTTCTGTAGTTGAAAGAATAGCTAAAGAGATAATGAAAGTTTTAACTGAATAATTTTTTTGATGATTTACCAACCGCTAACTTAACAATGTATCTTTTATTATAGATATTATAGTATTCGAAAATTAGTTGATAAACAAAATTGTTTTTTGTTAGTTTTGCTTGATATGAGATATATTAGTTTTTTTATTAGTTTTATTCTTCTTGTTTTATAATCGTCTTTTTATGGAGTGTGTTATATCTCGAGTTTTAAAAAAGAAGTATGATTCGAGCTATATTTAGTATATCAAATTAAATTCTCCGAAGATTTTGTGTAGAAACTCTAGTGATTTGTAATCTATCCTTGTTTCTTTATCTTTTGCGGAGGTTATTTGTCTTTGAAGTTCTTTTACCGTTGATTTGATTAATTTGTTTTTATATAATTTTTGCACTTGTTGGGATGTTACTAAGAATGTATTTTGTAGAAAAAATATTTCAGATTGCATAGTTTTTGATTTTATTTTGAATCTGGATTTTTCTAGGGATGCTAGTTCGCATCTTTGAGTGTGTTCTGTTAGTGCGTTTGTTATTTCTGCTGCTAGTTTTCTTGCATTGTCTACATTTCTAGATTGCTTTGTGGTTAAATTATTCTTTTTCCCTGTATTCCCCTTTTCTTTTAATACTTCTTTTTTAGTTTTTATTATTATTTTTAGATTTTCTAGGAATCGCGGAGGAAATTTTCCTTCTTTTATTATTTTATTATTGAATTCTTTTAGTATTGCTGTCTCAGATTCTTTATTTAGTAGATTCTTTAGCATGCCAAAAACGTCTTTGTAAATTTCTTCAATAGATTTCTCTTGAACTCTTTTTTCTATTTGTTGCTTTAACTCATTAATTCTTTTCATATAATCTATTGCGTTTTTAGATAGTCTATCTAGCTCTTTTCCGTCGATGTCTCCGGGTTTTAACTTTCCATGTTCGTATGCCTTCCATACTTTAATCAAAATTTCTTCCAAGATATCTACATATTTTTTTTCAACTAGTTTTTCTTTTTTATAAAAAATTTCTCTGAATAGTCTTACGGTTTCTTTTGGGGTGGCTGGAGCTAATCCGTAGAGCATTAGAAGTCCTTGTGTCGGCATTGATATTCCCCAAAATAAATCTAGTGTTGCTGCATCGAATATTCTTTTTTGAATTATATCCTTTATTCGATTTCCTGATGACATAAATGTGTCGATTGCTTCAGGGCTTGGTTTTATTTTTCCCATCCTTAGTAGGGATTTCCATGGGAGGAAAGTCCCTCTGTCATAGAGCGGAACTCCGTCTCTAATGAATGTAAAAAAGACTGGCTGAGCATCCTTTACTCCTTCCCAGAACTCTGTCATAAGCCATACTTGCACATTTAATGTATTTCTTCCTACGCCCGCTATTCCTTCAGCTTCGGGGATATATGAATAAATGATTCCTCGAAGTTTTTCTTTAAGTTCTGTTCTCGGCATTCGTTTTACATCTGTATCGTCTATAATTACCGATACATCTACATCTGAAGATTTTTTTGCTTCTCCTCTTGTGAGAGATCCATAAATTACATATGATGTTACATATTTTTCGAATTTTTTTAATACTAGAGATTTATGTATCTGGGCAACCCGTGCATGGCTTAGGAATCCTTTGTCGTATATTGGATACGACATTGATAGCGCTTCCATTATTTCGAATTTCGAATCTAATCCTAGGTTCCAGAAGTCTACAGGAGTTAGAATATGTATCCATAATTTATCGTTAATTTTTTTCGAGAGTTGGATTGCCTGCAATTTTATTTGTCCTATATTTTTATATTGCGATTCTGGTATCACCGCTATAATATGAATTAACTCCTTTTTTGCATCTTCTTCTGAGATTTCATATTCTTCTTCTATTTTTTTTGTTGCTTGTTGTGGAATAATTCCGATGCTTTGAGTTGTCTTGTATAATTTTAAGAATTCGGTTTTGAATTTTTCTATTTCTTTTTGAGTTTTGCCCATTTTCTTTTTTAGTGCATCATCTACTTGATTTGATATTGGAAGATTGCCTAGTTTCCCTTTTGGGATGTAACTTTTGGATAAGTTTTGTTCGACTGATTTTTTTTGAGAGGAAGGCGTATGTTCTATCATAATTTAATAGGGGAAGTTTTATTTTTAAATGTTATTATTGGTTTAAGAAAATATTAATTTGATTATTCGTCTTAGATAATTTAAGTTATCATGAACCCGCCAAGAATCGAACTTGGGTATCCTCGGTGTAAACGAGGTGTTCTACCATTAGACTACGGGTTCTCAATTTTATGAAGAATTTTTTTGTTTTTAAAGTTACTGTTCTGAGACGGGATTTCTCTCTCTTTTCTTTAGGAATATTACTAAGGTTAGGGCAATTAATACAATTAAGATAAAGATTGTTGGTTGTTTTAGTAGTCTGATTTTTGGTATTGGTTTTAGTGTAAAGGATTCTTCTGATGTTGCCTCTTGATTTTTTCCGTAAGATATTGTTGTAGATAGAATATATTGTCCATTTGGAATTTTTAGATTATTAAAATTTTTGGTCACGACTTCTTCTGTTTCTACTCTTTTTTCGTCAATTCCGGTGTAAAATTCTCTGCCTTCTTTATCTTTTATCGAGTAGGTTAGTCTTACGTCAGATGGACCTTCTCCGAAATTTGTAAATTCTGTTATTGCGGTTAAATCTGTCGCTTGATATATTTCTTGTTCGGCTAGTCTAACTGTTATATCGAATAGTTCAAAGTAATCTGCATCTTCTGGTATTTTATCTTTGAACAATTTTAATTCTACTTTAGCTGATTTTGGGTTGGCTGAATGTAATATAAATTGAAGATTTAAATCATCAATTTTGAATATTATATAATTATTAGCTTTTAATTTTTGATTAAATAGGGTTTCTCCCTTGCTTATGAAGACTAGGTTTATTGAGTCTTCTGAAAAATTGTTGGCGATGATATATCTGTTTTTTTGATTAATTGTTGTTTGAAATGCCGAATTGGTGTCTAGTGTAGCGTTATATCCTATTTCTAGGGATCTTTCTGAGATTTCATAAAATCTTTCTGTTTGTTCTAATATATTTGCTGCAGCTTTAGGAATTGTTGTAGTAACTACTTCTGGTGTGAGTTCTTTTGCATAGGCTTGTTTTATTAGAAATAGAACTAGTGTTATAATTATTGCTTTTAAAATCAAACCCGTAATTTTTTCTTTGCCCGTGTTTTTCATTTTATTTTTGGAAGTATACTTTTGCCATGCCTATGGCTCGAAAAGTCGTTTTTTTAGCTCCTTCAAGTCTGGCGAGGGCAGTTCTAACTGCAGAGCGGGAGAGTTGGGAGATCTCTGTTAGTTCTGTTATAGTCCTGCCCTCTCCAGAGTTTCTCAAGATTCGTAGAATCTTTTTCTCGGGAGAATTTGATATTTCTTTTGTGTCCATCTCTTTTTGGCTGTACTCAGTTGGTGATAGTAGGATTGTAAATTTTATTTAATGTTCTTTTTATCGATAAATATCAAAAATGATATTTTTTCTTAGGTATATTAACTATTTTTATAGAATTTAGGTGGATTTGTGATGATTTTGTCGTGTGTAAACTATTTTATGTTTTTCTTTGGATTATTTATGACGATGTTGATGATTTCATTGACATTATTAATTTGCCAATGGGTCTTTTTTTGCAGTTGCTATGTAGAATGTTTTTTTGTCGGTCTCTATTTTTTGGTATGCAATTTCTGTTAATTTGGGGTTGAATCTTGACTTAAGGCTAAGTGGAATTGCTACAGATTTTGCTTCATGGTTGACGCCCTTGCTTATAATTTTGGCTTCATGTACACAGAGATTTTCTGAAAAGACTCTTATTCTTTTAGCATGATTTTTTAAACTTTGAGCTTCTTTTATTGTAAGTTCCAGATAGAGAATCACCTTCCCAGAAGGTGTAGTTTTGCTTCTTAAAATTTCTCCCATGTTTTATTAAAACTCTTTTTGCTTATAAATTTTACTTGTTATTGAACTTGGGATAAATATCTCTTAAAATTATCCGGTTGGTTGAATAAAGTTTTCAAAGGACTACGTTTAAATATAATGATAGGTTTGTTAACAACAATGGGTACAATATTGAGCACGAAACTGACGAAAGATGATAAGGTTGTTTTTGAAATCGAGATGGATTATGAAGATTCTTTGAAATTAAAAGGGCATGTTAAAAATATTCATGTTTTTAGTGAGGATGCCGCAGAGCTTAGGACTAATTTAGCACAGCGTGGTGCTAATGATACTACTAAATATTTTTTGATTCCGCGAGAGCTTCGAGATGGATTAAATTTTAATAAAAGTGTTAAGTGCCAGAAGATTGAGACTGAATCTCGAAAGATTTTTATTTTTGTTATGGACAAGGTGGACTTATGAGTTTTATGAAGAATGAAATTCAGCGTGAGTCTACGGGGATTAAGGGTATTGATGAAATGATTCAGGGCGGATTTCCTAAGGGGGGCATTATTGCTGTTTCTGGTTCTCCGGGTGTTGGGAAATCTATCTTTAGCTTGCATTTTGTTTTAGAGGGAGCTCGACGGGGGCAAAAGTCGGTTTATATTAATTTGGAAGAGCCAAGATGTAATGTTGATAATATGATTAGTGAATTTGATTTTGGAGATGAGTTTTTGAAATTTGAGAGGAAGGGTTTAATTGTTGTGAAGTGTATGGATTATGATAAATATGAGAAGATTCAGGAAGATTTATTTAATCACATTAGGCGAGACTTAGAAATAAAGAGATTAATTGTGGATAGTTTTAATTGTTTTTTTTCTGCTAGTGCGGATTTTCATGGGCGGATGGAAGTTTCTGTTCGGAAGATGATTATTGAAATTTTTTGTAGTTTGAGGAGAGAGGGGTTGACTACGGTTTTGACGTTAGAGAGGAGTGGTGAAGGAGATGGTTTTAATTATAATATTCCTTATTTGGTTGATGGGATTGTTAATTTGGATTATTTAGATTTGGGAACGATCGAGAGGAGGGTTTTTATTCCTAAGATGAGGTGGACTAGCCAATGTAGGGATGGGAGGAGTTATGAGATTGCGGGTAGTGGGGTTGTTGTTGGGAAAGATGATTGGGGGGGATGATGAGGAGAATAAGAGATTATTGGGTTAAAAAGTTGTTGTTTCCTAAGAATGTTTTGATTGATGAGCCTGGGGTGATTGTTAATTGTGTTATGAGAAAGTATGGAGGAGCAAGAAGTAAGCAAAGGATGGTTTTTTTCTTTGAGGATATTATAGTAGGTTTACAAAAAGAGACAGAGATAACACTTGGGTATGATGACGCATGTAAAATGTGGTATGAAATAGGTAAAGAGGTCGGGACTAGGTATCTCCTTCTTTCACATATTGAAAAGATGCCTCATTTTTTATTTGGTGCAGTTCTTGAGCATATTTTTTCTGGATTTTGCGGAGGTGGGCAATCATTTGCGGAAAAATTTATTTTTGATATTAAGAATCTGGAGTTTTTCTTTGAAGGCTCGAATAGTATTTTATGCAGGAAAACTGCGAATGGGAATTTCAGTGCTGGAGTAATTAGTGGAGTAATTAGTTTTATAGTTGGGAAAAATATTGAAGCAACTACATCTTGCATTTGTCCAAATGCTTGCAGAATTTCTGCAAGTCCAAATAATGAAGAGAGGTATATTTTGAATAAATCAAATCTTTTACCAGATTTTAATTATTCAAAATTTAATTTTTTTACGAATGTTTTGTCCAATAAGAGCATTTATTCATTTAAGGATATGATAAGATTTAATAAAATTAGATTAATCCAGGATAAATGGGTGATTGAGAAAAGTTTTTTGGTTCCTGGAGAAGTGGGTATGATTGGAATAATTAATGATGCTTTTGTCAGAAGAGGTATTGGGAAAGTTTTTGATTCTACTGTTATTAAGGAGGCTGAGGCCTTGGCAAAAAAAATTCTTATGAAGCAAGACATTGATTTCAATTTTAAAAAAATAACCACATTATTTTCTGTTTTGGGTATGGGAATAATTCAGTATTTTAGGTCTGGGGATAAATTAGAAATTTCTATCAAATTTCCCCCTTATAGTAAGTATGGTTTTAATTATATAATATTTCTTTTAAATGGTTTTATTAATATCGCAATGAATAAAAAAATGCGTTTGTCTAATAAAAAATTTGACGGATATAATCTTTTACTTTCTTTTTTATGATTTAAGAGATTTGTTCCTCTATATTATATTTTAATTTTAAGAATGTCCAGTAGGCTAATTGAAAAAGTTTTTGTCTATGTGGAAACTTTTTTCTAATATTTTTAGGCATTTTAATTGAATCATCGCTATTGAATATTTTTAAAAATGTTGTGGGATGTTGGCTCATTAGTTTTAATATAGTTGTCCTCTCTGGATATTTTTTTATAAGTTTTATGAAATTTTTATTATGAAACCCATCAACTTTTGATACTAAAAATTTCATATAATTGTTATAATACTTTTTTTTCCATTGCTGTTTGAATAAATTCAAATTATTTGATTTAATGGCATTTGCTAAAATAACCGAACTTTCCATTATGGGTTGTATGCCACATGCTGAAGAAGTATATGCATTACCAAAACTATCTCCTAAGCAAACATATTGTTTTTCTATGGTTGGTGGAACTGGGGAGCAAGGTATGACAACTTGAAATTTTTGTTCTATTACGGGGTTTTTGATAAATTTATTTATGAGTGTTTTTCTGGGAGGGCAGATCGTTCTTGGTTCTATTTTTTTTACATATTTCCAATGTCCATGTAGTGTAGCATTTTTTAATGGATATAAATCTTCGAGATATTCAGTATTAGAAAATTGATGGTAAAAATAGTTATCTAATTGAAGCTTATTTTTTAGTATGCTTGTTGTCCCAATCCAGTATCGGGAAGGGATGGGTTTGTTTAATTTCTTTCTAATAAAAAAATTGTGTCCTGAGGCATCTACAATATATTTGAATTTGTATTGTTTTTTGTCGGTAATTAAAGTTTTATTTTTTATATCTACAGCAGTTTCTTGCCTGAATGTACAGCAGGATTTATTGATGAAGTTTTGACATGATTTTTTATAATCTATAAAATAGAATTTATTTTTTATTGTTATATATGTTTGGTCATATGCTCCCACTTTTATACCATCAAATACGTGTAGATATTTTAAATTATATTTTTTTATTGTTTCTTCATTTGTATTCCTTCCTCCATACCCTGCGTTTGCTCCCACTTCTCTTTTATCAATTACTAAGACACTTCCCTGATATCCAAATCTTTTAAGATTATACGCGAGTCCACATCCCGCAATTCCTGCTCCGATTATTATTACATCGTAGTATTCCATTAAATTAGAGTTCCTCTTTTAATTTGAGATATTGTGTCGCTTGTTAGGTATATCGCGTAGATAAGGATAAGGATTGAACTTATTAATATGATGTTGATATTTGTGGATTGATCTAGGACAAAAGCGAATGAGAATATAAGGATGATAAGGCGACCTAATTTGTAGCTTAAAACCTGTTTCCCATTATAGATAAAGTAATCGATGGGTATTTTTATTGCTAAGATAAATGAGAATATTATTAGGAATTTGTCGCCGAGGTTGAAAATGAAGTATGATAAAAACATTGAAATTAGATAAAAGTTAAATAGGATGTATGTTAGGGTTTTGCCATTTAGGGAAGAGGTCATTATGGTTTTGTATTTTTTTTCGATGTCTTCTTTTACTCCATTGAGATTTTTCATTGGGACGAATAGAAAGAATGATGAGAATGCGAATACACCTAAAGATAAAGAGAGCTGTATACCTAATTTAAGGAGTATTGAGGCAGAGAAGACTGCAAGGGATGCGTGAGTGATTGATAAAAAGAAGGAATCTCCAAAGAGGATTCGTCTTGAGTATTTATTGTAGAGGAAGCTTAAGGCTATCCATCCGATTACAGTTAGGAATATTATTTTGTTTGTCAGAGATATTAAGATTGTTATTATTATTACTATTGGAATTATTATAGAACTTTTTATGTTATAATCATTGTCTATTTTAGCATTGAGTATACCTCCAGATATGTAAATTAAGATACAGCATAGTCCGAGAATTAGGATGTCTGTTGTAATTTTGTCTGCGAACCCTACAGCAATCATGATGAAAGAAAGGGGAAATAAACTTCTTTCTAATCTTGTTGCTTTTAGTAAATTTATCAAATTAGAATCACCTTTCATGTGGAGTTAATGTAATAAAAGTTCTAATTTGTTATTATTGAAAAAGGATAAAATTTGGGCTGTTTCCTTGCATTAGCTTATTTTGTTATCCAATTATAGTAATAAAAAATATAAGAAAACCTATCTTGTTTTTGATATGGATATGATGTTTGAGGGTCTAAAGCTATTCGATGGCGAAGTATTTGTCTCTCAAAAACTTAGTGAGGCTTTCTCGTGAGATGTTTTTTTAGGGAATGTGATTTAACTACAGATAGTTTGACAGAGATTTATGATTTAACTGATGAGCTTATTAATTATATTGCGGAGTCTCGGATTAAAAATGGGCATGTTCTTGTTCAACCGATGCATACGACGGTTGGGATTTTTTTGAATGAAGGAGAGCCTAGATTGATTCAGGATTTTAAAAGGGAGTTAAATAGCATGATTCCTTTCGAAGGGGATTATTTGCATGATGATATTCATAAAAGAATGGATTGTCCTCCTGATGAGCCTGTAAATTGTCATAGTCATTTGAAGTCTGCGTTTTTTTCTAATCCAAGTGTGTCGCTGATTATTTTTGGGGGCAAGTTACAGCTGGGGAAATATCAAAGGATTTTATTTTGGGAGTTTGATGGGCCGTGTCCTAGAAAACATAAAACAAAAAGGAGGTATGCTGTTAGTATTATTGGAGTGTGATGGACTTTTTGAATAATTTGAAGAATGATGCAAGAGAGGTTAATAGAGAAATAGAGAATTTAATCCCAAAAAAGTTTGATGGTTGGCTAGATGAAATTTTTGGTGATGCAAGATGGGCTTATGATATTGAGGCTTGTGAGGGTTCGATTGCAAAGCCGATGTGGGACTTATTGGGAAGAGGTGGAAAGAGGTGGAGGCCGTTTTTGATGAAACTTTGTTGTGAAGTTGTTGGTGGGGATTGTGGCGTGGATAAATTTTCCCCAATTGTAGAGGTCATTCATAATGGGACATTGATGATTGATGATATTGAAGATGGGTCGAATATTCGTCGTGGTAAGCTATGTATCCATAAGATTTATGGAGAGGATGTTGCGATTAATGCAGGGAATGCGATGTATTATTTACCTATGCTTTCTGTTGCGAATAGTGATTTAGATGTTGAAACTAAAGTTCGGATTTATGAGGTTGTAAATGAAGAGATGATGAAGTTGCATTTCGGACAGGGAATGGATATCTTTTGGCATAGAGGCGGTGGTGTGCCTAGCGAGGATAAGTATTTACAGATGTGTGCGTTTAAGACTGGGACATTGGCTCGAATGGCGGCGAAGTTGGGTGGGATTTTGGGAAGTGCTAATGATGACGTTGTGAATGCTTTGGGTGAGTTTGCTGAATCTCTTGGCGTGGCGTTTCAGATTCAGGATGATATTTTAAATATTGTTGCAGTTGATTTCCTAGGTAAGGATTTTGGCGATGACATTAGTGAAGGAAAGCGCAGTCTTCTAGTGATTCACGCCTTAGATGTTTTAGGTGAAAAGGAATCTAATATTTTAATTAATATACTTGATTCTAAGACTAAAGATAAGGTTTTAATTGGAAAGGCTGTTAATATTTTAAAGGATTCTGGTGCAATTAAATATTCAAATAAGGTTGCAAGGGATTTGATCCTAGATGCCTGGAAAAAGTTAGATATTATATTGGCTGATTGTGAGGCTAAAAATAAATTAAAAATATTTGTTGATTTTGTGGCGGAGCGTGATTTAAAATGAATTTGAATGCTGATAACAAAGAGTTGGTAAGATGGTATTATTGTAGTACTTTAAGTTCTGATGTAACTAGGCGGCGAAGGCTTGGGGGGGAGGGTAGGTTGGGAGATAAATATATTTTTATTCCGAAAGTTCGTATTATGGATAGATACCTAAGTAATGGGAGTATAGATGATTTTTTTTGTAATGTTGAGGTTCGTAAGATGGGGCTAAGCAGGGATGGGTTTAATGAATTTATTGAAAAGTTGAAAAGAGATAGAGAGAATTATAATGAGAGGAGTTTTTTAGAATTATGATAGATGAATTAATTTTGGTGGATGAGAATGATTTTGAAGTTGGCTTTAAAGAAAAGTTTGCTTGTCATGTTGGGACTGGTGTTTTGCATCGGGCATTCTCTATTTTTATTTTTAATTCTAAAGGAGAGCTTTTAATTCATAAGAGGGCTGATGAAAAGATGTTATGGCCTAGATTTTGGAGTAATAGTTGCTGTAGTCATCCTAGAAGAAATGAAAGTGTTGAAGATGCTACATCCAGAAGAATTGTTGAAGAGCTGGGGATTGCGTGTAGTTTACGATATGTTTACAAATTTAAATATGCGGCTCATTTTGAGGACATTGGAAGTGAAAGAGAAATTTGTTTAGTTTTTATTGGTAGATGTGATGATGAAGTGGTCGTTGATGATGAAGAGATTTCGGATTTTTGCTGGATTGAGATTGATGATTTATTACAAGATATTTCTTTAAATTCTGGGAAATATACGCCTTGGTTTAGGCTAGAACTCGAGGAATTGAAAAAAAGAGGAGAAATTTAGCCCTGTCTTTGAATTTTTATCCGATTGGGTGAATAAACATTATAAGATATTTTAGACTTATTACTTTATGCGAGATACGGATTCTGTTGTGGTGTCTAAAGTTGCAGAATATGTACAAAAATTCGGTGGATTTGAACATTTTCTCAAGAAAATTTTAGATTCTTTGGACTTTCCTTTTAGTATTATTAAGACCGAGGGGCTTGAGGTTGAGATTTCTAATTCTAGTAATTTTTATCCTGGAATTAAGTGTTATAATCTTTATTATGGATATAAAGAGAAGTGCGTTGATTGTCCTATAGATATGGTTGTTAAAAAAAAGGATAAAGTTTGTGTAGAAAAAGACGGAGAAGATATTTTTGTTATTCCAATTTTTGATAAAAAAGAAAAAGTTGTTAGTGTTATCAAATACAAGGTGAAGAGAAAAGAGTTAGTTAGGGAGAAAATTATTGAAAAGACAAGTCGGAAATATGAAGATATGTTTTATAATATTTTACAAAATTCTAAGGATGTTGTTTATAGATATGATTTTATTGAGGGTAAATTTGAGTATGTGAGTGAATCAGTTTTTACCTTATTCGGTTTCTCTTTAAGTGAATTTGTAAAAATGAGTTTTGATGATTTTGTATCAAATATTCATGTCGATGATGCCAGAGGGATTTCTGATGGAATTGGTTGTTCTGGAGAATCGGTTTGTGAATGTGAATATAGATGGAAGTGTAAGGATGGGAATTATCGTTGGTTTTCTGATAGAAGAATGTGGTTTTTTGATGATGATGGTAGAAGGGTTTGTGTGATTGGAAGCATTCATGATATTAGTAACGAGAAGGAAAAGCATAAAGATTATGATAGGCTTAAGGAGAGAATTTATTTAATGAAAAAGAAAGAAAGCGAATCTAAAGAGAAAGTGAGTTTAACCGATAAAGAAAAAATTGTTCTTTGGGGGCTTTGTCGTTGGCCGTTATTAAATGACGAGGAGTTATCTGGAAAATTAGGAATAAAAAGGTCAACTTTGACTGCGATTAAGAATAGGTTGAAAGGCAAGGGTTGGTTTTTCTGGAAATACATTCCTAATTTTGCAAAGCTTGGTGTTCAGTTTGTGGGTGTATTTGATGGAGCCATTACTAAAAAGAAAATTAGGAAATTGAATTTAGAGTCTTTGAAAGGGCTACCAGAGGTTATTTTTAGTAATTATTATGATGAGAAATTTTTTGGAGTTTTTGTTTCTAATAAATATGTAACATTTCGAAAATTTTTAGAAGTTTTTGAGGATGAAAATAAGAAGGCTTTGAGTATGGGATTTGAGGAGAATAGTTTTTTTTATGAATTGGAAAAGTTTGAACTAATGGATTTTTCCGAAGTTATTAATTCATTATTTGGCTTGGGAAAACGAGAAAAAGCTGTTGTCCATAATTTTGAAGGTGGGGGTTTTGAGCTGAATGCTAATGAAAGGCGAGTCTTGCATGCTATGATTCAAGATCCAAATATGTCATCGTCTGAAATTGCTAAGAAAATCTGGATTTCTAAACCTACTGTGATTAAAATTAGAAATAAATTGATTGATGAAGGATTTGTTTACGCTATGGTTGTTCCAAATTTTAGAAAGTTAGGTTTGGGATATTTTAGTAGATTTAGTTTCGAGTTTGACTCTGACTTATCTTCGGACATTAAAGATAAGGGTGATGTTTCTCGAGTTATTCTGAAGGTGATGGGCAAAAAGAAGATTTCGAAATTTATTTTGTTTGCTAGTGAGGAGGATTATACTCAAGAGGTTGATTTGATTAAAGAGACACATAGGAGAAGTGGGGTTTATTGTAGGTTTAAGAGTGAGATTTTTGAGATTCAGAAAAGGGGAAAGAATAATTTTAATTTAGAGCCTTTTATTAATGAATTGTTATTCGACGCAAAGGGTTGATAATATTGATGCTATCGAAACTTTTTTAAAGAATTTTATTCCTTTATTTTTATGAAGAAGTGGTCGACTTTTATATTGGTGTTTTTAGTCGTGATTGTGGCCTATTCTGTTAGCGCGACTAAAGCTGAAGTTGTCATTGTTGATGATGTCGGATCTTTTAGTGGTGCAGTTTTGAGAGTTGTTTCTCCTATAACTGGAGATGTAGGAGAGAAGATTTATCCTTCTGCATATCTGGTTCATACTGGAGTTATTAAATTTGATATTGAAACTTCTCTTAAAAAGATTAACCTAAAGGTTCTTATTAGTAAAGATGGTTTTATTGTTGATGCTATTGAGGATGGTCCTTTTGCTATAAATGGTTCTAGAATTTTATTTGATAGGCGAGATGGGGTAAATAGATCTTTTGCTGATAAAACTTCTGTTGTAGAGAAGATTGATGATTTTAATATTTCTCAATCTTTGATTAAGAATGATTCAGATAATTATAAAGCTGCTGATAACTCTAGTAATGTTGAGAAGATTGATTCAGTGGTAGTTAAAGATGCATCTAGAGGGGGTATGTTCGAGACTAAGGTTACCAGTGTTTTTTTGACTGGAAAATCTGTTTTTATTAAAGAAGATGGAACATTAAGAGTTGGATCTTCTCTTAGTGGTATATTATTTATTTTAATGCTTGTTATTTTTGTTTTCATAGGGCATAGTCGTATTCGTCAAAAGAAAAAGGTTGAGAATATTTTAAGTGATGATGATAAAGAATTGGACTATATGGAGAAGAAGATTAGGGATACAGAGAATAGGATTTCTAAGATTAAGAGCACTAAAGAGAGGCGAGCTAAAGTTGATTTGATTAAGAATAAATTGACTAAGGAAGAAAAAGAGCTTCAAAAGTTAGAAAGGGATGAGAGAGAAGAGTCTGAGAAGGTTGAAGATATTTGAAGATTAAATTTTTTGAACTAGATTTTAAAAATTAGATGTAATATTGAGTTCTTTTTCAAAGTTTTTTTTTGATTTGTTTATGAATCCGCATTTGGCACATTTGAAATCGTCTTCAATTTTTTGATAGCGAGTTGAATTACATGCTGGGCATTTTTTTGACATGATTATTTTTAAGATGCAAAGACTTATATAGCTATCTTTTGGTTTTTTATTGTAAATAAGTTGGAGTCCTTGGACGATGAGTCGTAGGGACTTAGTTCAAGATTAATTCTTGGAAATTTATAAAGTGGAAAAATTTACAGTGACTTTAAAGAAGTTTTAGTGAAATTTGTCCTAAAAAATGAAATGGAAAAATTCAAAGATTTAGGTCTTTGTGAACATGTTTTGAAAGTTATTTCGAATAAAAAGTTTACGAAACCTTCAGAGATTCAGGAAAAAACGATTCCGTTGGTTCTTGAAGGAAAGGATATTATAGCTGGCTCTGCAACTGGTTCTGGAAAGACATTGGCGTTTGGTGCTGGTATGATTAAGAATATTGAGAAGGGAAAAGGTATTCAGGGCTTGGTTTTGACGCCTACCCGAGAGCTTGCTGAACAGGTTGCGGAGTCTTTGATGGAATTTGCTTACTATAAGGGTTTGGAGGTTGTTCCAGTATATGGTGGTGTTTCTATCTTTCATCAGCAAAAGAAGTTGGTGTATGCGGATATTATTGTTGCTACACCTGGACGTTTATTGGATCATTTAAGACAGAAATCTATTAGTTTAAGTAAGATTGATTTTTTAGTTTTAGATGAGGCTGATCGTATGTGGGATATGGGTTTTAAGTATGATGTCGCTAAGATAGTTGATGCTTGTTCTAAAAATAGACAAACTTTACTTTTTTCTGCTACTATCTCTGGTGACTTAGCTGATTTTAGTGATAAATATATGAAAGCTCCGATTGAGATTGCCGTTAAAAGTTATGTTGATACTAGTAAGTTAAAGCAAATTTATTATGATGTTCGTGATTCCGAGAAATTTTCTTTATTGGTTCATTTGATAAAAAATGATAGGCTAGATTTGGCCATGGTTTTTTGTAACACTCGAAATAATAGTGATTTTGTTGAGAAGAATTTGAGGCTTAATAATATTAATGCTAGAGTTATTCATGGGGGTATGGATCAGAAAAAAAGAATTAGAGTTTTGAAGGAATTTAGCGAGGGTAAAATTGATGTTATCGTTTGTACTGATGTTGCGGCAAGAGGGCTTGATATTCAGGGAGTTAGTCATATTTATAATTATGATTTGCCTTCGGATGCTCGAGACTATGTTCATCGTATTGGACGTACTGCTCGTGCAGGAACTAGTGGACTGGCTGTTAATATCGTTGCTAGTAGGGATTATGATAATTTTTCTAATGTTCTTAGAAGAAATGAGGGTTTGAAAGTTGATAGAGCTGATACTCCTAGATTTGAGAGAGTTAGAATTGAGATGATTGAGCGGAAGGCTTCTAGATCTCGAGTTGGATCTAATTTTAGTGGACGAGGAAGGTTTGGTTCTAATAGTCGAGGAACAATGAGACGAGATAATGGACCTTCTAGAAGATCTGGAAATGATAGGGGTTCAGGCGATAGGGGTCGAGGAGGGGCTAGTTCTGGTGGACAGAGGACTATGCGTAGAGATAGAGGAAGCGCCGATGGTAGAACTAGGGGTCTATCTACGGATTCTAAAAATGGATTTAGGGGTAGTGGAAGAAATATTAGACAAAAGATAAGTAGAAGATAGATGTTTTAGTGTAATAATTTTTATAAAGAATTTTAGTGATTTTGTAGGATGAGGGGAGAATTAGTTAATTTTGTTTTAAGGGAGGGGCTTAGTCCTTTTAGTTCGGGTAAGACTTTATTCAAGAAGACTAAAAATATGGTTTTTATGACTATGGATGCTCGGAGGATTCATTCTAAGATTTTGGCGAAGGTTTCTTCCGAATTTGTCTTTAGTGAAAGTTCTAATATTTGGGATTGTTTTAGAATTGATTCTGAATTAGAGGAAATAAAGAAGAGACAGGATTTTTTCCGAAATTTTATTAAAAGTACTAATGCTCAAAGTCCAAATATTGGGCAAGCTTTGAAAAATTTAAATAAACCTAGAGCAAGTTGGAAGCCGAGGTATGATGTTGTTGTTGTGACTGAGGATGAAGAGACTTTTATTAGGTTAAATAAGCTTAGTTGTGAAGTAATTTTATTAACGAATCATAATGATGTTAAAGATTTAGAGCGCTATGATATTGTGCAAGTTGTTGATTGTGATGATTTTGTTTCGGTTCTTGAGAGATTATCTCAGAGTGTTTTTTTAGATAATGTGGAGGATGTTTATCTCGAAAGATTTTTAGAGGAGTTGTCGGGTTGGCGTGAGAATTTTGCTATATTAAATAGGATGGATGTTTCGGGGAGTTTGAGAGAATGTCTAGATGATTTGATTGATTGTTTTGCTTTGCTTGAAAATAAAGAGGGGAAGATTATAACAGAGGGAGAAACGGAGTCTGCCTTGGAGGATATTAATGAGAGAGTTAGTAAGGCTATAAAGGATATGACTATTTCTGGGGATGTTATGATGAGGATGTTGGGAGAAGGGAAAATGAGTGAAGAAATTTTGGAGATTGTTTATAATGCTATTAAAAAAAGTGGCATATCCGAACATATTTTTAATTTAGGAGTTCCTGTTAGTATTGATTATAAAGAGTTAGAGGCACAGATTAAGATTCAAAGTGCAAATGAATTTACAGATGTTGCAGAGAGGATTAAAAGGAATGCTTCTAAATTAAGAGGTATACCTGAGATTTTGCGGAGATTGGAAGCTGAGATTTTGGTAGAAGACTTTTGTAATGGAGTTATAAAATATGTTAGAGAGGGTGTAAAGTTTCCAGAATTAGGGGATGATTTGTTTTTAGGAGATTGTCATAACTTGTTTTTGAAAAATGCTCAATCGATTAGTTTTATTTTAGATTGTGAAGCGAAGTGTTCTATCTTGACTGGTGCTAACTCTGGGGGGAAGACTACTCTATTGGAGCATATTTTACAAAATATTAGTTTGTTTCGGATGGGTTTACCCATAGCTGGTGAGTTCAGGTGCCCAATTTTTGATGAGGTTTATTATTTTGCTAAAACTAAAGGAAGTACTTCTAAGGGAGCTTTTGAGACTTTGTTAACTCAGATGTCTAAAATTGGTGATAAAGGATGGAGTGTTGGAGATAGGAAGAGAAATGTACTTGTTTTGGCAGATGAGATTGAGGCTGTAACTGAGCCTGGTGTTGCTGGTAAGATTATTGGGGCTAGTGCTGAATATTTTATTGGTAAGGGTTGTTTTGTTGTTTTGGCTACGCATTTGGGGGCAGAGATTGCTAAAAATTTACCAAAGGGAGCACGAATTGATGGCATCGAAGCTAGTGGTTTGGATGATGATTTTAATTTGATTGTAAATCACAATCCTGTTTTGGGGAGACTTGCCAGTTCGACGCCAGAATTAATTGTTGAGAGAATGGCTGGTTCTTCTGGTGGAGATTATTTTAAACATTTGCTCTTGAGAATTAAAGATAATTGAGAAATATTAGATAAGTTTGGTATCAGTATCTCCGACAGCATTTAACAACTCTTAAGTTTCAAGAAATATTAAAGTAG
>CAZROF010000024.1:0-17165 GCA_964601675.1 Candidatus Woesearchaeota archaeon
TGAGTTGCTCGAATACTGAGGGTATCTTTAGAATTATTCAGTCTGTTCCTTCTAGGAAGGCTGAGCCATTTAGGAGATGGTTAGCTAAAGTTGGGTATGAAAGAGTGCAAGAGATTGCGGACCCGGAATTGGCGCAAGAGAGAATGAAGGCACTTTATGAGAAGAAGGGTTATTCTAAGGACTGGGTTGACAAGAGAATTAGGGGGATTGCGATTCGGCAGAACCCAACAGACGAGTGGAAAATACAGGGAGTTGAAAAAGATAAGGATTTTGCTATTTTGACTGCTGAGATTTCCAAGGCAACTTTTGATATGTATCCTAGTGAATATAAAAAATTTAAGGGTCTGGAGAGGGAAAATTTGCGAGACCACATGACGGATTTAGAGCTGATTTTTTCTATGCTTGGAGAGAGAGTAGCTAGTGAAATTACGACTAGTAGAGATGCTGAGGGTTTTGATGAGTGCGGGGTTGTCGCTAGGGATGGTGGCAATATTGCAGGGAATGCTCGACGAGAAACA
Organism: Candidatus Woesearchaeota archaeon; assembly: GCA_964601675.1. Lineage (GTDB taxonomy): Archaea > Nanobdellota > Nanobdellia > Pacearchaeales > GW2011-AR1 > JAGVXH01. Next base: position 519 of record CAZROF010000024.1, read on the forward strand.
GAAAAGAAGATTGGTGGGGGTGTTGCATCTAAGAAAAATTATCTTGAGATGAACGAGAAGGGGAAAAAGAAAAATGATTTGGGGGTAATACTATGAAGAGGGCTCAGTTTAATTTTGTTTGGATTTTTGCCATTTTGGCTGGTGGAAGTATTTTGGCTTTGGCTATTTGGGGAGCTGTACAGGCTGGAGATAGTTTGAGATACAAAAGCGATACCGAGGCTGCAAAAAGTATTTCGATTTTGACTGACCCATTACAAGCTGGATTTGCTGAAGGTTCTTTTGGGCAGATTTCTTTTCAACAGGAAACTAGATTAAATAATATCTGCTTGGCTGGTCCTGGTTTTGGGAAAAATGATATTTCGACTGCTTCTAGGAGTGGGGTTGGAAGGGAATGGAACTTGGCCGGCGGTGCGACTTCGATTCATAATAAATATATTTTTTCTAAAGAGAAAAACGAGGGGCTTGATTATTATGTTTTTTCAAAACCATTTAAATTTCCTTACAAAGTTAGTGATTTAATTTTTCTAATTAGTGGAAAATACTGTTTTATCAATGCTCCAGATAGTGTCGTGGAAGATGTTTCTGGATTAGGAATTAAAAATATTGCCTTCGAGAACTGTAGCTCTACAGACGAGAGAGTTTGTTTTGGGGGGGGAACTAATTGTGATTCTATTGTTTATGGGTCTTGCTCTGGGAATTGCAATTCTGTTTATGATGAAGGTGTTGTATCTAAAAAAGGTGTAGAATTACGGTATATTGGAAATTTGATGTGGGGCGCTATTTTTTCTGATAAGAGTGTTTATGATTGCAATGTTAAGCGGTTAATGTACCGAACTTCTAGTATTGCGAAGATTTTTTCAGCTAAAACTGACTTGATGAATGCAAGAGAGTGTGGCACTAATTTGAAGACAGATTTAATAACTTGGGCTAGCATGACTCTAAATGCTACAAGTGATACTCTTATTTCAATTGAGAGTTATTCTGAAGAACTAGGAAGAAAGAACAATAGAGAGGTTTGTGGATTATGGTAGGTTGCGGTAAATTTGAGAGCTGGGAGTTGGAAAAACAAAAGCCAAGAGCCAGAGACAAGGAGCATGTCAATAAAAGAGGGCAAATGAAAATTATGCAAATGTCATTTATGATTATTGGTGTATTCTTCTTTTTTATTCTAGTTGGATTATTTGTTTTAGGTATTGTGTTTAAAGACATTCGAGGTGGTGCTAGTGATTTGGCCAAAGAACAAGCTATTTCTTCTTTAAAGAGTATTGCTGCTATGCCTGAACTTAGTTATGGAAGCCGACAATCTATGACTGTGGATGAAGATAAATTAAGAATTATGGCGGGGGGATTTAGTGCAAATTATGGAGAACTCTGGCCCATTGCCTCATTAGAAATTTATAAGGTTTATCCAAAGTTTGACAAACTAATCAAATGTCCTGCTGCGAATTGCAATTATTATGATATTTATAATTCTGGGGAAGGTAATATCGAGAAATTTTCCTCTTATGTTTCTATTTGCAAAAGAGTTCGTGAATCTGGGTCAGTTTACGATAGATGTGATGTTGGAAAAATTGTTGTGGGAACAAAAACTCTCGGGGCGGAGGGCGGAGGGCGGTAATCAGTGCATTGTGCAACCTGAGTTTATTATAATATGAGAGATTTTAAAGAATTAGAGATTTGGAGAGTTGCCCCTAGATTGAATAAATTAATTTATAATATAACGGGAGAGGAGTTAAATGAAAATTTTAAAAAAAGGATTACGCTATAATTTTATGGATAAAAAGGCACAGCAGGAAATTGTAGGTTTCGTTTTAATTGTGGTCTTGGTTATGGTTGCACTAATGGTTTTTCTAATTATTTCAGTTCGTGATTCTGGTAAGGAAAAAACTAGTGTTGGTGTTTCTAATATGTTGGATGTTTTAATGAAGACAACTAGCGATTGCGCTATCGTATACGAGCCTAATTACGATAACTTTGAAGAATTATTTAAGAGTTGCTTTAAGGGGGACTCTTGTAGTAATTTAAACATCTCTGCCTGTGATTATTTGAATAAAAGTCTTGAAGATATTGTTTCTTCTATGGTTTTAAGTGATGCTTCTATTGGGGATTGGCAGACAGAATTTTATACCCGTGATGGCAAAGGAATTTTACAATGGGGGATGGGGAATTGCACGGGTGAGACTAGTGGCGCACAAAGAAGCATTATATCGGGTGGAACTAGTTTAATTGTTAGGATGAGAATTTGTAGCTAGATATTTATGATAATTTGTAGTTTTTCTATCAGTAATACTGGTTTTAAAGATTCCCTCTTACCTATTTTTTCTGCATGAAATTCTATAAAACCAAACCTTTCTAGAAGTTTTACATCCTCTCTTACCGATTTAAAATCTCTTCCTAAAATTTTTGCGAGAGAATATATTGATTTTGGTTTATTAGTTTTTAGAGCATAGAGGATTCTAGATTTTTCGTTGGAAAGAAGTTTTCTTAGTAATTTGACATCAGAAAAATCATGTAGTTTCTCTCCCCCTATTAATTTTGAAACAAAGTTTTCTTTATTTACATTAACGTCGACATATATTATTTTGGTTCTGGTTTTTGTTGCCATTGTTTTTATTTGGGTTTCATTTGCTGAAAAAATCGAAGACTTTTTCTATTTTTACGAATTTATTGTGCTTATGATAGCTTATTTCGTATATATGGTAAATTTGTTTAGATATATAAATCTTATGCTTTTAACATATGTGTTATTTTCTACCATATATACAAAAAATACTAAATTTGCTAACAATAATTCTATTACAAATATGTTGTTTTTCACTGTAATAACGAAAGCTTTATAAGTAAACCAGCCAAAATACCCCTTTTTCGCAATTTATCGACGCTAAATTAATGGTAAGCTTTATATAGCGAAAAGAATTTGATTAGTTAAGCGTTATTGTTAATCAATAATGCATTGACTAGTCAGTGTACATAGGGACACCCTAGAGATGACAACTTATAACGCTCCCTAAGTTATAAGACCTGCCAGACTGTTAGAAAAGTTGAACGTGAATTATCACGGCCTTGAAGAAGGCGGCTAACCTAATAGTGCTGAAAGGAGGTTTAAAAAAAATGAAAAAATTATTTAGAAAAGCTGTTACGGTTTTAGGAAGCGCTGTTTTGATTGGTGCTACAGTTGGTATAGCTGCTGCTGCATCTTACCCTACACCTTTCACAAGTAACACTGCTATCGTTGTTGGTGCTAATGCTGCTCCTTCAGATAACATTGCTGCTGCTTCTATTGCTTCTAATTTAGACGCTAACGCGGCTACTACAGACGGAGCTACAACTATAACAACAAACGGAGATTCTTACAAGTTCGAAAAGACATCTACTAAGCTTCACTTGGGTGATGATATTACATCTATCAAGTCAAGTTTGGATGGAGATCAAATGCCTGGTCTTTTAGGTGATGGTACTTATACTGATGATAATAACGATGAATTCGATTATACTCAGAAAGTTACTATGCATTCTAATAACTTATCTATGTTTGATGATAATGACTATAAGGCAGATACCCCAACTGTTGGAATAAAAATTCCTTCAGGTGCGCCTATCTTAACATACGAACTTGATTTCAATGATCAGCCAGAAGTTAATAACACTCCAACTACAGATCTTACTCTTATGGGTAAAGATTATTATGTTTTAGCTGCTACAGCTACTAAGTTGACTTTGCTTGATTCTGCTGCTAGCGCTATTGTCGCTGAAGGAGAGAGCACAACTATTAGTGCTGGTGGAAAGACATATACTGTTAGTATTGAATTTGTGGACGCTGATTCTGCAAAATTAAATGTTAATGGAGAAATTACTAATGATATATCTACAACCAAAACTTATAAGTTAGATGACGGATCTTATTTGGGTATGAAAGAAATTTTGTATTCTCAAAAAGATAGCGGAATTAGTAAGGTTGAGTTTAGTATTGGTAGTGGAAAATTAGTTCTTGACAATGGAAATGACATTAGAATGAATGAAAACACTATTACTGGATTAACTTCTAATATTACTGTTTCGGGATCCAAATATTCCAAGATATCAATTGATTGGAATGCTGATGATAAAGTTTTCGTCGCTAAAGATGCTGTTGCTACTATGCCAGGCTTCAAAACCCTTGCTTTGAGTTTTACAGGATTAAATTACCCAACAGAAGAGCCTATTGAGGTTTCTTATGATGGAGATGAAAATTTAGTATTGAATAACTTTCCATTAAAGGATTCTACAGAAGATATTGAACTTCTATACAATGCTGGAGGCACTGCATTTACAACTATCGGAAAAGATGCTAATTCAAGATTAGTAACTGGATATGATTCTATTATTTTCGATAGAGATACAGATGCTTATTTCGTAGCTTCTTGGACTGATGGTAAAGATGCCGAATCTTACTTAATGAGAGCAACTAACTTCAAGACTGATAATGTTGATAAGGTTACTTTTCAATATAAGAAAGGTGGCTCTTGGTCTGATGCTAAGGTAGACAGACAAAGTGGAGATACATTCTCTATTGGAAGTGTCGACCTAGTTATTAGTGATGTTAATAACACACTAAACACTGTTAATGTAACTAGGGGTAACTCTAATACGCATTTCAATACTCTTTATTCCGCTGCAGGAATGAAAGTATTCTTACCTGTTAACAGCACTACTGCTGGTGACGGTGTAATCAACTTGAGTGCTGCTCCTGCTGATTACAAGGTTCAGATGGTTGAAGAAAATGTTGATGGAGACCAAGGTGGAAACCAAATTAACATCACAGCTGCTATAGATACTAGCAAGAGAGTTAGTGTGAATACTGTTGATGGAGATGGAACTGCTTCAAAAATCGGAAATTCCGATATATATAGAAGTTTTGTTTCTGGTCCTCTTGCTACTGAAGTCTTAAAGGATACAAGTGGAGACGTTAATAGCGTTAAGTTAATATATCATGGTAACGAAGTTACTGCTGATGTTTATTTAACATCTGCTGATGCTATTGCTTCAACTAGTGGAGACGCTGGTGTTATGACTGTTAAGGATAGTGAAGTTGCTAGTGTTGCTGGTAAGAATTTAGTCGTTGTTGGTGGTTCTGCTATCAACTCTGTTGCTGCTGACTTACTAGGTGGTGCTTACAGTGGAGCTGCATTTACATCTGCTACAGGTGTTAGCGCTGGTGGGTTTTTGATTCAATCCTTTGATAGGGCTGGAAAGACTGCTATGCTAGTTGCTGGTTATAATGCTGCTGATACTGAAAAGGCTGTTACTTATTTATTGAATAACGACGTTGATACAACTGTTGGTATGAAAATGAAGGGTACATCTGCTACTGAAGCTACTGTTGTTACTGCATAAGTTCAAAACGTAAAAAATTATTTATTTTTTATTTTTACTCGCCCGCCCCGAAAGGGACGGGCTTTTTTTATGTAATTTATATTTTATTAGTAAGGTTTATATTTGCTAGATTGTTTTTATCATTATGAGAAAAATCAAAAGCATAACCGATATTGAAAAGGCTCGACGAAGAAATAACATTATTCTGGGAGTTGGGATGATTGTCTTGCTGACTGTGTCAAGTTTAGGATATTCCCTAATGAATGCGGATGGTAGTAAAAAGAATTCCGTGAGCGAGAATGGATTTAATTTTGTTCGAGAAAATGGGAGATGGAAACTCTCAATTGAAAATCCCAATGATAGGAATAAACCCGAAGTTTTTAAATTTCAGCATTTGCCATCGGAAGTCAATAATGTTAGTATAAGCATCTCTGCCCAGCTGGGAACTTATTCTAATCAGCCAATTTATTTTGTAAATCCTGGGGTTGGTGCTAGTGAAATTTTAGGAAATATCGGAAACTACATCTTAAGATATCAAGAGGCTTGTTTAGATTCTGGAATCGATAATATGGATAACGCGACCTGCAAAGGCGATTTGCCAATAAAAGATTGTACTTCTAATTTAATTATTTTCGAACAAGGAAATGATACAAGGGTTTATCAGAAAGGTTCTTGCGTTTTTATCGTGGGAGATAATAGTCTTGGTAGTGACGCATTTTTGTATGAGGTGTTAGGAATTTAATATGACAGGTAAAAAAAGAAGTCAAAAGGAGATAGAAGGGCATACTCCCTCTAAAGAAGAAATTAAAAGAATTAAGGATATTAGGGATAAGGAGGATTCTACATTATTTTGGGTTCTTGTTGTTATTGGTATTGTGCTTGGTTCTATTTTGGCTTCATATTTTTGGGTTGAATCTAGTAAATCGTTTGAGTTTGGTGGGATAGACTGGGTTGTTGAGAATTATGATAATTTACAAATATTTCATGGTAGATTTGTAAGTTTTACTAATCCTAATCTATATTATAATGTCTTTTTTAGAACTGATCCCAGAGAAAATGACGTTCGTGTTGTCGGAAACTTAAGCGACTTTAAATATGGAGGTGTTATCTCTTTGAGCAAGAAGGCTGATGGATGTCGAGGCGAATTATCCAGAGTTATGTTAGATTTAAGTGCTTTCTTAAAACAAGGTGCTGGAATTGGTCCAATTAAAAGCGGGACTACCAATGAAGATATCGCGAATGAGACCGGGAGAAAGTTTACTAGTTGTGAAAGTGTTAGGGACAGAACTGTGGTCATAATTAATATCTCCTCAAGGAATTCTGTTAATAGCATAGTCCAAAATAAAGACAATCCCTACTGCTACACGATTACTGCTAAGGATTGCAGCGACTCTGGTGTTGTTGAAAAATTCATGCTTGAATCTGTTATAGATTTTAGGGCTGCTCATCCAATAAAGAAATAATTTTTGTTTTTTTACTAAAAATATAATATTAAATTTTATGTTTTTTTGATTTAATCAAACTTTTTAAATATATTATATCTGAATATACTGGGATAGAATCTATTTTATAAAATCTTATCGTCGCTATATAGGTCGCAACCACAAACACCGTAGAAAGTATATTCCAAAATATCCAGTGTATAATTTCAAAATCTGGAGAAGTTGTTATAGAAGCTAAAATTAAAATTCTTGCTACGTTCAATGTAAAAAATATTGAAAGTGCTGTTAATATAGAATATATTCTTGTTATCGGTTTTATTTTCGATGTTGACAGTATCAGCGCAAGGAGTAAATAAAAGGCCGAACCCGCAACACATGCTGGTGCTATTTTTATTGCAACTTGATTAAAATGTATTGTATTTTCTAACAAAAAGGCTGGTGTTAAAATATTTATAAAAAGATTCACTATATAAACTGTTAGTGGCGTTAGTAATTTGTATATAAGATATAAGTCCCCCATCCCTAAAAATAGTATAGTTATATATCTAGAGAACAGATTTATTGTTATTTTATACTCTTTGTTCATCTAAATATATGATTTTGTCTTTTAAAACTGTTCACAATCAATATGTTCTTCTCGGTGGTCTTTGAATAACTCTTACTATTAACATTAAAAAGATTAGTGCCAATAGGGAGGTTATTCCTATTAATAAATAAAGAGATGTTCCGCTTAGATGTAAACTTGAGAATATTCCTGGCTGTTCCGCTATATTTACAGAAACTTGTTGAGTATATGTTTCGCCTTCTGATTTTGTACTTATTGTAAATGACTGGGCTCCAGATAGTTTTGGAGACAAGGTAATCACTACATCCTGAGACCCTTTAGATGCTATTGAAGAAGTCTTAGGGGACACGCTTATTAAGTTTGCCCATGATTCAAAACCTATTGGAGTTATTGTAAAGTCATTAACTGCTGCGTTGTTCTTTATTGTGGCTTTTATTATTAAATTTTGCCCAACTTCTGCCACAGATTCTAAACTGACTGCTACTGATGGAGGTGTTGATTGGCAATTTAAAATATTTAGCCTAATTGATGTATCAGAATTTTCTTCTCTATAAGAGGAAGCGTCATTGTAATCTTCACTACTATCCCAATCAAAGTTGGTGATGGCACTTAAATCATATTTGGTTTGATTTAACTCGGTAGGAATATTTATATAGAATTTCACTACTTCTTTATCTCCATTGTTTAAATTGTTTATTACTTCATAATCATCAATTCCCAGTTTTGAATTATATAAATTTACTAAAACTTTTTCTTCCGAATTGTCTCCCAAATTGTAAACTGGAACTGATACTTCTAACCTTCGCTGACCACAGTATGTATTCATTTGACTATTTAATTCAGATCCCCTTACCACGATTGATTTATCATAATCTACTGGTTCAACTATAAACCTAAAATAGTTATCCCCGTCTATATCAGAGGTACATTGATTTCCTTCATTTCCTCTCTCATAGGTCATAATATACATATAATACGTTCCAGATTCTATGTCTGCAGGTAGTTCATCAATCTTAAACACAGCCTTTTCTTTGTCTCCACTCCTTAATCTCCCAATATTATCCTGTATTTTATCATTCAGATTAAAATCATTTGTTACATCCCTCCCCCCGTTTTCAATCTTGTCATCTAGTATTAATAATCTGACCTCTACATCATTAATATTATTATCATTGTTGTTATTTTCTACTTCTACAGTTATTTCTACATTATCTAAATATTGCCATTTATCATCTCTTCCTTCTCCTCTGTTATTTACATTAAAGTCTCTTATTTCTAAATTTCCGTGTTCTCTATATCCTTCCTTTTTGCAATATGTGTGAATTGAGATTGGATAAACACATGACCCGTCATCTACTGTTGCAGATGAATTATAGTTAGTTGCTGTTGAGTTTGTACAACCGGATATTTCTGCAGTATAATATTCTAAATTTATTGGTTTAGAGAGTTGAAATAAGGACTCTGAGTGATTTGATGCGTTATAAAAATTTGCAATTATTGATTTTGAGCCTGCAGAAAAAGGAATGGTCATTGTTCCTGTAAAGTTTGCCGACTCTCCACTTAGTAGCGTTACATTATCACCGTACCAATTCCATCCTGCTGTTCCGAAAACTATATAGAAAGCTGTTCCATTTAGATTCTCAACTGTTGCATTAAAATTATATGTTTCTCCTGCTGAGACATTTGTTAAAGAATTTACATATGTTGTTAAGGTCACATTATTGTCTGATGCGTAGTGCGCGCTTGTTAATCCTAAACTTAGTAACAAAACCGTGAGAATTCCAAAAGTCACAAATATATTCCTTGTCATGTTGTAATTCTTGGGTTACTACAGTTTATAAAAGTTTCTATTTGAGTTCATTGTTAAAACTCTAACCAACACCAATTCTAAATTATGAAGAATTGCTTTCAAATACAATTCACTCCTAGCCCCCTTCGCTCTTCGAGCCTTAACCGAATCACCATATTTCCTCTTCAGTGCACCAAGTCCAAACCCTAACTCAAAAACTTCTCAGCACCATCTTCAATCCACTTATACCCATCACCACTATACTCCCCATTATAATTAACAGCCCCACCACAGTCCCCCAAAGCACTGCAAACACTATTAGCACCCTCAGCCCAAGCTTTATCTAAACATTCAGCACCCTCAACAATATTACTTCCCCCAATTAAACCCTTCTCATAAACAACAACGCACTTCGCATTAGCCTGACCACAAATTTGTTTTGCACTACCCTCTTCCCAGAATTTCAATCCAGGAGGAAAATTAGGAACACAAATACCTCCTGCCCTATTAGTAATAGTTGTAGGAGTCGGTTTTTCTCCCGTATCTTCCCCGCCAAAAATAGAATTACCAGTAATAGGACTAGCTGTTGGATTATTAAACATCGGCTTACTAGCACTTGGATTAGAATAAGTCACAGAATCACCCTGACTTTTTCCTCCAATAATCATACCCAAAACCGAAGGAAGCCATGTACAATCTCTCTGGTCAATATTAGTGCAATCGTCTTTATTGTCTTGCCTAATACAATCTTGCCATCTATTTACCCTACAAGCCGCAGTTCCAAAACTTCCAGAAGTAGTTTCAATAGAACCTTCTATACAAATTTCATTTCTAAAATCTGCACAAGGCTCGACCTTTACATCCCCATCCACACAAGATTCTTTATAATATCTAGACCCAACACGATCTCCAGCTTTCCCAGCTCCAGCATCACTAATACACCACGATTCTCCATTAAGCCGCTTCTTTCCATCCCCATCCACACACTCAGTTTTTTGACAATAATAATCGCTCCCAGAAGGTCCTCCAATTAGTCCATCAAATTTAGAACACCGGGTTCCAGCTAAATAATTACAATTACCACAATTTACATTGGATCCATCATTTGTGGCACAAACATCATTCGCATCCAAAACTCTACCATTATTCCAACTTTTCTTTTTATTGCTAGAATAAACATTTTCTAAGTTTCCACAAGAATCAACCCAATAAACATCTCCTCCTTCGCAAGTTGTAGAAGTCTCTCTTGCACAAGAAGTACTTAATTCTTCAGCTGAGCAAAGATAATCCTTGTAAAAAGTCTTCTCGCTACTTAAGCTAATATTGGTTTGATTGATAGTCTGAACACCCTTATCGGAACCACATTTTTCACGAGTAGTGAAATCACAAACTCTCTCAAAATTACTTTCATAAACACATGCTCCCTTATCTTGAGCCTGAGCCGTGGCAATACAACTTACCTCGTCACTAATATCAGTACGATAATTATTTTCAACACCAAAAAAACTAGATAATTTCTTGCATCTAACCAAAGAAACAAATGCAGCCTGATCCGCAATTATACAGCATCCAAGTTGACATTGCGGAACTTCTTCGGGTTCTCTTGGATCCCAAGTTCCATTATTATCGTTACAAACTCTTTGCGGAGTATTTCCCATACAAATTCCTTCTTCACTATCATAACAAGTGCCAAGTCTACAATAAGAAGTTGTATCACAAGAAGTTGGAGCAGCATTATATCCCGGAGCACAAGCACTCTGTACATCATTTACACACCATCCTCCACTAGTTGTTTTTTCGCAACAATAACTAGGAGTGCTACTCACAGCAGCTCCAAGTCCAACTAATAAAATAAAAATAAATCCGTAAACTATTTTATTCATCATAAATTATACCCCGCAGGCCAAACTAAACTACGACTTGCAAATTTAAATTTATCGCCAAGTGCTTTATTTTCCAAAATATAAATAGTAGTCCCATCCCCACGTTTTATCTTATCAATATAATAATCAGGATAATAAAGAGTCATCTGTGAAACATCAGCATCGCCATATTTTGTTTCAAATTGTAAAATTGAAGTGGCAATCATAATCATATCATAAATAGGAGAGTTTAATTTTACATTAAATCTAGCAAATTTACCAGATCCAACAATAGTTGGAGCATCAATTTCTAAACGAACAACCCCAGGTTCCATCTTAATATCATAACTAATATCTCCAGAAGTCACTTCATATCCCTGATTCTTCAAACTATCTAAACTAGCGTCATAACAAGCACTAACCTTATCCTGAATAAGTGCTTTCAAATTCTTGCCAAAAACATTCTTCAAAAGCGGAACCTGTACGGTACAGGTTTTATAAAAATCATTAGTGTAACAAAGGTAAGTTAGATTTTCACCCATATATTTATAGCTAAAATCAGGCTCAATAAAACCAGCTTTTCCTTCAAGTTCATTAATGTCATCCCTAAGTGCGTCCTTTACACAACTCTCAAATCCAGCCACTCCAGTGCTTTTAGAAAAATATGTAGGCCTTGCCCATAAAAAGAAAACTAATATAGCCGAAACTATCATAATAGCCACCAAAATAAAAATAGTTACCTGACCCTTTTTAACCATAATAATATCAGCTCCCCCATATTTATAAAATCTCTCATACCGCCATAACCTCAACAGAACATCTATTAGGGATATTCCCAAATTCGTCTTTGCATTTAATAGAATATTTCTCCCCTCTAACCACCGCAAATCTAAGTTCCTTACCCGTCCCAATATCATAACCATCATTCCAAGCAAAATTACAATTATTAAATGCAAATTTACACTCCCCATCTTCATTCAAAACCAAATTTACAAATCCACCATCTTGCCAAACTCTAGCGATTTGAGGAGAAGATGTGTCTTTAGAAATCTTAAATTCGGTATAACCTCTATCAAAATCCCCAGTCTCATCTTTACATTCAACATAAATCTTATTCACTCCAGGTCCACGATTCAAAACCTGAGTGTGAGTTCCCCTATGTCCCGTTTCAAACATCCTAATCATTTTATCATAACCACTAAACGAATACGAACAGAAATGGTCATTTCCACCGCCACTAGTAGCAACTTTTAAATTAATCGTAGTGGCATCACTTCCAATTTCAAAATCACTATCTGGTTTAATCTTGTCAATAGAAATTTTAGAGCTAGGTCGTCTTAAATTAAATACGAAGCTTTCGCTATTAGCATTTCTATCTCCCGAGTTATTCAGCCAAGGTTGATCCATGCACCTAATATAATAATTATTACTAGAATTCAACACAGGAAGAACACCCTGACACACATATCCAAAGTCATTAGACGGACCAACCAAAGAATCATCGCATCTTAAACTATTATTCATATCCGAGTAATCGATATCACTAAAATCCCACTTGCAACTAGAAAGCTCATTCGTAACAACTGAAATATTTTGACTAGTAGCATTCACACTAACAATCCCCTCGCTCGCAGGTTCACTCAATACGATTCTAGGAGCAGTTTTATCCTTACCTTCCTTAACGCAAGTATTTACTTTATAAAATCCCGGGCTAATTAATCCTGACCTGTCCCTACATTTAATATATAAGCTTAAATCTCCTGTCCAATTCGACCCCTTGCTCTGTCCGTGGCTAGGATCTGGTAAAGTGAAAGTTCCAGTATGATTATATAAATAACTATTTCCCCCAAGGGTAAAATCCATATCCTCAAAATCCTTAGCTATTATATCAAACCTACATTGGGAAGGTTCATCACTAGTAACACCAAAAACCATCGGAGCATAGGCATTCATACATCCGCCGTGGGAATTTACAATATCAAAACCATCAGTCTTATCCTTATAATCTCCGTCTTTAAAAGAAATACTCTGTTGCCTATGGATTACAGGAGCCTTTACATCATGAGGATTTCCATTTACGCAAAGTTCGTTCCCACTACCTTTGTTAATTAACTCACATCCAGCACCTAGGCTCTCGCACCTATATTCCGAACATGGCTTCAACGGGTTTCCATTGCATTTATTGCAATCATCAGCACCACTAGGAGCTTGCCACATTCGGCATTCAAACTTGACTCTAATAGGAGGACAATCAGAACCTCCGAAAAATGATGCGATAACCATAATTGCTAATCCAATCCAACCAACAGGAAACGCAAGGGCAAGTGTCCCATATAATCCGCTAAAAGACATAAGTCCATATCCCACCATAGCTCCCCCAACGGCCATCATCATAGACCCCCCAGAACTAAGTCCCATTTGTTTAGCTATCATGCCACCCACAACCATTCCAATCCCGGCTCCTATGGCAGCTCCAGCGAAGGCAGATGTGGAAGCAGCCATGCTAGTAGCAGGTCCAGCAGCACCAGGAGCAAGAGACCCAGGCAATAATCCCCCCCCACTAAGAACCTGAGATCCTAAAATCTTTCCAGAGACAACAAAACTAGCAGCGCTTCCAATCCCAGAGATACCTTGCCCAATCGCCCCCACATCAATACCCTTACCTACTACTCCGTCCTTAGGTGCGACTAAATTTCCCAATAAAACACCAGCGGCAGCCAAATATTTACTATAATCTTCAACTTTAGCGAATTGTCCAGCAACAGGAACAGATAATTTAGTCAGTTTCTTAATCCAATTTTCATTTAAATTGGGAGAATTCTGAATATTATAGTTTCCAGACCACTTTCCAACAATATTCGCCGAACCACCACAATCTCCAAGTCCCCTACAAAAATCATTCATCTCTTGTCCAAATTTTTCACTTAAACAATTTTCATTTGCAACGTAATGACAACCACCCCATTTATTTGGAGCTCTAACAACGGTACAAGTCTGACTAGCCATCCCACAAAGACTTTCCGCCGTTCTCTGATATCGTTCGCTATTTAAATCAAATCCACCAGGGTATTTTGGCAAACAACTATCAAACTTGAATTTATCAGCAATATCAATGGTTTCGACTCTACAATTCAAAGAAGCATTGCAATTTTTCATCGCATCTTTATCGTCACTATTTAAATTAATACACTCTCTCCAATTATTAGCAATACAAGCAGCATTCTTAAAATCAACATCTGTTCCATTTACTTCAAATTTATTATTTTGTACGCAAATTTGATTCCTATAATCAGCACAGGGCTCTACTTGCACAACCCCCTGTGAACAAACATATTTCCAATGCCGACTCCCAACAACATCATCCCCATTTCCGATTGTCCCATCATAAACACACCAGGATTCCCCATTCTTATAACTCTCTCCCTTAAACATACAAGAGGTGTCCTTGCAATAAAAACTTCCCTCATTAACCTTAAAATTATTTTTATCAGCAGAAGCACAAATCCCACCCGCAAATCTGTTACAATTTCCACAACTAACACTATCAGCGTTTCCTGTTTTGGTATTATTGCTCCCACATAAATCTCTGGGACTCATAACCCTGTCCCAATAATTAATATCACTAGCTTTGGCAGAATCATAAACATTAGCAGCATTCCCACAAGAATCTACGAAATAAACCTGGTCTTTCCCATCAACGCATTTTGTTTGTTTCGTCATCTTGCAACTTGTATTCAGAGAAGGTGAAGTGCAAAGTGTCCCCTCAGAAAAGTCTCCATTATAAGAAAGGCAATCAGATTCAGTTCCAAATTTACATCCTCCTTCGCTTAAAACACAAGCTCCCTCATTTTGATTATCGGCTAACAATAAACAAGAACTCTCTCCAACATCTACTCGCCAATCAACACTGTTTTTATCTCCGATAGCTCGAACTAAACTATCTATCGAGCATTCTCCCCGAGTCTCAAAAATAGTTTCAGCTCCAAGAACACAACATCCAAGCCTAGCTCCAGGCATATTACAATTAGGATCTTTTGTCCAGTTACGAGGGCAAGCAAATTCTAAAACATTTCTATCATAAGTTCCACTCTTCTCATCATAACAACACCCTTTTTCACAAAAAGATGTATCAGCACAAAGCGAACCTTCAGCAAAAGGAGAATCGTTCACGCAATTATCCGGACTAGCGGTTCCACAAATTTGTCCATCTATACCTAAAAAACAACATCCACTACCATGAGCACTAGTAGAAATAGGATAACTATTCCAAGTTTCATTTTCAATTAATTTACCACCAATAAATTCGTTTATATAATCACTAAAAGTTTTGTCCGTATCTCCGTTACTAGCAGAGACTAGAGCAAATTCATTTTCACTAAATCCAACAAAATACATAAATGCAAAAATTGACACCATCATTAAAACTATTTCAAATCCAGCAGCCGCTTTTTTATTTATATTTCCCATTTTAATTTATTTATTGTAGTTTTTCTAGTTTATATACCAGGCGCAAAGGCGCAACTTCTCACCGCAAATTTAAATTCCTCTTGAGTACGCCTGTCAATTATCCGATAAATTTTACTATCACTATAATCAATTCTTTTAATATTATATTCTGGATAAAGTAACATATATCCATTATACTCAAAATTACAAAACTGTGATTCATCATTGACAATAATTCGAGCAATTCTAACTAAGTCATAGATAGGAGACGCTACTTCAATACTGAAATCGTTAAAACTATTGCTTCCAGACTCCCCAGATATTTCTACATTCTTCTTTAAATTAACAGCGACAAATCCAGGCAATAAATCAACCGAATATTTTGTCAATCCCCCAGTCACATCAAAACCTCTCTCCTCCAAATTTTTCCTCATCTTATTAAAACAACCCTGCACTGAAACACTAGTGTCTTTTTCTATCTCTTTTTCTATTTGTAATTCCAACATAGGATGAGTATTATAACATCTCTGATAAAAGTCAGCCTGATAACATAAATAATTCCATTCCTGATCTTTATAAGAAATAGCTTGTGATGCTAAAATCTCACCACCATTATTCATCATCTTATTAATAGAATTACTTACGATATCCCTAACACAACTTGCAACAACATTCCTTGGATCTAAATCACTCGGTGTCAATGTCTTAGCATCTTGCTTCGTCAAAAGGATTAGGGCTAAAACAGCCGCCACCACCACTATCCCAACAATAATAAAAATTGTCACCTGCCCTTTGCGAGAGTTCATTTCGCACCCCAAGTTTTTGCGAGCAATTCTATAGCAGCCTCTATAATATGAGATTTATTTCTAAAAGTTCCATGTCGCAACAAGACTCTTATTCTCTTAACAGTCTCTTTATCAACACTCGCCGAAATCCTTTCTTTCACTCCAAAGAATAGTAGACTTTATTTATATTACTTTCTATTAATGGATAATACAAAATATTACTGGGTAATACAAAAATTAGAAACGTTTGTTTGTCACATCAGACATATTATACATCTTCCCTCGACGACCTTTCCCGACAGCCTGACTCAAATGCCTCAAAGCATTAAGATTTCCGTTAGCATAAACAGGCCTATGATTAATATTATGATCTATTTTCACTTCCCCAAGTCTCTTTTCAACTCTA
>CAZROF010000025.1:0-15313 GCA_964601675.1 Candidatus Woesearchaeota archaeon
CGTTTATCCATTTTTTCTTTTCTTTGTAATTTGGATCAATTGATTTTACGATATTCCAAAATCTTTTGGAATGATTGGGTTCTATTAGGTGAGCCAGTTCGTGGATTATAACATATTCTAGAATTGGGAGTGGGGCTAAGAGAAGGCGAGTAGAAAGATTTATTTCCTTTGTTGTGGAATTGCAAGCACCCCATCTCCCGACTGTGTATTTGTAGGAGACTTTTTTAAATTTTTTATTGAGGTGTATCTCATTTAACCTTTGTACGTGATATTTTAATTCTGCAAGATGTTCTTTTGCCAAGAGTTTCCTAAGTTGTTTTGATATATATTTTTGTTTTGACTCATCATTGTGATGATTGGCTATTTTTATAATTATATGGGAATCTGTTATTTTTGCAAAATTTTTTATTGAGTCTCTGGTCTCTATTTGAAGTTTATATATCTTAGAATGAGTCTTTATTATATCCCCCTGTGCGTACACTTTTTTATTAGAAGTCCTTTGTGGAGTTGATTTTATCTTTTTTATCGCCCATGTAGTTAATTTTTTTATCTCTAGATTACGTTGGATATAGGACAAGTGTTTCGGAATTCTAATATTTATACCTGTTTTGGTTATTGAGGCTCGAATAGAGTTGCGACGTTCTATGTGTACTATAACATTATGAAATAAATTATCGATTTGTATTTGGGTTTTTTGTATCATGATTTACATTGTAAGTAATTATTGCTCTTATCCGAATATTTCTTTTATCATTTCGATGTTAACCGTTTTTGATAAACTTTTCTCAGTAGTTATTATGTCTTCTACTAATTTCTTTTTAGATTTTTGTAAATCCAAAATCTTTTCTTCTATAGAATTTTCTGCTATCATTTTATATACAAATACTGGATTTGTTTGCCCAATTCTGTGAGCCCTATCCATTGCTTGCATTTCTACTGCCGGATTCCACCATGGATCTACTATAAATACATAGTCAGCAGAAGTTAAATTTATTCCAACACCTCCAGCTTTAATACTTATTAGGAAAGGTCTTGGATTTTTGGATTCCTGAAATTCTTTAATTATTTGTTCTCTATTTCTGGAATTCCCGCAGAGATAAGAATACTTAATTCCTTTTTTCTCTAACCTTTCTTTTATAATGTCTAACATTTTTACAAAAGATGAAAAAACTAAAACCTTATGTCCTTCTGATAATATTTTTTCTAGCTCCATCATTAATAGATCAAATTTTCCACTACTACCTTTATATTCTGGGTCTATCATTTTCGGATGCAGACTAAGTTGTCTTAATTTAGTTAGGCCCTGAAGTATTTTCATACGTGATTTACCTAGCCCCTTATCTTTGATACTTCTTGATATCTCAGAACTATAATGGTCTTTCCATGTGTTATATATTAGTGCCTCCTCTTCTAGAAAACTGCTTTTTAATACTATCTCTGTTTTTTTCGGAAGTTCTTCAGAGATAATATCCTTATTTCTTCGTAATATGAATGGTCCAATTAATTTTGTAAGATTTTTTGCTACTCTTTCATTTTTTTCTACTTCTATTGGTATAATGAAATTTTCTTTAAATGAATCATAAGTTCCAAGGTATCCTGGGCTAAGAAAATTAAATAAGCTCCAAAGTTCCATTAGATTATTTTGTATTGGAGTTCCTGATATTGCGAGTTTATTTTTCCCTCGCAGTGCAGAGACTGTTCTTGCACTAATGCTTTGAGGGTTTTTTATTACATGTGCTTCGTCTAATATTATGTATTCAAATTCCTCTAGGGCGAAAAGAGCTAGGTCGTTTTTTATAATACCATAAGTAGTTATGGTTATGTCTTTTTCTTTTAGAATTTTT
Source organism: Candidatus Woesearchaeota archaeon (assembly GCA_964601675.1). Classification (GTDB taxonomy): domain Archaea; phylum Nanobdellota; class Nanobdellia; order Pacearchaeales; family GW2011-AR1; genus JAGVXH01. The sequence continues at coordinate 1,845 of CAZROF010000025.1, forward strand.
AAAAATTGTTTTTCAGTCTTTTCTCTTGTGGTGCCATAGTGTATGTAAGTAGTTAAATTTGGGGTGAATTTTTCTATTTCTTTTTCCCAATTAAAGACTAAGGAAGTAGGAACGATTACTAGGAAAGGTTTTTTAGATTTTTGTTTATCTTTTATATTTTGCAATAGACTTAGCGTCTGTAATGTTTTTCCAAGTCCCATATCATCAGCCAAAATTCCGTTGAAACTATATCCCCTTAGAAAATTCAGCCAATCGTAACCCGCTTTCTGATAATCCCTTAGTTCTGCGGTCACATTTTTTGAAATCTTCGTCGGTAAAATCTTATTAAAACCCCTAAGCTTACTAATCGTCGCTTTTACCTCGGTGTCCATATCTGTTTTTTTGGATAATTGAATTAGGCTTTCTAGAACTGGCATATGATATTTTGATAGCTTTACTCCATTTTCTCCTATGGAAAAAATTCCTCGATAAGATCGTAGCTCACTAATCCAATTCTTAGGTATTACTCCTTTTTCTCCAGATGTTAAATCTACAAATCTTTTATTTTGAAAAATTGCTTCCAAAACTTTCTCTATTCTAACTTTATCTTTTCCAAATCTTACTTCTCCTTTTATGTTAAACCAATCCATATCATTGCTAATTTCCATCATAATGCTTGCCCTTCTTTTTGATACCTTGAAATTAAATAGATTTTCTTCCCCAAGGACTTTTATTCCTAAATCTGCAATTGCTGGAAGAGTATGTACTACGAAGTCTATTAAATCTCCTTCTAATTTAAATTCATCATATCTTCGTGAAGTTACTACCTCATATTTATTCAAAACTTCTGCAACTCGGTCTTCCTCTTCTATATCACGAGAAACATCATAAATAATATCTTTATCAACTAAAACCAACTCTCTCGTAGAGGAAAAATAATCTATTTCTCTACCTCCATAATCAAATCTTAGATTGATTTTTATGATATTACCTGTCCTTTCTAGATAAAGTTTTGGCTGTGGAATGACTGCCTTCTCTTCTCTTTTTAAATCATCTGAAAGATTGAATTCAAAAGAGTTTAATATCTTCTGATAATATTTGGAGAAAAATGTTTTTAATTCATTTTCTTCTAGGGTTATTTCTTTTGGAAAACGTATGATATTCTTTACTGCATTTATATCAGAACTCTCTTTGTGTTCGTAAAAACATCGCTCTTTATTATCAAATATCCACAAACTATTTAATCCCAATTCAGAGAGTTGCATATTGACTATATTGCATTTTCTTTTTCCTGACACAAAGAATGGTTTTATTGTGTAAGTTTTATCAGAATTTCTCGTAGTCTCCCATGAAATGTGGAATTTTTCTTTCGCAAAAGTTGCACCTAAAATAAGATCTTGTTCATTAAAGTAGAGCTCTTTAAATATTGGCATCATGAGATCTGTACTTGAGTCATAGAATTTTTCTTTTGAGAATCCTTGCGATGAGTTACTCCTTGTAAAATTTTCTTCTGTTATTATAAGCCCTAGGAGGGACTTTACTTCTTTGCTTACTTTGAGTTTTCTGAAGTTAAAATCTTTTCCTGTGAATTTCATAGGTTCTGAATTTGATCCATCTTTTTTCACCACCCCTCGCTGGAGTCTTAAGCTTTGAGAGTTTGTATTAAAATCTTCAAAGTTAAAATATATTATATTCTTCTTTTCTGCTTCCTTAATTTTTGGGAATAAGTCTTTGAAATAGTTTATTCCTCCTTGATTTTTTTTGGCCACCTCTTGTTTTTTAAAAAGTGTTTTTGGCTTAGAATTGAATTCATTTTTCTCTTTTTTTAACATTTTGTATAAGAGGATTGCTCCGGCGTGAGCGCAGGCTTTTGCTTCGGACCTATGTGGACATGTACAATAATGAAACATTTCGTCGTTAATAATTTCGATACTTACATCATAAGATTTGCTCCTATATCTGATTAGAGTGTTATTCTCATTTTTTGTATCTATTCTTTCTTTTGAGATTTCTAGGGTTTTGAATATTTTGATTGCTTCTGTCTGGTCTTTTTCGTTTACGAAACTATCAAAAATTGGGATTAGCTCTTTTCTTATTCCTAATTTTAATAGAATTTTTTCTATGTCTAATTTTTTCTTAGTTGCAATTTGATTGATATGCTTTTTTGATTTATAAGTCTGTGGGGTGAGGAAGAGCACTGATAATTATGTCTAATTGCCGAATATATGCGTCAAATCTTTATATATCTGATAGTTATATTATATCTATTAACTTCTCGTTTCTCGAGATAATAATACTGATGAATAATAAAAAGACGATTACAAGTTCAGAGGAGGGTGAGATCCATTTTGGAGTCAATTCTCTAGCTGGCTTTGAGCCTATTTCCGAGAACTCTTTGCAGGAAATATTGTCAGATTTGAAGAATAGGAAATTATGGAGATGCAATGTTTGTAACGATTTGCATATGGGAGCTGAACCTCCAAAAAATTGTCCTACGTGTAATACTATCGATGCCTATGTTGGAGTGGATGAGAAAGAGTTCAGGAGTGTTTTGGAGGTCTTAAATGAGTAAAGAGGTAATTAGATTTTGGCAAGATTGGGTTGATAGACAGGAGGATGAGGGTTTTATTCTTAATTCAGATAATGGTGTTGTTGATGATATTGCTGTGGGAGTCTTAGATAATGAATTAAAAAGAGGCTTCAAATATTGCCCCTGTAGATTACCTAGCGGGAATGCGGTTAAGGATGTTGCCTTAATTTGTCCTTGTAATTTTAAGATTCAAGATGACTGGAAGGAGGAGGGAAAGTGTCGGTGCTCTTTATTTATTAAAAGAAAAGCAAAGGAAGCCTAAATGGAAGTTACATTTTATACAACACCGACATGTCCTTGGTGCAAAAAAACCAAAAGATTCTTGAAAGAAAATAATATTAAGTATAATGAAGTTGATGTTGGTAGCGACGATGATGCTTCTAAGGAAATGATAAAGAAGTCAGGGCAAATGGGCGTCCCCGTAGTTGATGTTGATGGAGTGATTATTACTGGTTTTGATGAGGGAAAATTAAAAAGTGTTTTGAATATCTAAGATGGTGAAGTCTACTATTAAAGCAGGCAGGGGAGAAAAAATCATCCTAGAACCTAGAAGAAAATTTGATTATACTTCTGATTCTAATATTTTTTATGATATGATTGTTGTAGGTGCTGGTGTTGCTGGATTTTCTGCTGCTATGTATGCTGGCCGTCTTGGCTTGAAAGTTCTTGTTATCGGTGAGTTACAGGGTGGGACGATTACTTTGACTAAGTCTGTTGAAAATTTTCCTGGATTTATTTCTATTGAGGGTGGTGAGCTTGGGAGGTTGATAGAAAATCATGCTAAGGATTATAATATTGATATTTTAGAGAGACGAGTTAACAGAATTGAGATTCACCGCAAAGAAGAAAGAAGGCATTTTTCTGTTTTTTCTAGCGAGAAGAAATTCTTATCTAAGACTTTATTAATTGCTACCGGAACAAAAGTTCGAAAGTTGGGAGTGCCAGGCGAGAAAAAATTTGAGAATAAGGGTGTGAGTTATTGTGCACTTTGTGATGGACCTTTGTTTAAGGGAAAGGTGATTGGTGTTGTTGGGGGAGGGGACTCTGCTGTTAAAGAGGCTTTGTTATTGGCAGAATATGGGAAGAAGGTGTATATAATTTGTCGGGGAGATGCGGTTCGTTCCGAAAAACAGAATAGGCAGGAGCTTAATAAAAAAGAAAAAGGAGGAATAATTGAGGTGATTACTAATACTAATGTTATCGAGATTAAAGGAACGGATGTTATTAAGTCGGTTATTTTTGATAAGGAATATAAGGGGAATAGAGAATTTGAGCTCGAGGGACTATTTGTTTATGTTGGGCATATTCCTTTGAATCAATTTGCTAAGGATTTAGGGGTAAAGCTGGATCAAAAGGGTGAGATTATTATTAATAAGAATAGCGAGACAAATATTAATGGAATCTATGCTGCGGGAGATGTAACGAATTCGGATTGGAAACAGGCGATTATTGGTGTTGCTGAAGGTGTGAAGGCGGCTTATTATGCTTATCAGTATGTTAATGGAAGTATTTTTATTCTTCCTTTACAGGGTAAGAAAAATATTGTAACTAAATTAAATGAGGTTGAAAAAAATGTGTAAGACTTGTGGATGTAAGGATTCTAGCTGTAAGTGTGACGACAATACTTGTAAAAAGTGTGGCGGATGCAAAGAGCATGGATCATGTACGTGTAATTAATTTGTATAGAGAATAGATATTTTAAATATGTTATTTAGGTTGTCATAGCGGTGGCTTTTTTGGCTCTTTTAATTTTTTATTCTAGGGGTAAGTCACCTTGGAAGGTGGGAATTATGATTGCTATTTTTATTCTTTTATTCTAGATTTAATTCATTAGCTTTATGTTCCATCTCATAAATTATTCTTAATAACATCATAGTAAATTGAAAAGTATTCTCGGCTCTATTTTTGTCTGGAAAAATTATTTCATGTGTTGACTCGTTCGCATTTGATCTTATTTTATCTGACCATGTTTTTATAGGAGGGGTAATATACCCTTTGGTTTCTAAATAATCAATATAGTACGCAAAAGATTTATTTTCATCAGCTCCTTTCTCCACAGCGATATACATAAGAATTTTTCTGCACATCAACTCACAAGAAGTAAACGCATTTATAGAAAAACAACTTCTTGCCTCTTGATACGCTGTTTCTATATCGTTTGATAATCCATGTAATTTCTCTCCAGGTAGGAATCCAGGATAATTTATTTCTTGATTGGAACCTCTATCTTGAATAATAAGACTTCCTTTATTGCAACTAGGACAAATTATAAAAAAAGACCAATTTTGAGTATTTCTAGGAAGATAATTAGATATTTCTCTTGCAGAAGTTTTTGTTCCACAATGACCACAAATTATATCTCTAAATGAGTCGCCTGTTTTATTATGATGATTTATTTTATCCTATTCAATAGCCATACTAAATTTTAGGAAGCATATTACTTAAATATTTATGTTCTACACTAATCTTATAAGCATCTTCCCCTTCTCTATCCCATGTCAAAACTACTAACAAAGTCCAACTACCTTTTAGGTCTACAATGCCCAAAACTGTTATGGGTAACTAAAAACGACAAAAATAGAATCCCAGAACATGATGAAATTACATTAAAGAAGTTTTCCGATGGGCATATCCTCGGGGAATTAGCAACAAAAGTTTTTCCAGAAGGACAGAATATTCCTGATGATGATTTTATGGAAAATTTAAGAAATACCAAGAAATTGATTAGCAAGAGGATTCCATTATTTGAGCCTGCATTTATGATTGATGGTTTGTATTCTAGAGCAGATGTTTTAATCCCAGTGGGTGAAGATGAGTGGGATATTGTTGAAGTTAAGAGTGCGACTAAAGTTAAGGATGTGAATTTGCATGATGTTGCTTTTCAGAAGTATGTTTATGGGAAGGCTGGATTGAAAATTCGGAAGTGTTTTTTGATGCATATCAATAATCAGTATGTTCGTGATGGTAGCATTGAACCTTCGGAGCTGTTTGTTCAAACTGAGATTACAACGATGGTTGAGGAATTTTCTAAGGGGCTTGCGGTTAGGATTAGGCAGATGGTTAAAATTATTAATGGAGCGGAGCCAGAGTTTTCTGTCGATGATATTCTTACTACAGAGTATGATAACGTTTGTTTGGATGATTTTATGGAAGAGTTGCCTGATGATAATGTTTTTGAGTTTTATAGGATGAAGAAAATTGGAAAAGTTGAATTGTATAAAGATGGGTGTAAATTAATGAAAGACGTGCCAGGAGGCGTGAAATTAAGCGAAAAGCAGGAGATTCAGAAGAGGTTGTCCGTTTCTGGTGGTCGGCATATTGAGAAGGATAAGATTAAAGAATTTCTTGATGGACTGAAGTACCCAATTTATTATTTGGATTTTGAAACGATTAATCCTGCGATTCCGAAGTTTGATGGGATGAAACCTTATCAGAGGATTCCTTTTCAGTTTAGTTTGCATATTCAAAAGGAAGAGGGTGGGGGGTGTGAACATGTTTCATTTTTGGCGGATGGAATGAGCGATCCTAGACCGAAGTTTATGCAGGCGTTAAAAGATAATCTTGGGGAATCGGGGAGTGTTTTGGTTTACAATCAGGGTTTTGAGAAGGGTGTTATGAATGAATGTGCGACGGCGTTTCCTGAATTTAGAGAGTGGTATGATGAAAATATTTTGCCTAGGATTGCGGATTTGTGGGATGTGTTTAGGAATTTCTGGTTTTATGATTCTAGGCAGAGGGGGTCGGCTTCGATTAAGGCTGTTTTGCCTGTTTTGTCGGATTTGAGTTATGGGAATCTGGATATTAATAAGGGGGATTTGGCTAGTTTGGAATATGAGAGAGTTACGTTTGACCCTTCGGTTAGTGAGGAGGAAAGGCTGAGTGTTAGGGCGGATTTAGAGAAGTATTGTGAGTTGGATACGCTTGCGGAGGTTGAGATAGTGAAAGGGTTGAGAGAAGAATTAAAAGGCATAGAAGATAAGAATTAATATGTTCGAACAAATATTCAAAAATGTGGATAATATATTATGGAAAGACTCTGGTTGCGGAAGTGAATTAGATTATGTCCAGCAGACTTCTTGGGTTCTCTTTTTGAAATATCTAGATGATTTGGAAAAAGAAGGGGAAGTTTGTGCGGAACTTTCTGGGAAGCCATATGAGAGAATAATTTCTAGGGAGTTTAGTTGGGGAGTTTGGGCTATGCCAAAAGATGAGGAAGGAAAGTTAGACCATCATAATGCTTTGACTGGAGATGACCTGAAAGATTTTGTGAATGATAAATTATTTCCATATTTGAAAAAGTTCAAATCGAATGCGGAGAGTCCAGACTCGATTGAATATAAGATTGGGGAGATTTTTGGCGAGCTCCGAAATAATATAGAGAGCGGATATAATATACGAGAAGTTGTTAATTTAATTGATGGCTTGAGGTTTCAGACAGACGAGGAAAAACATGAGATGTCTCATTTGTATGAAAGTAAGATTAAGAATATGGGAAATGCTGGCAGAAATGGTGGAGAATATTACACCCCTCGACCACTAATTAAAACAATTGTCAAGGCTGTTGATCCTGTGGTTGGGGAAACTATTTATGATGGTGCTGTCGGGTCTGCAGGATTTTTAGTGGAAGCGTTTGATTATATGAAAAAAGATGATAGAACTACGAAGGACGATGAGATTTTGCAACATAAGACTTTTTATGGCAAGGAGAAAAAGGGGATTGCATATATTATTGGTATTATGAATATGATTTTGCATGGGATTAAATCTCCTAATATCATTCATACAAATACCTTATCTGAGAACATTAGGGATATTCAGGAGAAAGATAGATTTGATGTAATATTGGCTAATCCTCCATTTGGAGGAAAGGAGCGAGCGGAGGTTCAGCAGAACTTTCCTATTAAGACTGGAGAGACTGCATCATTGTTCTTGCAACATTTTATTAAATCGTTAAAGGCTGGTGGACGAGCGGGGATTGTTATTAAAAACACGTTCTTATCTAATACTGACAATGCTTCAATTTCTTTAAGGAAGCATTTGTTGGGGTCTTGTAATTTGCATACCGTTTTGGATCTGCCGGGCGGAACATTTACGGGGGCGGGGGTGAAGACCGTTGTTTTGTTTTTTGAGAAGGGAAAGGCGACAAGGGATATTTGGTTTTATCAATTGAATCTTGATAGAAATTTAGGAAAGACAAATCCTTTGAATGAGAAAGATTTAGAGGAGTTTGTGGAGTTGCAGAAGGTGAGGGGGAGTAGCGAGAACTCTTGGAAGGTTAATGTTAATGATTTGGATGCGGAGAATTATGATTTGTCTGCTAAAAATCCTAATAAGAATGATGAGGTTGAGTTGAGGGAGCCGGGGGAGATTATGGAGGAGATTGGGGAGTTGGATAAAGAGTCGGCTTTGATTTTGGGGAAGATTCGGGAGTTGATTTGAGATGACATCAATATTAGCCTTCAAAATTAATAAAGGGAAACAGATGATTGTTATTGGGGATACGCAACATACTTTTGAAAATACGACATCAGGAGAGGAAAAGATATTCTTTTTTGGAGATTTCTTGTATTGTGGGGCAGGATATGATAGCATAATAAAGTCTATCCGAGCAGAAGTAAATGAAATGACCAATTTAAAAAATTGTGCAGAAAAAATTAAATATTTAATTAAAGAGAAGTATGAGGCTTATGGAAAAACAGGGTTGGCAAATATTCCTGCAGGACACGTCGCAGAAACTGAAATTTTATTATTGAACTTCAAAACATTAGAGGGATATTATATAAGTGGACTTGAAAAACAAGATATTGAATATGTTAAGGTTTTGGGAGGAGCTGGACCAGCAAAAGAGGGAGAAATAATTGATGAGTATAGAAAAGATTTTGAGACAACACTTGAGGTGAAAGATAGTTTATTTAAAAAAATCTTTAAAACTTTTCATTATTTAGGGAAAAACCTACCTTCCACTGGACACCCTGCGTTATTTAAATTAGAGGGATATATTTTAGAGAAAGGCAAATCTCCTACCAAATTTAATATTAAATTCGCAGGAGATATAGGTAGCTATGATAATTATGAGGTAGAATAAAAATGATAAAAGAATTTAAAGAAATAAGATATAAATGGAAAGAACAAAAAGAAAAATATTCAGAGATTGCTTTAGGTTTGTCTTTAGAAAAAAAACAAAAACTTCTTTCGGAACTCTTAGAGACGGATTTGTGGTCATATTTTCAACTCATTATAGAAATATTATTTGATATAGCTTCTGAGAATAAAGATTATCTTGAATTGTTAGAAAAAGTTTACCTGAAAGTTAAAAACGATATGGCCTCTGCACCCTTTTTTGATATGTTAGTTGATTTGGGACAAAATAAAAAAGATGTTGGAATTAAAATCTATAATAAGATTCGAGAAGAAAGTGACAACAGGGGATTAAAAGATGTTTTAGGATTCATTCTTGGAGGATATTCAATGAATGATAATACAATTTTAAATAAATTAACTGAAGATAAAAAACTAGTTTATCCTGGCATAATAATAATTTTAAAGGCAATTATGGTGAAATCTGAAAGATTGTTTGATAAAGATGATAATTATGACTTATCTGAAAAAGAATATGACTTCTTGGATTTTGTTTCTAAATCGGATGATGAAAGATTTTTGAGGGAATTAATGAACTTATATAGATTTCTTTATCATATAGATAGAACTTATTTTTATGAAAAAATTAAAGATTTAATGGGTAAAAAGAAAAGTAGTATTAATAGTATGATTTGGATATTTAGAGAAAAATTAAAATTATCTAATGCACAACTTTTAGAATTGGCAGAACAAACAAAGGATTGTGATGAATATGCTATTAGTGAGTTAATAAGTTCATTAACTCACAACAAATCAGATTATTCTTCTCAAGAGATAAAACAAATTTCAGAATTATTTATCTATTGGACAAGTAAAGATTTAGAATTTAAAGTAAGCTTCTTTGATTATTCTTTAGAAGAGTTAAGTAAAAAGAATATTGAATTCTTAGATTATTTCCTTAATAATTTTAAGAAAATAAAAACTGATAAATTAGGATATATTCATATATTTCCAAGAACCTTTGAGAAATTAATAAAACATCAAATGAAAGATTCAATTCCTAAATTATTAGAAAGTGATATTTTGAAAAAAGATCCAAAACTATTTTATAAATTATCAAATAAAATTGTGGGAATAATTTATAAATTGGATAAAAAAGAATGGTTTGATTTATTTTTACCTCTGGCAAAAAAGATCCAAAAAGTTGCTGAAAACGAAGATTTCATAAATCATAGAAATAAAAAGCTAGAAGATTATACTTTTGATAATCTAATTGATTATATCAAAGACCTACTGGAGCAACTAATGTTTAGGAAAAGGGAGTTTGATTTTGATGAGATATACAAAAACCTTGCTAAATTTGAAAAGTTAAATGAAATTGTGAAATCAAAACTAGGGAAATTACAGGAAGATAGGAAATATAGTCCTATGTTTTGGCTTTGTAATTGGCAAAGAGATGGGGAATTAAAACAAGCTTATCTACAGGAAATAGAGAATTTCATTATTAAATCTGAGACTGTTGAGAATCAAAAGAGTGGAAATAATATAAGAGAGTTAAAATCTAGATTGGATAATGAAAGAGGTTTTTGGGATGTGTTTAGCGAAATAATATTTGCAAATAAATTTCTTCCAGATTATAATTCTATTATTGAGCCAGGTATTCCTAATAAGGATAGTAATGCAGATTTATCTATTAAATTGCACAATAAACAAATATTATTTGAGCTTGCAAATCCAGAAATGAATAGGAATATCCATATAGATAATGGTGCTGTGAGCGTAAGGAATAAATTAGATTATGTTATTCGTAAGAAAGCTAGCCAATTCTTTTCTAAGAAAACTTTCGATGAAATGGGGGATAAAAAAATGGATGATTTATTTTTGATAGTTGTGGATTCTTCTCGTTCAATGATAGATGAATATATGATTGAGGATAGTTTTTATGGGAGTTTGGGGGTTCAATTTTACGTAAGTACTAATGGAAATGTAAAAACTCCTCCACCCCCATCTAAAAATATCCGAAAAGATAATGCAGTTATCAAAAATAAAGAGTTCATCTCAGGATTGGTTTATTTTAAACCGCAGTTAGTTAATTTAGACGGAGAAATAAAATTCATTTTAACTGGAGATATTGTTAGTAATCCTGATGCAATGAACAAGATTAGCCCAAAGGATTATAAAAAATTAAAGAGGATTATTTTTGGAAAATGAAAACTGAACAATTACCTGAAAACTGGAATGAGAGGCCTTTTGAAAAATGTTTAGAAAAGATAAAATATCCCCTTAAAATTCATAAAAAAGAATTTTTGATAGAAGGAAGCTTTCCGATAATATCTCAAGAGAAGAAATTTATCAATGGTTATTGGAATAATGAGGATAATTTGTTTCAAATTAAAAAACCAGTAATTATCTTTGGAGATCATACACAGGTTATAAAATATGTAGATTTTGATTTTGTTTTAGGTGCAGATGGTGTTAAAATTATTGAACCGATAGGAAAAATAAATTCAAAATTCTTGTATTATTTTTTAAAAAGTGTGAAAATTAAAAGACTAGGTTATGCTAGACATTATAGATTATTGAAAGAAAAATTAATACCCATCCCCCCATCTGAAGAGCAAAAACAAATAGTTAAAATTCTTAATGAGGCTTTTAATTCGATTTCTAAATCTAAAGAGGCAGCTGAGAAAAATTTGGAAAATGCCAAGGAGTTATTTGAGAGTTATTTGGAGGGGGTGTTTTCTAATCCGAGGGAAAGTTGGGAAGAGAAGAAGCTGGGGGAAATAGCGAATGTGGAATATGGGTTTACCTGCAAAGCTAAATCAAGAGGAGACTTTAGATATGTTAGAATAACCGATACGGGTAAAGATGGATTACTTACACAAAATAATAAAGTTTATTTAGATAAATCTAAAGAAATGGAAAAGTTTGTTCTAAGTGACAAGGATTTAGTTATGGCGAGAACAGGGGCAACATTCGCAGAGGTATTATTTTATAAGAACAGAGAGCCTTCTGTTTTTGCATCATATTTAATTAGAATAAAATTCAAAAAGGAAATATTAAATAAATTATACTGGTATTTCTCAAAATCAAGAAATTATTGGAATCAGGCAAATTATTTATCATCTGGAGCCGCACAGCCCCATTTTAATGGAGGAGCACTAAAAGAAGTTGTTTTTAATTATCCCAAATCAATTACCAAACAAAAAACCATAGTCTCCAAACTAGACGCTCTTTCGAAAGAAATAAAAGAACTTGAAGTCATCTATTCTCAGAAAGTTAAGAACTTAGATGAACTAAAAAAGTCTATTCTACAAAAAGCTTTCTCTGGGGAGTTGACGAAATGAAAGAAACAGAAACACTGGAGCTAAAAAAGTCCACTTCGGAATTAAAAGATTCTTTGAAATCTATTTCAGCAATTTTGAATAAACACCAATCCGGAGAGATTATTTTTGGAATAAAGGATAATGGTAAAGTTTTAGGTCAAGAAATAGGAAAGAATACGACAAGGGATATATCTCAAGCCATTGCAAATCATATTGAGCCCAAAATATTTCCTAAAGTGGAAATAGAGAAGATAGAAAATAAAAATTGTGTCGTTGTTAGATTTACTGGAGAAGAAGTTCCTTATTCTGCTTATCAAAAATATTATATTCGTGTTAGTGATGAAGACAGACAGATGACTAGAGAAGAGTTGTTTAAGTTGATTAGGAAAAATGACAGAGGGGAGATAAAATGGGATAATAAGGTTTGTGAAAAAGCAGGTATTGAAGATATTGATGGGAATAGATTGACTTGGTTCTTGGAGTTGATTGGTAAAGAGTTTAATGATACGAAAAGTGATTTGACGAAGCTAGGTTTAATTAGAGATGACAAGTTATTGAATGTAGCTGTTATGTTGTTTGGATTTTCTCCTCAGGATTTTTTTAGAAATGCTAAACTTAGGTGTGCTGTTTTTGATGAAGCGAGTGATGTTATTGATATGAAGGAGTTTAATGGGAATTTATTTGATTTAATTGAAGAAGCTGAGAGGTATTTTATGAAGAATATTCACGTGGGAATGAGGATTGAGGGGATGAAAAGGATAAATGTTCCAGAGATAAACAAGGATGCTTTTCGTGAGGCAATAATTAATGCGTTTTGTCATAGGGACTATTGGAGTGTTGATCATGTTCATTTGGCTGTTTACAAGGATAGGGTTGAGGTCAGGAGTCCTGGATTATTGCTAGAGGAATTGACTATTAAGAAAATTAGGAATGAGGAGGTGTCAGAGAGAAGGAATGAGTTGATTGCTGAGATGCTACACCAAATTCATTTTATTGAAAAATGGGGAAGAGGTATTGGTAAAATCTTGAAATTTGAGCCTAAGACTATCTTTAAGGAGGTTGGAAAAAAGTTTTATGTCGTTTTCAGACGGGATGGTAAATCTAAGATGAACAAAATCCCGGCAAATGCCGGTCCAAATGCCGGTCCAAATGCCGGTCCAAATGCCGGTCCAAATTTAAGCAAGTTGCAAGAATTGATTATTGAAGAAATAAAAGTAAATCCTTTTGTTGCTACAAAGGAAATATCAATTTCTTTAGAAAAAGATGTTAGGACTATTGAGAGGAATATGACGAAATTAAAATCAATGGGAATTATTGAAAGGGTTGGTCCAGACAAAGGTGGAGAATGGAAGCTAACTCAAAACAACTAAAAACTAAAAAATATAGGTATCTATTCTCAGAAAGTTAAAAACTTAGATGAACTAAAAAAGTCTATTGTGACCAGTATCTCCGACAGCATTTAACAACTCTTAAGTTTCAAGAAATATTAAAGTAGG
>CAZROF010000026.1:0-14098 GCA_964601675.1 Candidatus Woesearchaeota archaeon
CACCTTGCAGAAATCAAATCATCCATCCAGAAGACTTAAAAGAATATGAAAACTTTCAAAATCTTAAGAAAAAACAGTTCAAAGTCAAACTTCGATACGTTGGAAATTCCTACGCAGTATCAATCCCAAGAGAAATAATTGACTTTATGAATGAACAAGAAGAACAAATGGATAATATGGTAAATTTATGCATGGAAGAGATGGGGCAGGTCTCACTTAAATTCAAATGGTAAAAGAAGAAAAACAATCACTAAAACTAAGAGTAGTAGAGGCATTGCAAGATGATGCCTATAAGGGGATTGTAAGAATGGATCCATCTCTAATGAAAAAGCTGAATTTAGAAAGAGGAGACATTGTTTTAATTGCAGGCGAGAGAGAAACTCATGCAATAGTAGATCAAGCATATCCAGCAGATCATGGAGAAGCCATAATTCGAATGGATGGAATAACACGAAAGAATTCTAAAACTGGAATTGGAGAATATGCCCAAGTAAAAAAAGGGGAAATTCTAGAGGCAAAGAAAATTACGCTTGCTCCAGCTCAAAAAGGAGTAACCGTAAAAGGAAACTCAGATAATTTTAAAAGAGGACTTTTAGGTAAGCCAGTCAATAAAGGAGATATTGTAGTAATGGGAGGAACTCAGCAACGAAGAGATATAATGTCAGATGATTTAAATAATTTATTTGGTGGAGATATGAGCGAAATATTTAGTCAAATGGGCTTTGGTAGTATGCCGGGTGGACTAACTCAAATAAGATTTGCAATAGTATCAACCTCTCCAAATAAGCCATGTCTTATAACTGAGAACACACAAATAACTCTAAGCCCAAAAGCGGTAGAAATTTCTGAAGAATCAATCCCTTCGATTACATATGAAGATATTGGCGGACTAACTGATGAGGTTAAAAAAGTAAGGGAGATGGTTGAACTTCCATTAAAAAGACCAGAAATTTTTATGCGACTAGGAATTGAACCACCAAAAGGAGTTCTCCTCTACGGACCCCCAGGAACAGGGAAAACACTTCTTGCAAAAGCAGTAGCAAACGAATCCGAAGCACATTTTATTTTATTGAATGGACCAGAAATTATGTCAAAGTTTTACGGTGAATCCGAAAAGAAAATTAGGGCTATATTTGAAGAAGCAGAAAAAAATGCCCCAGCAATAATATTTATAGATGAAATAGATTCTCTTGCTCCAAAACGAGAAGAGACAGGAGGGGAAGTCGAGCGAAGAGTGGTTTCTCAATTACTAACGATGATGGATGGATTGCAAGCTAGAGGAAAGGTTGTAGTAATCGGGGCAACAAATAGACCCAATGCAATAGATCCCGCTTTACGTAGACCAGGAAGGTTTGATAGAGAAGTAGAAATTTCTGTACCAGATAAAAAAGGAAGGAAACAAATTCTACAAATTCACACAAGAAATATGCCACTAACAAAATCAGTAAAAATAGAAGAAATCGCAAGAAAAACACATGGCTTTGTAGGAGCTGACATAAATTCTTTGGCAAAAGAAGCAGCAATGATAGTCCTTCGAAATAATTTAGATAAATTAAAATTAGAAGAAGAGAAAGAAGTTTCCGAAGAAATTTTAAATCAGTTAAAGATATCAGGAAAGGATTTTGAAGAGGCATTAAAAGTTGTAAGACCTTCTGCAATGCGAGAAGTTTTAGTAGAAACTCCATCAACAAAATGGAATGATATTGGAGGAGTGGACGGCGTAAAACGAGATTTAAAAGAAGCAGTAGAATGGCCATTAAAATTTCCAGATTCATTTACAAGAATGGGAATAAAACCACCAAAAGGAGTTCTTCTCTACGGACCCCCAGGAACAGGGAAAACACTTCTTGCAAAAGCAGTAGCAAACGAATCCGAAGCAAATTTCATTCAGATAAAAGGACCAAGTCTCCTTAGTATGTGGGTAGGAAAATCCGAGGAGGGTGTAAGAAAAATATTTGAACGAGCGCGTCAGGTTTCTCCCTGTGTGGTATTTTTTGACGAAATAGATTCTCTAGCTGGAAAGCGAGGTGCAGGAATGCAAGGTGGATCAAAAGTAACAGAGAATGTTTTAAATCAATTACTAGCCGAAATGGACGGAATTGAGGATCTAATAAATGTTATAGTAATCGGGGCAACAAACCGACCAGACATCTTAGACCCAGCACTTCTTAGACCAGGAAGGTTTGATAGAATAGTATATGTCCCAGTTCCAGAAGAAAAAGGTAGATTAGAAATATTAAAAATACATACAGAAAAGATGCCAATTGAAAATAAAGTTAAATTGATTGAAGAATTATCAAGAGATACTGAAGGATTTACAGGAGCAGATATAGAGTCCCTAGCAAGAGAAGCTGCAATGTTAGCCCTTAGAGAAAACATATCCTCCAAAAGAGTTAAAAAAGAACACTTCGTAAAAGCCATGGAGAAGGTTAGCCCATCAGTTTCCAAAAATGATCAAGAGAGGTATAAGCAAATCGAATCAAAATATTTAAAATCAGCAAAAGCCGCGTTAATAGATGGGAGCGCGAGCTATACCGGATAAAATGTTTGGTGATGATCCATTTGAGGGCATTGAAGATTTATTTAGTCAGTTAGCCGGAGAAAGAGCTGGTTCGACAGTGAATTCGCAATCACAACCTCAAAATATATTGAATACGGTAGAGACAGAAAAAGAAACGATATTAATATTTGACTTATCAGGAAAAAGGATAGATTCTGTAGAGATTAAAGATAATTTGGAAATAAATGAATACGGAGAAAAAATGTATAATGGGAAAAAGATTTTAATAATAAAGTTAGAAAATAATAGAGCCTTAAAATATAATATTACTAAAAATCTTTCAGTAAGAAAAATTCATCACACATTCTCAAATGGAATATTGGAGGTATCTCTCAAAAAATGAAGGATAAAATAAATTTAGAATTAATAGAAACAAACCAAAAATATGTAGGAAAGAATTTAGTGGTAATTTCTAATTCAGATATGGGAGAATTAGGAATTATCTCAGGGGATATTGTAAAAGTTGGAAATAAAAAAGAGCTTTATCTAAGGGCAATAAGAACAAGTGATAATTTCCAAGGGAAGGTAAGTTTGGATGGAGAAGCTCGGTCGGTTTTAGGTTTATCAGTAGGGGAGAAAGTAACGGTATCAAAAGCTGAGAAAGCCCCAATACTAAAATCTGCAACACTAGCAATTTCACCACACGAATCATTTTCAAACGAGCAGTTGAAATCATACAATTCTCAATTAAAAGATTCAGGAGAATTCAAAAAAATATTAACAGAGTCCTCAGTCTCAATAGGACAAAAAATTACCATTCCTACATCAGTTGGGAAGTTGACATATTTTGTGACAAAAATTCTACCAAAAAAAGCAAAATTTGGTCTAGTTAATGAAGCAACAAAAATTGAAATTTCAGACGACATAGGTGAAGGCTCCGGAGCAAATATTTACTACGAAGACATAGGTGGATTAAAAGAAGAAATAGAAAAAGTTAGAGAGATGGTAGAATTCCCAATGAAACATCCAGACATCTTTCAGAGATTAGGGATTTCAGCACCAAAAGGAGTTCTTATGACGGGACCCCCAGGAACAGGAAAAACCCTTCTAGCAAAAGCAGTAGCAACAGAAACAGATGCCAAGTTTATATCAATCGCAGGACCAGAAATAATGTCCAAATATCACGGAGGTTCAGAAGAAAATTTACGAGCTAAATTTGAAGAAGCAGAAAAAAATACCCCAGCAATAATCTTCATAGATGAAATAGATGCAATCGCTCCGAAACGAGGAGAATCAAAAGATCAATCGGAAAAGCGAGTTGTAACCCAACTTTTAACGCTAATGGATGGATTAAAGTCTAGAGGACAAGTTGTAGTAATGGCAGCAACAAATAGACCAGATGACCTAGACGAAGCTTTACGTAGACCAGGAAGATTTGACAGGGAATTAAGAATCAACCCTCCAACAGAAGATGGCCGAAAAGAAATTTTACAAATTCACACAAGAAATATGCCACTTGATAACAAAGAGTCCCTTTTAGAAGAGTTTTCAAATAAAACAATTGGATATACAGGAGCAGATTTAGAAGTTTTATGTAAAGAAGCAGCACTTCACTCAGTAAAACCATTCTACAATGCAATTATTTCTATTGGGGAGCAAATTGATGAAGAAAATGAGGGTCATTTACGAGAGTTGGAAGAAAAGAAACGAGAACTATTAAGTAAAATAATAATATCGCGAGATGATTTTGTATATGCCATGAAAATGGTAGAACCTTCAGCAATGAGAGAAGTTTTAATTAAAAAACCAAATGTTAAATGGTCAGATGTCGCAGGATTAAAAGAAGCAAAAGAAAAATTAAAAGAATTAGTAGAGCTTCCACTATTAAGACCAGATTTATACAGAGCAGCAGGAATAAAACCAAGTAAAGGAATACTACTTTTTGGTCCACCAGGAACAGGAAAAACACTTCTTGCAAAAGCCGTAGCAAATGAAGCAAATGCAAGCTTTATATCAGTAAAGGGCCCAGAATTAATTTCAAAATGGGTGGGAGAATCCGAGAAACACGTGCGAGACATATTTAAAAAAGCAAACCAAGTCTCCCCTTCAATAATCTTCTTCGATGAATTTGATTCAATCTCAAAGTCTAGAGGCTCTGGGATGGGCAATGACTCATCTGAAAAGGTAGTCAATCAATTATTAACAGAACTAGACGGGATAGAAGAGTTAGAAAACGTAATAGTCATTGCAGCAACAAATAGAAAAGATCTAATAGATCCCGCACTTCTGCGACCAGGAAGAATCGAGGCACATGTAGAACTAACAAACCCAGATCAAGAAACAATAGAAAAAATCTTTGAAGTTCATACAAAAAACATGCCACTGGAGAAATCAGTTTCATTAAAAGGTTTAGCAAAGAAAATTATCGGATGGACAGGAGCAGAAATAGAATCCGTATGTAGAAGAGCAGGGTTGAATGCGATTAAGAGAACCTACACAAAAGACTCAGATTCCAAGAAGATAAAAATTACAAAGGAAGATTTTGATTCTGCAATAAAAGAAATTTCTAAGACAATTGAAAAACCATTAGAAGAAGCTAAGCCGAAAGAAGAGAAAAAGAAGTCTAAAAAATAATACTATCCTATTATACAAATAATTATTGGATTTAATACCATAGCATTAAGCCCTCTATTATTACCAAGCCATTATCATTCTTCTAATTTTACAATATTTGAATAATCTATTATATAATCCTACCTAATTATACAAAAAACCCTTTCTTTCTAAAACAAAAATTTATGACCATTCATGAAAATTCGTAGACAAATAATCTAACAACATTCTAAAAAACCCTATCATCTATTTACCCTGTAGTACAAACCACTTCCCCACCACCAATCAAAAACGTATTCTCAATCTGGCTAACAGGCTTTCGACTCTTCTCAATTAAAACTGGGTATTCATACAAAATCCCCTGTTTTACAAGCATTCCCAAAATAAACTTCAATTTTCCAAAACCTTCCCTTGCAAGCCACCTAGCACAAAACGGTAGAGTCCCATACTTTCCCCTAATAAAATCCAAAACTTTCCTTGCATCTCGGTCGCGCACCCTTCCCTCATCCTTCAAAATATAAATCCCTCCACTCTTCCCTTCAAAAATATCTCCAACACCACTAGTCACAAATGGTTCAATAGCAAAAGCACTTTCATCTAACTCTGTAGTATTATTATTCCTATAATTAGAAATAGTCAATCCAGCATGAATCATATTTTTCCCCAAAGCATGCCCACTCAAGCTCTTAATAATAACAAACCTATCGCCTTCCCACTTCTCAAGCTCATCTTGACAAGCATCTCCAACATCAGAAACCTTCATCCCAACTTGAACGGCCTCACTAGCCTTCCTTAAAATCCTTTCATTCAACTCAATCATATCCCCAAATCTTTTATCCCCTGTCAAGTCAACACTAAAAGCCGTATCCGCAATAAACCCATCCACAGCAACACCAATATCAACTTTCAAAATTCCCTCAGCAACCTCTTTACTCTCACTACTCGGAGTAAAATGCGCCGCAATTTCATTCAAACTCAAATTCACAGGAAAAGCAAAATCACCACCCAACTCTAAAATCTTCGCATCAATAGCCTCGGCAATATCAATTAATTTTATCCCAGGCTCAATCAACTCACGAGCAAAGGACTTAACTTCCTTGGCAATATCTCCCGCCTTTACATAGCTTTCAATTTCAGATTTATCCATAAAATAAACCAGTAAAAATGCTATTTATTCCTTTCGAACAACAAGAATACACACAATCAATATCTTAATCCAAATAATTAGATATCAAATCAACTTTCTCTTTCTGTCCAATAGCCTCATAAAACATCTTGGCATACTTTAAAGGAAGGATTGGAATATCCAACTCGTGCCACAGAATATTTTTAACTTTATCAAACATATTTTTTTCCCTGTCTCCATAAGAATTAACCTCAACCTCAAACCCATTAATATCATAAACTAAAGACAGCCCATTTACCTTTTTATTGAAAAAATCCCTAACAAGATATTTATTCAATACATCCCTGAAAATCTCAATCCCTTCATCATTTGTAGTTATATCTAAATCTCTAATAGGAACACTAACACCCTGAATCATTAAATTAGCACTTCCTTCAATTCTCCATGTAAACTCTTTGCCTTTGAGTTCGTTTAAAATAATACTTAAAATTTCTATAACATTTTTTTCATCCATAATAACAACCCCCCAAGAGACTATTTATTACTTTCTGAATCTAACTCATCTTTTCCTTCCGTCTACGTTCTTTAGGCAAAAACCCAAACAAAACATCCCCATTAGCCCCAACCTTCCCAACCCCAACAAAATCTTCCCCACTCTTAACCGAAACAAATCCCTCTCCAACCTTTCCCTGCCCTTTACTAAGCTCAACATTCTTCCCCAAAAACCAATCCTTCTCCTGGGGGCCAGCAGGGTCATGCCTACCTGAGGCGTCTTTATCTAATTCTAAAATCCTCTCCGTCAACTGCTCTTTCCAAACATGCATCCCATCAAGAGCCAACCTCACTTCACGAACCCCATTACGATTCAGCATATCCTTTCCAACATAAAGTCCAATTCCTTCAATCGGTAACATATGCCAAATATCCATAATCGCCGCCTTATCCAAATCCCCACTAAACGCCCGAATCTTCTCTTTGCCAGATCTGACAAGCATCTGCGGAATTTTTTTAACCCCCAAATCACTCAATCCATCAATAAATTTCTTCTTCTTCCCTCGACTTAAAACATCAATCTTCATATAAAAAACCTATCCAAAATACCTTTATTTAATTTAACAACCTTGTCACAACTTTTCTTCAACTTAATAGAAGAACCTTTCTTAAAACAAACATTAACTACTCTCTTTTCTTTTCCTTGAATAGCCAAAACCGCAGGAACAAAGTCTCCATCTCCAGAGATAATCATAGCCCCATCGTATAAACCATCACAGGCTCCAATAATCAAATCAACCGCCAAGTGAATATCATCTTCCTTCAATGTATAAAAAAATTCATCCCCAATACGTCTCTTAACCAGATTACACAAAATAAGATTAAATTTTGGAATTTTTCCTATCCTATCAAAAAACTTTTTCTGAGACAAATACTTTCCATAATTCTTCCGTTTATCTAATTCTGCATTATAGTAAAAAATATCGACAATATCATTATCTCCAGCAAGAAAATCACAGAACCTCCCAAAATCAAAATCATTCAAATCCCTATCTTCGTAGATTCTCTTAAGGCTAAAATAAAAATTATTGCCATCAATAAAAATAGAAGTTTTCATAAAAAACAAAAGATGCCTAGAGTTGCCGAAACAACGCTAGGACTTGAATATAATTTAATTAACATATTAGACATTATAAGCTTTCCGTTCTTCTCCTTCCCACTCCGAACCAGCATCTGCGGAATCTTCTTAATCCCAAAGTCACTCAAGCTCCCAATAAACTTCTTCTTCCCCCGACTCAAAATATCAATTTTCATTTACCCCCCATTTACTGCATCCTATCCTTATTGAAGTTTCAATTTCTTTTTCTAATTTGCAAATAACCCAATAGTCTTGACTATCAAATTTAAATTCAGAATTGTTGCCGCTATCATGATAAGAATCGTCAACAAACTCAACATTATTGCTAGCTTCGGAATCATAGTTTCCACAACTAAAACATCCTTTGTTTTTAGGAATCTTAGCCAAATCCAGCAAGTCACTGTTCATTTTTCACCTCATCACTCAATTTCCGAATCCTAGCCACAAAAAAACCATCCGTATTATTATCTTGAGGATACAATCTCAAACATTTTTTACACTCACCACTTAGGCTCTCCCCCTCCCACTCACAAATTCCACTTCTAAACTTCAACGGTAAATTGATAGCTTCAATTTCAACATCAAAATTCTTCAACAAAAAATTAACAATCATCTCATCTTCCTCAGGTGCTAATGTGCAAGTTGAATAAATCATAACACCACCAATTTTCAACAACTTCAAAGCAGCAGCAGCCAACTTTCTCTGAGTCTTAGCAATCTTCTTAATCATATTAACATTCCACATTTGAAAAGTTTTAGGGCTCTTCCGAAGCGTCCCTTCACCAGAACAAGGTGCATCAACCAAAATCTTATCAAATCTAATTTGAGATTTCTTCAACAACCTATCACAAAGCGCAAACCCCTCCTTCCTAGTCACAATCTGATTCATGACGCCACACCTCTCCAAATTGCTATTCAAAATCCCAATCCTTCCCATTGAAATCTCATTCGCTAAAATAAACCCGCCATTATTCATCATAGCAGCAGCCTGCGTAGTCTTACTTCCAGGGCTAGCACATAAATCTAAAACAAAATCTCCATTCTTAGGTTGCAACGCCATTATAGGAAGCATTGATGAAATCTCTTGAACATAATAATATCCAAGCAAATGTTCTTTTGTCTTTCCTAAATCTCCAGGCTTTAATCCAGCATCAACTATCATAATCTCAGGGAAATCTTTGAATGGTTGCCGAACAGTCCATCCATAATCTCTTAGTCTTTTGAGTAGCTCTTCAGGTTGCATCTTTAAACTATTACACCGAATAGAACTCGGAGCTTTGGTATAAGAAATATCAAAAAACTCTTTTGCACCCTCTGGGCCAAGAAGTTTCTCCATTCTCTCAACAAATTCATCTTTTGGTGGAAACCTCCCCTTCAAATATTCTGAGTAACTTTTCTTTCTATCTACCATTATAAATTATCCAAAGGAGACTTTATATTCTTAATTGAAATCTGCGAAATTTAGGCATAAACCTGACTAGTTTTCCTTGGCATTTGTCGCATTCTCCTTTAAATTTTTTACAAGCAAAAAACTTCATTTAAGTCCTATATTAAATTCTCAACCAGCTCGTTTTACTTACGAGAAAAGTCAATTTTTCATAATAATCTTCCTCACTCAAAAAAAACCTGAACCACACTCCGAATCTTCTTTACTCTCTCAATCATTAAACAAACCTCCTCCAACTCTTTAGGAATAACCACAAAATCACACTCGACATATTCATTTCCAACTAATTTAGCATTAGCACTTCGAACAACAAATCCAATCCTAGAAATAGTATTCAATAAATCAGCCAAAACTCCACTCCTGTCTTCACATAGAATCTTAAAATTCAAAGGACGATTAAACTCGCTTCTCCAAAACACAGGAACTGCATTTTTTAAATTATTAGCAATTCTAGAACAATCAGTCTTATGAACCAAAAACTTTTGATGAGATTTCATAATACCAAGCAATTCATCTTTTGGCAAAGGATAACAACATTTCGCAAAAGAAAATTTCCCAGTAGGAAACTCATGAGATTCCACCAGGCTATCAAAGTCATTCTCATTACTAATCTTTATAGTTCGCTTATGCGGAACAGGAATAGACTCATGTTTTCTAATACCATTTCTAATCTTAGATTTAGCCTTAGCTGAAACCACAAATTTTAACCAGTCCCGCCTAGGTCTCTGATTTTTATTAGTCAGAATCTCAACAACACAACCATTTTTTAAAGTCTTCCTCAATGAAACAAATTTCCCGTCCACCCTTCCCCCAACAGCCCTCTCTCCAACTTCTTGATGAATATAATATGCAAAATCTAGAAGTGTTGCGCCCGCTGGAAGCTCCTTAGCCTCACCCTTAGGAGTGTAACAATAAATTTTATCGGCAAATAAGTCAAGTTTTATATCCTTCATAAATTCCTTGTTCGAGGAATCTTTCTGAGACTTAATCAAAGCTTTTAACCATCCAACTTTCTTTTCAAAAGAAGCGTCTTCACCAATCTTTTTGTAATTCCAATGAGCCGCTCCACCTTCTTCTGCGAGTTCATCCATTTTCTCAGTACGAATTTGTACTTCAATTTCTTCTTCAGAGTCCGGTAATCTCAAAACAGTATGAATGGATTGATATCCGTTGGGCTTAGGCGAATTTACATAATCCTTTAATCTTCCAGTTATAGGAATATATTTTTCATGTAAAATACCGAGGGTGCCATAGCAATCATCTTTATCTTTTACAATAATTCGAATGGCATAGTGATCTTTTTGTTTTTCTAGTGCAACCCCTCGGTTAATAATCTTATCAAAAATACTTTTAATTTGTTTATTCCTTCCCTTAACTTCCACCAACTCAACTTTTGATTTTAAATCTTTTTCAATCTCCTTAATAAATCTCCTAATAAAGCGATCCCTTTCCTGTTTGCTTTCCTTAAAAAAATTAGAAATTTCCTGACATTTCCTAGGATGAATTACTCTAAATGCAAGATCTTCTAAATTATTCTTAATATAATCGAGCCCAAGTCGAGTGGCAAGAGGGACGTAAAGCTCTAAAATATCTTCTGCGATTCTCTTTTGCTCCTTCTCTTCTAGTGCAGAAATAATTCTAAGATTAGCTAGTTTTACAGCCAGCTTGACAAAAACAACTCTAACATCATTTAGTCCGGTTAATAAGATTTTTCTAACTAAATCTGCCTGGACTGAAAAATTATTATTTCTTATGGTTCTAAGTCGTAGCTGTCCAAAAACAATTTCACTAATTTCCTTACCAAAATTCTCACTAATTATTTCGGAACTAATAGTTTTTTCGGTTCCATATAAAATACCAGCGATAACAATCTCAGCAGATAGTCCACTTCTGACCAAAATCTCTGCGACGTCAATATTAAAGTCAGCAAAAGATTTACCAGAGAATTTTTTATTTCCCTTTAAACTTGAATCTATAAATTTAATAGCTTTTTCAATAAGTTTCAAATCTTTAGAAGTATATTTCATCTTACAAAATTTAATTAACTTTTTACAATTTTCCATAATAAGATAGAGGCATCCAAATTAATAAATCTTGACTAAATGAGAGTATCTCAATAAATAATTTACATTGAAAGTAAAAAAGAGTTTTTCTAAAATATGAGGCAAGAAAAAATTCTATAAGAAATAAATTCCCAATATGAAATCAGAAAGCGGTAGACTGGTAGATTGTGTTAATAATAAATTCCCAAGTATGAATTAAAACGTCGTAATTCTTAAAGCGTGTATAAAGTTTCCCTAGTGCCAATGCCCACATTCCAAACATGGACGCTTCAAAAATAAAAGAGGAAACACAATATCTGAAATACAACAAGGGATGTAAACCACTAAAAACACTAGTCCCGAAACAAGGAGAATAGCACTAAAGTTCATTTTAATAGAAAATGCTAACAAATAAAATAAGCTCGCAAAAACGGAAAAGAATACGTGAAGAGTGTGGCTAACTCTAAATAAACCAAAATACATTCCAACCATTGAACCCAGAAGAGCAATGCCCAAAATAACAAAAGGAATTTCTAAAATAGGTAAGTGAAAAGTAGTATGAAGAGAAAAAATTTGCCCTCCAAGAAATGGGAACAACACATCACTTAAGCTCCCAATAACAATTGCGCCACTAACCCCCACTATGAAAGTTTTCCAAACAGATTTCTTATATTTCCAATAAATAGCTGAAGTTGCTATACTCGAAACAAAAATGTGTGCAGGATGAATAATTTCAAATAATTTTTCAGAAGGAACTTTCCCTATAGAATAAAAGATAGCAACTAAGAGCCCAGCAGATAAACTAGCCACAAGTGTAAAGGGGAGATGTTCTTTTAATTCATGTAAGATGGCATTACCTTTTTTCATAGGAATAAAATTAATTCATGATTTAAATCCCTTTCTACTAATCAATAAAACCAAAAGTCCTATAAATCGTGAAGTCAAAGAATTAACTTTTCATATCAATTAGTGGAAACTAAAAACCAACCACCTAAATATTTTTCTCTAAAAGAAACGAAGCCCCCAAAATTCCAGGTTCGTTTAGTTTCCCAAAAATTACTTTAACTTTTTTTGGTAAAAAAGAATTCTTCCATACGGCTTTATTAACCATTTTTAAAAAAACTTTTCCACTATCTTTAACTCCCCCACCTAGAACAACCACCTTGGAATCCAATACACTAATAACAGATGCTATACCCTCCCCTAAATAATCTGAAGCCTCTTCTAATATTTCTCTAGCCTTCTTATTTCTCATCTTACACAAATCTCGAACTAAAACACCTTTCCCAAATTCCTTCTCAATTTTTTTCTTTGTCCCTTTCCATAGAGATTCAAAATCCCTGCCCCTAATAAGAATGTGTCCGAGTTCACTACCATACCCACTGCCTCCATGATATAGTTTCCCATCGATAACAATCCCACCTCCAATACCAGTACCAAGCGCAATCATAAAGAAATTCTTTTTTTTAATTCCAATCTTCAACTCAGCCAAAGCAGCACAATCAACATCATTTGCAATAACAACCCTTTTTCTAAATTTCTTTTCCAGATACTTTTTCAAATTAAAATTTTTTATATCAATATTTGGAGGATTTTTAACAACACCATCTTTAACAGGAGAAGGAAATCCGACTCCAATCCCGATTACATCATTATCAATAAAACTCAGTCCCATTTCAACGATACTATTTAAAAAAGCTTTTTGAGTTTTGGGGGTATCACGCCGAATCAATTTCAAAATCTTTCGGCCTTGAATCAGCCCACATCGAATATTAGTTCCACCAATATCAAACGCAATTACCTTCTTTCTCATCATATATTATCCAAAGGAGACTTTATATTTTTAATTGAAGCTTGTGAAATGTGAGTATAAATTTGAGTTGTTTTAATATCCGAATGCCCGAGTAATTTTTGAATAATTCTCAAATCAGTTCCAGCCTCTAATAAGTGTGTAGCAAAAGAATGCCTAAGTAAATGAGGGTGAACCCTTCTTTTAATTCCAGCTTTCTTGGCAGAATTCCTAACAATTTTTCGTATTGAATCTCCGGTTAGTTTCCCACCACGGTTCGATAAAAATAAAATTTTCGAGTCATTCAGTGAAGAATAATTTTTTAAATCTTTTTTAAGAGAAGATGGAATACTAACAAATCTATCCTTTTTCCCTTTTGCCAATTTTATATGAATTAAATCATCTTCAAAATTAATATCTTCATTTTTTAAGGCAACAATCTCACTAACTCGCAATCCACAACCATAAAACAATTTCAAAATTAATTTATGCTTTATATTCGAAGTAGCCTCGAGAAGTTTTCTAATCTCAGAGATATTCAGTATTTCTGGAAGAGGGTTATTTATCTTAGG
Source organism: Candidatus Woesearchaeota archaeon (assembly GCA_964601675.1). Classification (GTDB taxonomy): domain Archaea; phylum Nanobdellota; class Nanobdellia; order Pacearchaeales; family GW2011-AR1; genus JAGVXH01. Next base: position 13,720 of record CAZROF010000026.1, read on the forward strand.
ATTAGGTAAATTGACCGGGTGTCCCAAAACATTATCAAAGAAAAATTTTATAGCAAAAAGATCTTTACGAACACTAGAAGGATTTTTCCTTTTTAGAGTTTGTCGGATATAATCTTTCAATACATTTTCATTTAATCCTTTATCCTCAGCATAATTAATAAATTTCTTTACAGAAAACAAATACCCCTTAACGGTCTGTTTAGAAAAATTTCTAATTTCTAGCTCAATTTCTAATTTCTTAATCAGACCATTCATTAAAAATTAAATCTGAAAAGATATATAAAACTATTGTTTTAATTAGTATAACAAGGATTAACGATACTTTAGTATTGATAATCCATGTTGCTTGGCTTCGCCCAAATTTTAATTTTTCTTTTCT
>CAZROF010000027.1:0-13746 GCA_964601675.1 Candidatus Woesearchaeota archaeon
CTCCAAGCCAAGCAAGACCTTCATTAAGAACAACTAATATTCCCAAAAAAAATTCCAGACCAACCAATAGTTTGATGCGTATTATTTATCATTTTATTTAAAACCCCTTACAATATTTCTAAATTTCATTTCATTATTACTTAAAAGTACACTCATTGTCTTATATTCAACAAATTAAAATCTACCTCATCTAAACACATCATCATCAAATATTTATTTATAAGAAAATTATTATCCAAATATAAAAAACTTCATAATAATTTTATATTAATGATATTTTTAATTATTTTTTATATGTCCTCCTCATAATTCCAATTTTCCAACCCTTGAAAATCTCCATTCAATCTCATCCCAACATTTTCATTTTTCTCATAAATCCTAACTTTATATCCAACCTTAGCTGAATTAATAGCGACAACTAATCCAGAAGGACCAACTCCAACAATCGTATATATTTTTGTTATCTCAACTTAATCCTCTTCAACATTAAGGCATTTCCAACAACAATAACAGAACTCGTAGCCATAATCAAAGCAGCAACCTCGGGCTTCAGGCTAATCCCCCAAGGATACAAAACCCCAGCCGCAACAGGAATCGCAACAATATTATAAGCAGTAGCCCAAATAAGATTTTGTTTCATCTTACTCATAGTTTTCTTACTAAGAAAAACAAGATTGGGAATATCTCTAGGGTCATTTTTAACTAAAACAACATCAGCACTCTCAACAGCGACATCAGTGCCAGTGCCAATAGCAACACCAATATCTGCTTGAGTCAAAGCGGGGGCATCATTTACACCATCTCCAACCATCATAACACGATAACCATTAGCTTGCAACTCCCTAATTTTTTCAGCCTTATCCCCAGGCAAAACCTCCGCAAAATAACTATCTAATTTCAAATCTTCAGCAACTGCTTTAGCAACAATTTTATTGTCCCCAGTAAGCATCGCAACCTTAACCCCTAATTTTTTTAAAGCTTCAACCGCCTCATGAGACTCATCTCGAACAACATCAGAAAGTGCAATCAGTCCCTTAATCTCTTTTTTCGTAGCCACATAAACAACCGTCTTACCCTGAGAAGAAAGTCTCTCTAATTTCTTCACAAATTTAGAATAATCCAACTTCAATAATTTTATAAAAGCCTCATTGCCAACATAAACATTCATCCCATCAATAACCGCACTAGCTCCCTTCCCAGAAACAGCAGAAAATTTAACCTGCTTTAAAATCTCAAAATTCATATCTTTAGCCTTCTTAACAATTCCACGAGCAATAACGTGTTCAGAATTAACTTCAAGAGCCGCGGCATTCTTAATAATTTTTTCCTCACTCCAATCCCCCAACGACACAATATCCGAAACACCAAACTCGCCCCGAGTCAAAGTCCCAGTCTTATCAAAAACAACATAATCAATATTCTTAGCAATCTCCATAGCCTTCATATCCTTAACCAACATACCATTCTTAGCAGCAAGAGTCGTAGAAATAGAAGTTACCGTCGGAATAGCTAAACCCAACGCATGAGGACAAGCAATAACAAAAACAGTAACCATCAAAGTAAGAGCAAAAACAGCCCCCATATTAGCAATACCAAACCAAAATCCAAAAGTCAAAACACCAACAATTACAGCAACAAGTGTAAGATAATGAGCAGCCCTATCAGCCAACTTTTGAGTTTTTGGCTTAGATGACTGAGCATCTTTCACTAAATTAATAATTTGAGCAAGAGCTGTATCCTCACCTGACTTCTCAATTTTAATCCTAATCGAACCAGATTCATTAATCGTCCCACCAATTACTTCATTCCCAACCTTCTTAGAAACAGGTTTAGATTCTCCAGTAATCATAGATTCATCAATACTACTCTCACCCTCAATAACCTTACCATCAATTGGTATTTTCTCCCCAGGACGAACAAGAAGCACATTACCAATCTTAATTTCAGAGCTATTAATTACAACAATATTCTTTCCCTTAACAAGATTAGCCTTAAGAGGAATTAGTTTTACTAACTCGTTTAACGCCCCAGAAGCACCAACAACCGCACGCATCTCCATCCAATGTCCAAAAACTAAAAACAGCACCAAAGTAGAAGTTTCCCAATAAAAATCAGGAGCATTAAATAAAAATGTCGAACCCAAACTATACAAAAATCCAGATAAAACAGCCAAACTAACCAACACATTCATATCAAGAATTCTACTTCTTAACGAACGAATCGCACCACGATAAAAAGGAGAAGCCCCATAAATAGCAATAACCGAAGCAAGAAAAACAAGCAAAATACCATTAAAACCAAAATCAGGAACAGAAAAACCAACCCACCCTTGAACAACAGGAGACAAAATAAGAACTGGAATAGTAAAAATAAGACTCACAATAGTTTTCAATCTAAACTCCTTAACCATCATCTCATGATGGTTGCCATGTTCCTCTTTATTCATATCCTCATGCCCTTCTTCGTCCACAGCATCATGATTTTTCATATTCATTTTCTCATATCCGCCCATCTTCATATCCTCATGCTCTTTTTTAAAATCAGCCACCTCAAAAACAGAACATTTATACCCACATTTCTTAATAAAATCAACAATATCTTTCTCCTTTACTTTCTCAGAATTAAAAACAACCCTTACGCTATTTGAATTAAAATCAACAACAACATCCGAAACCCCCTTAATTTTCTTTTTTAATCTCTCTTCCAAATTAGAATGACAACCAGGGAAAACCAATTCCTTCAAATCTAAATTTACAATTTTTTTCATTTTATAACATTATATTTTTTATATTTATTTTACCGTAACGACTCATACCCTCCACTAACACCATTTTTTGAAAAAACAATTTGCCATAACTGATTTTTTCGTGCTCTAAAACTTCCAGCACAACTCAATAAATAATAATCCCACATCCTCTTAAACCTCTCATCATAATCCCCTTTTATTGAAGCCCACCCATTCTTAAAATTCTCGTGCCACGCCATTAACGTCTTATCATAATCCGCTCCAAAATTGTGCCAATCCTCAACAATAAAAACTCCCTCACTAGCCCCAACTATCTGTTTTTCAGAAGGCAGTATGCCACCAGGAAAAATATATTTATCAATCCAAGGGTCTATTCTCTCATCAGATTTTTTCTCTCCAATTGTTTGTAATAAAAACAGTCCACCATCATTTAAACAACTCCCAACCTTCTCCATATAATTTTTATAATTTTTAACCCCAACATGTTCAAACATTCCCAAAGAAACAATTCTATCAAATTTCTCATTCACATCTCTATAATCCTGAAATCTTATTTCAACTGGCAATCCCTCGCAAAGCTTTCTGCCCAACTTCACTTGCTCTTTTGAAATCGTAATCCCAACAACCTCTACCCCATATTTTTTCGATGCAAATGCAGCAAAAGTCCCCCAACCACAACCAATATCTAAAATCCTCATTCCTTTTTTCAAACCAATTTTTCTACAAATTAGTTCAAATTTTGCTTCTTGTGCTGCATTAAGGTCGTTTGTATTCTTCCAATATGCACAAGTATATGCCATTGTTTTACCCAACATCTCACGATATAAATCATTTCCAATATCATAATGTTGTCTTCCAACTTTTAATGCTCTTTTTCTATTTTGTAAATTCAAAAATTTGGCTCCCAACCAAGGAATAATTATTTTACTAAAACTAACCTTTTCTTCCAACTTAGCATTCAAAATTCTATCAAAAAATTCATCAAGTTTATCACAATCCCACCACTTATCCATATAAGATTCACCAAGTCCCAAGGAGCCCTCTCTTAAAACTCTGTCATAAAATCTATCATCGTGAATACAAATATCCCACGAGTTTTCCCCTCCAATTCTTATACCTGCAACATCAAGAATTTCGCTAACAACCCGTTTATTTTTATACATTTTAATCATAATACTTTATCAACTATTTAAATATTTAAATATTTCGTCATAATGACTCTGATGAAACCCTTTGTTTCAGTTACACAATTAGTTATAAATCAATTTTCAATTCTGACCCATTAGGATTTCACCAAAACCATTACATTTTTCTAAGCGAACATATTATAAAAATAAGTAGCTAACCAACCAGCAATAAAGCCCCAAATAGACGCCTCAATAATTCCAGCTATTATTCCTCCAACGCTTAAACTAAAAAACATATGCCACTGAGTCATAGCATCAACCGCCCCCATATACCAACCTAAATTTCCAAAAATACCAAAGATTAACATACTTAATCCAGACAAAATAGCTAAACTATATCCCACAGCATTTGCATTCAATTTCTGTACAATATTAATCACCTCCTTTCATAGAATGTTTAATTACATACGTCATAACTCACACCTCTTAATTCACTTTTCAAACACATAAACAAATTCACATTCTTCATTATAACAATAAATTACCTCTCTCTTTATTTCTTTTCATTATAGCCCTGCTTCCCCCAAATTTGTTTATATAACCAAATAATTAATAAAAGCAAAAGAGCTACAATTAACAATCCAACAATCCACCCAAAAAAATTCCCCCCAGTTCCATAACATCCTCCCATCATAGAGCCGCTATAATCAATATTAGCAGAAACAAAACAAAACAAAAAAACTATAACAAAAATCAAACTTAATATTTTTTTCATTTTTAATCCCTTTCAAAATAAAAATAAAAATAAAAACATTGACACGAACATATTCATCTCCACACCCAGAACATATTGTCTTAAAACATCCTCACATTATTTAAAATATTCCAAGCAATATAATGCATTCTAGTAATGGCTTAAATACTCCTTCCAAGATTCAATTTCACTCTCATAACTAGGCAACCGACAATCCAACGGTACACTATCCAACCTATACTGTTCTAAATTCAAATCACCCCCAACAACAACATTTTTAGAATAGGAAAAAATAAATCCAACAATAACACTTCCAATAAATAATAAACCAACAACACTAATCCCAATATAATCTAAAATTTTTTTATTTACCTTACCACTTTTCTTAAAATAATCCATTATTTTTCTTCCAATATTTATTTTTCTGATAAAACAAAACTCCAATACCAATCACATTTGAAACAACTCCCAAAATTAAAAACTCAAAAGTCCAATCCGACAATACTGAGAAAAATGAAACCCCAATCAATGCTCCAAGAAAGGGCAAAATATTCAAAAGATAGTGGCTACAACAAAGAATCATACTAACAACAGAAATACCTCCAGAAGCAACCGTCGTTCCACAACTAATTGCATTTAAACTATGAAAATAAATAAATAATCCAATCTGAAAGCCGAACCCACCAATTAATAAAACAAATAAATACCAATATTGAGCAATAAGATTAATAGCCATCAAAGGAAAATTCAACAAAATCAAAATAATCCAATTAATCAACAAAACTATAATAATTGCAAACGTCCCCCAAGCAACACCCCTAACCTTACCGTTCATTACAATCCAAGCCTCCATTTACTAACATCGCTTTCCCAAAACCATACATTCTAAAATTTATAAGAAAGATAAAATATTCTGGCAAAACCAAGCTACTCATCTAAATACACACCCAGTTAAACTAGACAATTTTTCAAAAGTTTGAACACTTTTATACATAGAACCATTAACCTCCCAAGTAGGAGTAATCGTTATTTCCTTCTTATCGCACAACTCCTGATTATTGGCACACTTCACATAATTTAAATATTTATCTGACCGACCAAAATAATTCAACTGTTTCCCAGTATACTGACAAAAATCATTTCCATAAACAACAACACCCTTCTCAGTCAAACACTTAGCAAAATCATCATATTCACCAGGTCGTTGAGAATAGGAATAAATAATAGCCCCAAAAAGTAAAATAATCAACGCAATCATAGAAAACACAAAATATCCTTTCAAATTAGATTTCTTTTTTTCCTCCATCGGATGTTTCATACTAACATGTTGAGCCAAGCTATCCTCAGAAACAAATTTACGATCACATCTACTACATTCAAACGCCATTATCCTAACTAACGACCACAGCCTCCACCAGCATACTGACTAGCATAACTAACTCCCTTAGAAACTCCAGCTTCAGCACCACCAAACTGTGCAAATACAAAAAAACCAAGAACGATAATTAATATAACGCCAACAATAACAACAGTCCTATCTACTTCCATCTAATAACCTCCTCTTAACAATAATCATAACTTAACCTCTCGAAATTTACCAATAGCGTCCAACTTTCTAAAAACAAAACTCTGATCTTTCTCATCAAAAGTCCCAGCATCCTTTAACGCTCCCCTAATCTGAGAATAATCCAAAATCTCTTTTGATAAAACCACAGTTGGAACCGCAGTCACATTATATTTCTTAGCAAAAGCCTTGCCTTCAAAACTAGAAATATCCAAAACCTTCTCGCTAATAAACGAAACTCCAGCAGCCTGAAACGATTCTTTTAGTTTATTAACATCAAAACAATCCTTGCAACTCGAATCCTCAAGAAGCGTAATTCTAACATTTCCTCGAACAACATCATTAGTCAAATCCTTATATGGAGCAATAGCACTATTAAACAAATAATAATCCCCTTTATCCACAAGAAGCCCTTTAATCTCAGACATAATCCATCCATATTCATCAATATTCTTAGAAATCAAAAGAGCAGGAGCAAAATCCAAATTATATTTCTTAACCATCTCTAGTCCACGAGCCGACCCAGCACCAACAACTTCATATTCATTCATCTTCACACCCATCTGTTCAAATTTATTTTTCAAAGGTGCAAGTGGAAAACAATTTTCACAATTAGCATCAACTTCAATCATATCAACCAAACCTCGAACCTTGCCAGATTCATCAACATAAGGAACGTTCCTTTTCAAAACCGCATAGTCATCCTTCACATCAAAAACTCCCTCAATATCCATAGATCCAACATCCTTAGAAACCACAATTAATGCAGGCAATTTTTTAATACCATATTTTTTAATTGCCTTTTTCCCCTTCGAAGAATTATAAGCATAAACATCATAGTCATCAATTTTAATACCCTTCTCCTGAAGACTCTTATTAAACCCAGAAAAATCAAAACAATCGGCACAATCTACACTAATCTCAACAACATCAATCTTTAACGTGTTATCAAAATTCTTTGGAATAAAATTTGCATAAACAAAATATCCCAAAACCAAAACACCAATAATTACAACAAAACGAACATAATCTTTTTCATTAACCTTACTATTCCACTTTATCATTATTCTCTACAACAATCAAGTGCCTCCTTTAATTTTTCAGACAATTTCGACAACTTGCCCTTATGGGACTTAGTTTTCTTTTTATCAAACCCAGCGATACTAAATTCTTTTTCACCATTTTTAATATTTAAAAATCTATTCACAGACCAAAACATACTATACATATTAAACGCATCCACAAAAAGCTCCTCAGCTTCAACTTTCTTATCATCGTGTAAGTATTTCGTCCCAACCTCCATTAGCCTCATAGACGTCCCCAATAAATGCTTACTAATACACCAAGTCTCCGCAAAATCTCCATCTTCTTTTCTAACAATCTTAGCCAACAGCCTTTTTCGAACCTCTCGCGTCTCTTCCAAAAATTCCAAATACTTAGAATCTTCACTCTTCATAAACGAAAATAAAAAATGCTCCTCGAGCGAAACCAAATTCATCAAACCAATAGACAAATCTTCACCAACCGACAAATCTAATTTATTAGCCTTCTTTATATCCTCAACCTTTTTAACAAAATTTTTCTTATCCATATTAAACTAAAATCTGAATAGCTACCCCTATAGCCAAAAGAATCACAAAATTCAAAATCATAGTCTGAAATGAAATATGTTTTCCTTTTCTTAATTTAGTTATTTCTTTACTAACACTAGGAGAAACAAGAATTATCAATCCTCCGAGTAATCCAGTATAAAGAGAATAATTAACAGCAAAAGTGGTGCCATAATCACCAATAAAAGAAAAATAAAGCGGACCAATCGCACTAAATAAAGGCAATATAGGCAAAAGAGTTGTAAAAAAAACCAAAGAAACAATCACAAAATTTTGAAAAGGAATATATTTCTTCTTAACAACTCCAGCAAACCACATCCCCATAGACATAGAAAACGCCCCAATAAATAAAGCAACAACAATCTTACTAACCCCAAGCCAAACCGCAGCACCAGCAGCAGCACCAGCACCAATCGTACAAAGAGGACAGTGTGCCATAACTCTAGTAGCTAAAAAAATCGGAGCAAATAAAAATAAATTCTTTCCCTTCATATTACCATCCACTCCTCATAACTTCCATCATGATTAACCGCATAAATAACCCAGTCCCCAGATCTTTTCCCCGGCATTCCGGGACTTCCAGCAGGCATCCCAGGCAAAGCAATCCCAGCAATATCAGGCTTTTCGCTTATTAATTTTTCTAAAGCCTCAAGCGGGACATGTCCCTCAACATAATAATCTCCAATAATAAAAGTATGACAAGTTCTCAAATCTTCGGGAATGCCTAATTTATCCTTAGCAACCTCAACATCATCCATAATCATAACATCAACATTTAAATTCCCAGCCCCAGACAAATAACTAGCATGCAAGCCACAGCAACCACAACTCATACTCTTATAAAACTCTACAACACCATCAAAATTATCCAAAGCAGGATAACTACTAACATTAGAACTAATAAATAAAAACGAAGCAGCAATAATCACTGCTCCAATTCCCCCAACATACATTTTTTTCTTTGCCATCATTTTTTACTCCAAACAACAAGACTCTTCAATCCCCATTATTATAATGCGGTCTTTCCCGCCGTCAATTAAAAAATAAAATAAATAAATAACATTAGACTTAACAGCCTCCAACCATTCCAGAACTAGCTTTCACAACACTTGTTGCCACAGCTTTCGTAGTACCAGCTCCAACACTCAATGCATTAATCTGCATAGTTTGCCAAACAACCAATAAAACCAAAGCAGCCAAGCCAATTCCAGCAATTATCCAAAATGTTTTCTTATCCATTGCCATTAACATCCACCCACCATTCCACCGCTAGATTTCTTAGCTGTTCCCTTCTCGGCTCCTCTATATGCATTACTAGCTAAATTAATATAGTTAGTATCAATATTTTGCGACTTTAAAACCGCAGCCTTAGTCTCATGAATTCCAGGAAAAAACAAAACTTTCCATTTTGCCATCTCTGTTAATATCTCATCATCACTAAATTGATTACCATGCTCCGTAATTAAATACTTAGCAAGTCCTCGCATAGCATAACTATGTGCACAGCCACACGCCGCTCGACCATCACTAAAAATTATCGACGACGCACCACAACAATACTCGCAACTAATTTGACTTCCAATACGAATATATCTATCCAAATCAGCTCCCTTCAAAGTCAACGATATGTCAATATTTTTCATAACTCGAATAGTAGCATCAGCTTTTTGCGGATTCGCAGCCGAAACGTCATCATAACTAATCCCAAGCTCACTCCCATAAATCTCAGGGACTCCAGTAGGAATTATCTCACTAGCACCAACCAAAGGCATCATCTCTCCACCAGCAGAAACACCAGAAAGTCGAACACCATTATATGCAAACATAATTAACAAAAAAACTCCAATCACAATCGCAGTAGTTTCCGCACTTCCTAGCTTAAATTTCTTCTTACTCATAGGCTCCTCCTTTCAATTGTATTAAATATTTTGAAACTTTTCATAACATCCCTAAAATATTTCCTTATTAAATGATTATTAAACAAAAATAAAGAACAATCTTTCATAACACTTAAAAAACATCTTCATCATCTACAAATATTAGTCTGAAATGGTAAATTTATTTATAATTCCAAGTTGGTTTTTTAACTACGCAGTAATATTCGAACTCGCATTCGCAATCATAACGCTAACTCTTGGACTTTTTGCATTCAAAATATACAAACTCTCAGAACAAAAATCGGCAAAACTCTTTGGAATATCTTTTATACTCATCTCCCTGCACTATTTCATTCAATCCTTTCTTAATTTTTCAATTATCTCAACTCTAAATAAGAATATCTGCAACATGATGAAACTAAATAGTATAGATTCCCTAAACATCATAGGTGCATACTCTCACATGTTTTTCTTCCTCATAGGATTAATAACCCTCGCCTACATGACTCTTAAAATAGAAAACAAAACAACATATACTCTCCTTTTAACCCTGCCTCTCGCATCAATAATCTTCGCAGAAAACAAACTCTATGTCTTCTACGCAATGGCATCAATTCTTCTAGTGTTTATTTCAATTCATTATCTAAAAAATTATCTAAAAAATAAACAGTACAAAACTCTCTTCATCCTAATAGCATTTGTATTTCTACTTTTCGGAAATCTCCATTTTCTAATCTCGGTCAATCACGGAATCTATTACGTCATCGGACACTTTCTCGAACTAATAGCATATCTTCTTATTTTATTAAATTTTATACTAGTCTTAAAAAAATGACAAAAAAGAGAGATAAACTCCAAGTAATCAAAGACATCCTTTCCACAATAAATAAAAAAAACGGAGAAATCAAGCCAACACATATTTTATACAAATCAAATCTCTCACATACCATGATGGATGAATATCTAAAAGAATTAATCTCAAAAAGATTCATCAAAGAACACAAAAAGAAAAAGGGAAAAACTTATTCTATAAATCAAAAAGGAAAAAATTATCTTAATGAATATAAATTAATCGTAAATTTTACAGAATCATTCGGATTAAATTAATTATATTTTATTTTTCTCCAAAACTTCTCTATAAATTAAAACAATCAAAATTCCAATTAAAAAAATAAGCCCTAAACTAATTTGATAAATATATGATACCTCGCCCAAATACGCAAACAGAAAAGCAAAAGGAATAACTCCAATCAATGTAGCTAAAGCATAAGTCCAAAATCCAATCTTACTAAATAAACCCAAAGCATAACTTAAAACATCAACCGGGACAACCATCCTTAAAAAAACAACACTCCAAAATGTATTTCCAATCATAATCCTCTCTTCTAATCTATAAATATCATCCAAAGAAATAAATTTCAAAATAATTGGAACTCCAAACTTTCTAGCCAAACCAAAGGCAATAATACCCCCCAATGTCCAGCCCAAAATCGTCAAAATAGAAGCAATCCAAACGCCCCATAATCCAACTGCCAAAACAATCAAAGGTAAAACTGTAATAGGAGCAAAAACCGTAGCGACAATATTTAACAAAACATAAATTATCTCCCCAAGCAAACCAGTTATAATCAATCCTTCAAAAAACTCAAAATTAACCTGAACAAAATAAGATATTAGAATAAACACAGCTATCAAAACGAACACAGCAAAAAAACTCCACAACTTCAGTTTAACATTTTTTTTCATTTTAACAAGTACACACTATATAGGGAGGAGAATTGACGGTCAAGCGAAACGACAATCATCCCTCTGGGAAACCCCCGGGGTTCAATCCGACTCAATGTGGGGAGGAGGATTCGAACCCCCGTAAGCAAGATGCTACTGGATCTTAAGTCCAGCCCGTTTGGCCACTCCGGCATCCCCACATGGAATTATCCAATAAAATTACTATAAAAAGATGATGGCAATAGACTTCCATCCTACATCCTCTCAAAATACCGATAAACAAAAACCTGAAACCAATAAGTCGGCACGACAACAATCAAAAAAGTAATAGGAATCCAAAAAATAGAAAGAGCATCAACTCTAAAAAAATTACTCAACAAAAAAACATAATTAATACTATCCATAGGCAAAGTAAAAACAGCTACCATAATATAAATCAAAACCAACCCCATCAAAGAATACCCCATATCTCTACCCTTAGGCTCAACCTTATAAGTAAATCCAAATGCAATTACCGTAGCTAAGTGTATAAAAATAGAAGAAAAAATAACAAACATACTGTAACCCCAAACCAATTCCACATCACTCAAAAACGAAACACCAAAAAAAATCTTAACAATAAAACCAAAAGTATAAATCAGCTGCGGAAATAATCCTATATTAATAACACCCTTAACGACACTATCCTTTCTAAAAAAAAACGCAACCGCCAAAATAATAGGAACAAAATCACAAAACCAGAAAAAATACACAAAATCAAAATATAAGTTTCTAGCAATTGCAACAATCTGCAAAAGAACAAATAATATCCCTGCCAAAAAATAAAAATCACTCTTCTTCATAGAAATAAAACTAGAACAAAATTTATATAGATTTTGCAACCAATATTGATAACAGTGACAAAGTATACTCATCTAAACCCATTCAAAATATTTAAAAGGCACTCAAAGCTAACAATTACATAGCGGGGTGGAGCAGTCTGGTCAGCTCGTGAGGCCCATAACCTCAAGGTCACGTGGTTCAAATCCCGTCTCCGCTATTATATTTAGAATAGTAGATCGCAAAAATTCTTGCTAAAATTTTATCCAAATTAAACTATGGGATAAAATTTTAAAGTAAAATTTGGGCAAAATCCCTTATCTCCACTATTCTTATAAACTCTCAACAATTAACCAACCCATGACAAAACTCTTAGGAATTGACGATGCAGGAAGAGGCCCAGTAATCGGTCCAATGACCTTAGCAGGAGTAATAATGGATGAAAATGATGAACACAAAATAAAAGCGCTAAACGCAAGAGATTCTAAGCTTCTATCTCCATTACAAAGAAAATCAATCGCGGAAAAAATAAGACCAGACTTCACATACCACATAGTAACAGCCTCACCAAAAAGTATAGATGACTCCTCAAATTTAAACTACCTAGAAGCCATCCACACGGCCGATATTATAAACTATCTAACAAAAGACCTATCAGAAAAAACCAAAGCCATAGTAGACTGCCCTTCTGTAAATATAGAGGCATGGTCAAACGACGTACGAAAACTCCTAGAAAATCCAGATCAAATAATCCTCTCCTGCGAACACAAAGCAGATGCGAACCACCCAATAGTTGGAGCAGCTTCAATCCTAGCAAAGGAGAAAAGAGAGGAAGAAATAAAAAAATTAAAGGATGACCTTCAGGTAGACTTCGGCTCAGGTTATCCAGCAGACCCAAAAACGAAAGAATTCATAACTGAAAACTTCGACAACAAAAAATACGCCTCAATAATAAGATTTTCATGGAACACCGTAAAAAAACTATTCAAAGCAAAAGAATCTCCTCAAAAAAAACTATTCTAATCTAATTTCTCCGACAAGTCACCCTTCATAATAACACGACTATCTTCAGCAAATGCCAAAGGCAAATCCAACTCACCTGAAGATACCCAAGAAAAGGGAGAGCTTTTAATAAAATTAAGATTATCCTCACAAATTCTTTTTTCTTGTGCGGTCAATTTTCCCCCAAATTCAGTTTTAAAATATTTCCCATCAGACGTATAGTATTTCGTCACAGCATGCGCGGGACCCCTTTTGCCATTCTCAGAAAAAACTGCCTGTATCTCCCTAACTTCATAGTACCCATTAATCCAACTCATTAATCCCATCTTAATTCAACAAATCTAAACTTTATAAAAATTGCTATACTCTAGATAAATCAAATATTCATTTTTGCTACATATTTTAATCAAAAACCAATTTTCAAAAAGTATTATCTTGTAGAAAATTATATATCTGAAAATTCCCGGGATTCCATAAAAGACAACGCCTCTTTTCATCAACAATTCTTAAAAACCCCACTTC
>CAZROF010000028.1:0-13396 GCA_964601675.1 Candidatus Woesearchaeota archaeon
GATTCCATAAAAGACAACGCCTCTTTTCATCAACAATTCTTAAAAACCCCACTTCCCTCCCCCTTATATGAAAAAAAAGATTAAAAATCCCAAATACCTAACTACCGACTACCAACTACCGACACCCCGCAAACCAGAGGTTTGCCAATGACCCACATAAAAAAGATAACGATGCAAGGATTCAAGTCTTTCGCAAGAAAAACCGAAATTCCTTTCGAAAACTCAATGAACGTAATAGTCGGACCAAATGGGTCAGGAAAATCAAACATAACAGATGCACTCTGCTTCGTTCTTGGAAGATTAAGCATTAAAAGTATAAGAGCGGCAAAAGCGGCAAATCTTCTATTCTCTGGAAACAAAATATACAAAGGATCTCAAGAAGCATCTGTAGAACTAACCTTTGACAACACAGACAAAACCTTCGCAATAGACGATAAAGAGGTTGCGATAAAACGAACAGTAAGAAAATCAGGACAATCTATCTACAGAATAAATGGTAAAACAAAAACTCGTCAAGATATACTAGAACTCCTCTCACAAGCTGGAGTAGATCCAAACGGATTTAATATAGTTCTCCAAGGAGAGATACAGTCCCTAGTAAAGGCGACCTCAGAAGAGCGGCGAAAAATTATAGAAGAAGTCGCAGGAATCTCGATATATGAAACCAGAAAAACAAAATCCATTAGAGAACTAGAAAAAACCGAGGAAAAACTTCACGAAGTCTCAGCCGTCTTAAAAGAAAGAACCTCCTACTTAAAAAACCTAAACAGAGAAAGACAAGAAGCAATCTCATACCAAAAACTAGAAACCACAATAAAACGATGCAAAAAAACTCTTCTGTCCAAAACCAGAACAAAAAAACAAAACGACGTATCACAAACAAACAAAACAATAGAAACTATAGATAAAGAAATAGAAAAAATCAAAAAAACGCTACAAGAAAAAAAATTCAGGGCAGAAGAATTCCAAAATAGAATACTAGCAGTAAACAAACAAATCCAATCCTCAACATCAAATGAACAAGAAACTCTCCACAGAGAAATATCTAATCTCAAAGCAGAACTAGCAGGTCTAGATGTTCGACGTGAAAATTTTGACAACAGACTAATACAAGGAAAAGAAAAAATAGACTCTATAAAAGAAAAAAGAAAGAAACTAAACACAGAAATATCACAAATGCAAACATCTTCTCCAGAAATAAAAAAATCTCAAGAACAACAAAAAATTCTCCAAGAAAAATTCGATATACTAGAACAACAACGAAGAAAATTTTATATATTGAAATCCGACCTCTCAACATTTGAAAACGAAAAAATCCAAAAAGAGAAATTTCTAATAGAATCACAAAGAGAAGTCCAATTAATAGAACAAACTATAACATCACTTTTCAATGAAATAAAATATGAAAAATTCCAAGAAAGAAACGAATCCTTAAAATTTGAAACAAATTCAAAAATAGAAAATACCTCTAACCAAATCTTAATATTAGAAAAAGAAATATTAGAAAAAGAAAAAAGAAACGCAATTTTAGAAATGGATGTAAAAAGAGAAGATAAACTAAAATCAGATATTATCTCTCTAAAATCCTGCCCGATATGTAAACAAGAAGTAAGAGAAAATCATAAAAATAGAATATCAACAAATGCAAATGAAAAAATAAAATCCGCATCAAAAGAAATAGAAATAAATCTAAAATCTAAAATAGAAGCTACTGCGAAAACAAACTACCTAAAAGAAAGACTTAAGCAACTCAGGACAAAACTAGAGGAATTAACAATAGATAAAATCAAATTAAAAAATTCAAATGAAAAGAAAGAACAAATTAAGACATTAATAGAAAAACAGGCAGACACAAAAGGAGAACTAAAAACCCTAAATGAAAGAATGCATTCCAAAAGGAAAGACTTCGAATCCCTGAAAAATATAGAAGAAAAATATGATGAAACAAGACTTAATCTCCAAGAAATTTCTTTCGTGGACATGGATGTAGACACAGAAATACAAATAAAAAAGAGAGAAATAGGAAGACTCTCCATGGAATTAAAGGCAACACAAAGAGATATGGAAGAATCCCAAATTGAACTGAAAAAAATTGAACTGAAAATAACTGAAAGAGATAAAGAAGCTATAAAAAAAGAAATAGAAGAACAAAAACTATATGAAAAATCTCAGAAATTCTTCGACCTCAGAAATTCACTCCAAGACCAACAAAAAGTGATAGAAACCGACATTATAGGATTACAGCATACCATGAAAAATTCCGAAGATAAAATAAACCATAATAAAATACAAAGAGCACAACTTGATGCACAAATAGAATCTCTAAACTCCGAACTCTTAGAATTCGAAACACTAGAAACTCTTGCCCTATCAACCGAAGAGCTAAAAGAACGCCTCCAAAAATCCCAATTTAGAATATCTAGGCTAGGAAATGTAAATCTTAGGGCATTAGAAGTATTTGATAAAATAGAAGAACAGGTAACTCTAATAAATACTAAGGTAAAAATAATTCAAGAAGAAAAAGAAAAAATAGATAAAATAATTCAAGAAATAGATAAAAAGAAAAAGAAATCATTTCTATCAACACTATATGCAATAAACGAATATTTTACACGAAATTTCACACAACTTTCAAGAAAAGGAGAAGTCATATTAGAACTAGAAAACAAGAAAAATCCATTCGATGGTGGACTAAATATTTTAGTAAAATTGTCCCGAGGGAGATATTTCGATATCACATCTCTTTCAGGTGGAGAGAAAACGATGGTAGCCCTGTCTCTAATCTTCGCAATCCAAGAATTCAAACCATACTGCTTCTACGTATTCGACGAAATCGACGCCGCTCTAGATAAACATAATTCCGAACTCCTAGCCGCTCTAATAAAAAAATATATGACAACAGGACAATATATAGTAATCACACATAATGATACCTTAATATCTGAAGCCTCAAATTTATACGGAGTATCCATGCAGGAAAATATTTCGAAGATTATATCCCTAAAGATATAATATAAATCACAATGCAATTTCCCATATTATTTTTTCCATAATACATCTAATCTCAAAAAAATTCTAAGCCCTCAAACGAGGGCAAAATAAAAATAAAAATAAAAAAATTAATAATTAGTAATAACTTGTTTCAACTTCTTCCATTGGCTTTTCTTTCTTAGTCAAAAGAGCAACCAAAACAGCAAGGAGAACAACAAAGATAATTACAAGAACTACAGTCAAAGCAACAACAGAAGTTGAAGCCTCTTCTCCAGAAGCATCATTAGCAACAATTGCAGTAGCGTTTTCAGACTCAAGACCATCAATAGCAATCAACTTACCAGTAATAGTTTTTGAATCACCATTATATACTGTAACTTCCATATCATAAACACCACTTCTAGTGTTTTTAGGAACCTTCAAGTATACCGTTTTCTGAACAGCATCTTCTTCATGGTTGTCCTTAGTATAATCTTCCCTTGAATCTAAATCTCCTACATATTCTTGAGTAGAAATACTCAAGGCAGGAATAGAAACACTAACGAAATTATCTTTAGCAAAGTCATAACCATCATTTTTTACAACAACAGAAACAGGGAAAACATCTCCAGCAGCCACTTTAGAACTATATTCTACAGCCAAAACCTCAAGCTTATAGGACTTTCTTTGTAACTTAATAGGATATTCCATTCGCTCTTCTCCATCTCGAGAAGAAACTGTTACATAAAGAATTGTGTCCTCACTAGAGTAATCAACATCACTAGGAATCTTGATATTAAGAATATTAGAACGGTATTCTGTGCCAGCCTCAACAAAACCGAAGTTCTGAGAAACAGCCCTTGTCCCGTCATACCCTTGGAACTCTGCTTTAATCTCTACATTGCTCTGGTTTTTAGTAGAATCAAACCAAACTCTAACTGGAACTACACTGCCTGCAGAAAATCCAGAAACAGCTTCATTGACTACATTAGCACCATCCATTTCAACTTTGTTAACATGGAAGGTAGCAGCAGAAGCGCAACCCACAAGCATCAAAGTTAAAACTGCAACAAAAGGAATCAAAAGTACATTTCTTTTCATATTTTTCATTTTGAATTTAGTTAATATTTTAACCTCCAAAACCTATATAAACCTTCTGATTGTTGTAATTCCAAAGAGACGAAAAGGTTTAAAAAGTATACCTAAGTATACAATACATCGTAAAAATGAGTAATAACAAAAAACCAAAAGGAAAGATAACTACAATAAAACTCCTAGAAGAAACGAAATTTAGAATAGAGAAGCTCAGAGAACATAAAAGAGAATCCTACGACGACATTCTAAAAAAAATTCTTTATGTTTTAAACACAGCACGGGATTCCCCAGAAAAAGCAAAAAGGATTTTAGAAAAAATCTCTGAACTAAGACACAGAATGCTAGAAGAAGAGAAACAACAAAAAGAAGATTTAAAAAAAGAAAAAGAATTGAAATAAATATTTATTAATCATATCTAAAATGCCAAAATTAAAACTAGGACTTATAAGTATACGCCAAACACCAAAAGACCCATATACAAAAAATCCAACCCAATTAGCAAATAATGCTATAAACTTTAATCCATTAAATTAAATAATAATACTCAGGCATATAGAAACTATGTGCGCAAAACCTTCTCAAGACTATTCGCAAGAAAAAGAAAGGGCAAATATACTCCAAAATAAACTAGATATAATAGCTATAATAAAAGAAAATGTCTGGATACATTATGACAAAAAGACAAGATTAATCTACTCCACAAATAATCCTATTAATTTAGGACACGGAATAGGACACTGGTTAGGATTAACTCATCCAACATTTATCTGCGGACAATATTGTACTAAAAATTATGCGAAAAGAAAGTGTGATTTTTCCAGAGAAATAATGGATGAGCAGGAGCTTTGGAAGAAACAACAGGATTCTCAAAATCAGACATAAAACAACTTGCAAAAGAATATTTATTCTAGAACTTGCAAAATATCCGCCGTCACTTTCTCAATACTTTGCTCCCCATCAATCCTAAAAGAATCATACATGTCCAAAACACTCTCTGTCTCCTTATGATAAACCTTCAATCTCTCTCTTAAAGCCGACTCATTATCATCTTTCCTCTGAATCAATTTACCCCCACATTTAACACAAACTCCTTTAACACTAGGCTTAGGTGAGGTATTCACATTATAAATAGCCCCACATTTAACACAGCTTCTACGCCCAGAAATTCTTTTCACAGCCTCCTCATCACTAATTACAATCTCAACAACCTTATCAATATTAGCAATCCTCTCTAACTCCTTAGCCTGACTAATAGTTCGTGGAAACCCATCCAAAATGAAACCCTTACTACAATCTCTTCTTTCCAATCGCTCTTTCAAAATCTTAACAGTCAAATCATCAGGAACCAAATCCCCTTTGCTCATAACCCTATCAATCTCTATTTTCAAAACCCCCCTAACTCCACGCAACAAATCCCCAATTGAAACATGACAAAGTCCAAATTTCCCAGCAACTTTCTTAGCCTGTGTTCCCTTCCCGCTCCCCTGAGGACCAACAAAAATTAAATTCATAAACATAAAAAGATTCTTATATTATTTAAAGCTAATCTCCAAATATTTTCTTAAAATTTTACTTGATTTTTCTATAGAACTGCATTTCCCTCGTACTTTAGATGAACAATCTATCACACGCGACTTATCTAAATCTTGATATTAAGTCTACAGCCCCCTCCAAATCTCTAACCCAGCAACAGAATCTCTAACCGGATTCGGCGACTCACAAATCAAAATAACATCCTTACCTAACCCTTTCAGCCAACACAGAACTTTCTCCCACTCCTCAACCTCAGTTTTCAAATGCCTCCTCTCGCCCTTCTCCCCAAATTCAATACCAGAAAAATGAATATGCCACTTTTTCTGAGGAAACGCTTCCTCAATCTTTTTAAGCTCATACCGACCATACCGAGCCAAAACATGAGCAACATCGACACAAACTCCACACCCAGTATCACGGACCAAACCACTAACTTCTCCAATAGACCCAAACACATTCTTCTTTCCCATCACCTCAGGACAAAGCTCAACATCCCATTTATTTTCTTTAATGACATGCATCATCTCAATAATACCCTCTTTAATCCTAATACTCGCATCTTCCGAAGACATCCCAGAATAAAAACCCGGATGGAAAACAACTCTCTGTGCCCCAAGCCAAGAGGCTATTTCACAACACCTCAAAACCCGTTTCTTACTCGCCACAATCTTCTCTTCTTCCTTAGAATTCAAATTAACAAAATAAGATGCATGGATAGATAGAAAAAACCCAAGCTCTTTCGCTCGCTTACCAATCACACGAGCATCTTCCTCTTTCTTAATATACGGACCATAAGTAAACTCAACCTCACAAGCCTTCAATCCCAAATTAGCAAACCTCTCCAAATTAGCAACAGCATCTCTAACAGCACCCAGGCCCCCAGGACCAAATTTAATCACACTCATGAAACTAAGCTCCCTTTGGCAAACCCACCATTTCCAAATTCAACCTACCCAAATTCTGAACTAAATAAGAATGCAACTTACTAATTACTAAATCCTGCAACCCCTCTTTTAATAATCCATGACAAACGCTAATATCACTTTCAGGAACAGTAACAACTCCTAACGGCAATATGCAAGTCATAGCCTGACCCTCTAGTTTAACAGAATCAGCATTATTAAGCCGCCCTTGCAATAATTTAACACTAACCTCACAATTATTCCCCTTCTCTCCTTTAATCACATACCTAAAAATCATATCACCTCCACTAATAAACTTCGCCTTGCTACAGCTTTTTAGACTACTATCAAAACAAGCCTTATCACTACAATTATTATAGCTAAAAAACAAAAACCAAATCGACCAAAGAAGACCGATTAAAATAATAAAAGTAACCCACTTCCTCCAAACAAAACCATCACTTTCAACCTCATCTCTCATCCTTAATAAAACAGAATTAACTATATAAAACTTACTTAAAAAATATTTTTAATAACAGAAAGTGGATATATCTCACCAGCAAGATAACTTTCAACTGGTCCCAAGTTAGCCTTCCCGGCACGAATACTCCCCGTTCTCCTCAGCCCCCTAATTTCCCCAATAGAAAACACACCCAAACCCTCGATCTCATCCGGCCTAGAAATTTCCAAATATCCACCAACAACTTTTCCCAAATAAATTCTATTACTAACACTGCTCCCCCGCTCGCTCTTAAAATCCCAAATTCCCAAAAAACTAACAACAACGCTCTCGAGCCCAGTCTCTTGAAAAACTTCCCTCATAGTCCCATCCTGACCATCCTCAAACAAATTCAACTTACCCGCAGGAAGTCCCCATTGCCCATCCTTTTTGGTTTTAACATAAACAAATCCATCTTTACCATTTAAACAATAAGGCAAGACCACAGACCCAGTTGTCTTAATATAATCTTTAGTCATATCCCCACAAAAAAATAACACTATATAAAAATTATTGTGATGGAGGGAAAACAAAAAAAATAAAAAAGCCTCAAAACGAGGCATAAAGATTTACAAAGATACTAATTCAACAGTAGAACCTTCAGTCGAAACCTTCGCAAATGTTTTCGCAGCAACAGCTCGTGAACCCAAACTTTCAGCAGCCTTCAAAACCGCCACACTAGCCTCATTCGCCATCAAAACAAACGCATCCTTAGAATCAACCGACTTCAATCTCAAAGCAGAAACATTCTTAACAACTTCCATCTCATCATTGATAACCAAGACATTCTTGCCTTTAATATCATTACTCAAATCTCGAAGTTTCAGAACATCATCTCCACTAAGTTCCCTTCTATTGATATCTTTAGATTGTGTCTGAACAGTTCTCTTATGTCCAGAAAGTGCTCCACTACCCTTCTTCAAAAAAACCGCAGCTGGAACCTTTTTTCGTAAACACATCAAGAGTTCTTTGCCTGTCAATTCTTCCACTTCCTTACCGTCAGGCGCACTAGCAATATAAACTACTTTAGCATTATCACAAACATTCTGAGCAATTAATTTACCGCCCCTATCTCCATCAACAAATAAGGTTAATTCCTTTGTTTCTCCAAGAGTAGCAATAGTTTTAGGAAAACGAGTTCCTTGCATCCCAATAACGTTCTTAATACCATGTTTCAACATATTCACAACATCAGCTCGACCTTCACAAACAATCAATTCTTTCTCAGCATCGATATTTGGACCAGCAGCCAATCCTTCAGCACCATATTCAACAGCCTTAGAAATACGAGTAGATTCACGAAGCTCGGTTTCCATCTCTGTAGAATCCATGCCCTCATTAGAAATACCGGCTAAAAGAGCCTTAGCTCTCTCCATGATATAATCTCGTTTAGAACCACGGACATCCGAAATTTCCGAAATCTGAATCTTCGCATCAGTTGGACCAATCTTATCAATAGTCTCCAAAGAAGCTGCAATAATAGTTGTCTCAGTCTTATCAAGCGCAGTCGGAATAATAATCTCCCCAGTTGTCTTTCCACCTTCAGTAGTCAAATCAACCTCAATCCTACCAATCTTTCCCTCCTTTTGAAGCTCACGAAGTTCCATATCGGCACCAAGCAGACCCTCTGTTTGTCCGAACAAAGCCCCAATTACATCAGGTTTTTGAAACGGTCCGTCAGCGTTAAACTTAGCTATAATCTGATATTTTATCGACGTTGGACTTATTTTTGCCATATTTTATTTTCTCCATTTAGTTATAAATTATTAGAAATACTTCCCCTACCTTCAAACGTAAATGTGATGATGATAATAACTTCTCAAGCTATCTCTAACACTTAAGAAAAATATTTCTTATTTAAAAACTTTTGCAAATCATAAAATCCGAGAAAAACACAAAAATCTCAAAGATTTTTCCCTTTAAATTATTTTACATTGTCTAAAAACCAAAAAAATTTGCATAAAACTTTATAAAGATTTTAATTCAGTGAATCTCAAATAAAAAGAGGGCAACAAATGGAAATCAAAAAACAAGACGATATTGGAGAAGAAACATTCGACGATGAAGAAGAACTTGAAGAAGAGGACTAGCCCAAACCAAAAATGACGAAACCAGAAAATCTAAACGACGAATATGATGAAGAAAGTCTCGGCGAAAATGCATTAGATCTAGAAGAAGATATTTAATTTTATTTGTTTATTTTTTTCCCAATAACCGAGCCTCACGAAACATCCCCAAAGCAGAATAAGATTCTCGTAACTTGTCTATAACCGCCTCTTTCTCAATATTCTCCAATTTCATTTTAATCAACTTTTCATAAAACTTAACCGCGCTAGCTCTTTTCCCTTTCTTCTCAAGTTTCCTAGCAAAACTAAAATAAACATTTTTCCTAGCCAGCATAATTTTCTCCTTCCCATCTGCAGCAACATCTCGAGCCGCACGAACAAACATCTCTTCACTGTCACTAATTTTCCCAATTCTACAAAACATCTCAGCTGCCATAACATAAGAATCCACCCTCTCACGAAACATCGGCTCCATTGAAGCTAAATTCCCAAGTGCCCGAGCCGCCCGCTCAAACATCTTCCTCTCCTCATAAAGCCTGGCAAGCTCGCCCCAAATAAAACGCTTAATCTCAAAACTACTCCCAGAAACACCAAGCGCACTTTCTAAGTAAACAATCTTATTCAAAGCCGTATTCATAGAAACTAATTTTTTCTCCATTTCTTCAATAGTTTTTTCTCTAACCTGAATTACCATAAAGAATATTCATCTCAAAGCTTTTTAAGAATTATCGTGATAGATTAAAGCTTTAAAATAACTTCATCAGGCAGTAACTCCAAATGTATCCCATCAAAACCCCACCCATGCTCCCCATTCAAAACACTCTCAGGATTAACTTTCTTCTGCTTCTGATTATAAAGTTCCCCCTCCAGTCCGACAGCAAAACGAGATTCAGCACCTGCACTAATATTATCATACGCCCTCACGCATTGTCCGACCTTAAGACCCACCTTGCAATACTTCAAATAAGCCTCATGTCCACGAAACAATCCCTCTTCTGGTTGTAAAAAAAACTCCATAAAAACAAAATGAAATTATACTTTATAAAAATACACTCCACTCAATCACCCAAATCAAAAAACAACAAACCACAAAAAAAGGGCAAAAATAAAAAACAGATTCAATAAAACCCAAAATCTTATAAACATTATAATACATTATAATACATGCAAACCACAAAGATAATCAAAAAAACAAGAGCAGTCGGAACATCCTCAGGAGTCTTGCTTCCAAAAAGTTGGCTCGGCAAAAGCGTAATCGTAACCCTACACTTCCCCTCCCAAGAAGAAATCCTCACAGAAGTCCTTAGCCTAATAAAAAATAAACTACCCCTCAAGGAAATAAAAGGAATCTACATCATAGGAAGTTACGCAAGAAGAGACTCCAACGCAAAAAGCGACATAGACATACTAATAATAACCTCCTCAAAAAACGGAATAATAAAAAAAGACAACTACGAAATCAACGTAATCAACAAGGATACTTTATTAAAAAATTTGAAAACTAATCTATATATTCAAATCGCAATAAAAGAATCCGTCCCTCTCTTAAATTCAGATTTATTAGAAAAAATTAAAAAATTAAACATAAAATTAAAAACCACAAAAATAATTTCCGACATCAGGCACACTATAAAAATAAATAAGGAATCAATCTCGATGTACAACAAAACAATACCCGACGGAATAATATACTCTTTAGTTCTAAGATTAAGAGAATTGTTTTTTCTGAATCATCTCATCAAAAAATCCAACTACAATCACAAAAAATTTATCTCCCTAATCGAACAAAAAAAATATGACGCATACCTTAGAATTAAAAATGAGGAAAAAGAGAGAAACCAAATCACACTCGCCGAAGCAAGAAAATTAATTAATTTATCAGAAAAATGTCTAAAAAATCTAAAGCAAGAAAAGCAAAATTAAGTCTAATAAAAGAAATTGAAAAACATTTCATAAAACTAGAAGATAGCATCAGCAATAATAGTTTTGAACTGGGGCTATATCACACAAAAGAAATAGAAAAAGATTTTTTAATTCAACTAGAAAAAAGACTAGAAATTTTAAATGAACCTTCCGACATACTCTTGGAATTTAAAGAACGACTCGACAAATTAAAAAAGAAATTGGAAACTTTTGAATTTTAATAAATATTCAACTCTCTCTCTAAATAAACAATCCTATTCAAAGCCACATTCGCCTCAGCCAACTTAGATTCCATTTCCTCGATAATCTTCTTTCTAGCATGAATTGTCATAAACAAAAAAGTTTTAATGAGTTTTTAAAAATTATCGCAATCAATTTCAATTTAATTATCAATTAGAAACCAGCACATTTCCAACATATCCAGCTTCCGTAAGCCCACAATATGCCAACATCAAATAATGCTTAAATACACGAATTGAAAATTCCACATTTTTATACTTACCCTTTTCCTTCAATAATTTTCTTATACTATCTTCATTTCTACAAAAATCTTTATACCAATAATCTAATGTCTTAGGATAAGACATGTCAGGCAATGACTCCAAATCTACATTTTTAAAATATTTTTTAAATATTTTAATATTTTTTCTTAAATTAAGAGTTTCACCTCCTGGAAATATATATTTTAATAAAAAATGGATCTGTTTTATGAAATATCTCTCGATGAAACATGGTGTGAACCAATGCTTTGCCTTCTTGCTTCAATGTTTTAGATATTTTTTGATATAATCCATCATAGTCCTTTATATGTTCCATCACTCCTACACTTATTGCATAATCATATTCCCCAGACATATCATGAATATTTTTTACTTCAACACTCACAAGATTGTCCAATTTCCTTCTTTCAATTTCTTTTTCGATATATTCAGCCTGCACTATCGAGAGCGTTAGTCCATGACACTTAATATTATATTTTTCTGCCATATAAAACATAACCCCCATCCACAACCTAGATCAAGCAAAGCTTTACCTTTAGAATTTTTACCTATACCCAACCGCTCCGCATAATGTTTAAGCTTATTTTGTTGAGCTTCATCCGCAGTTTTAGTTTTAAGATTCCACAAACCACAACTATATTGAACATATTTACTATCCAACCAATACACATAAAATTTATTAGAATCCCCCTCGTTTTCAAACCAATCACTTAAACTATAATGACTATTTATATTTGCATTTTGATTCCCTCTATCAGAAAAGGGTCTAAATATTTTGCTTTTAAAATTCTTACAATATCCAAAGGAAACAATCCAAAAAGCAATTTTATATTATATGCAAGTCTCACAAAAAAAAGGAGGAGGTATTTATAATCTTCATTTTTAATACCTAACAAACCCTCGCAATAAATTTCACTAAGTCCAAGAGAGCCCTGAGAAAAAATCCGCCTGAATACATCTTCGGAATTTTTATAGCTAGCGACAATTACTTTTTTACTAGTCCCGATAATCTTAATCTCTTTTTAATCAAAATAAAATTTAAATGAATGCTCTGGGTATATTCTCACATATCTTTTAGTAAGTTTTACTATAATTTTCTCAAATTTTTGCAATTCCCCCATAATTAAAATTGGATAAATTAATTTATAAAGTCGCCAAATAAAAACACACTCCACCCAATCACCCAAATTAAAAAAAATCTCAAGCCCTCAAAAAAAGAGCAAAAATAAAAAAAATAAAAAACGGGTCCAACAGAACCCAAAGTTACCAATTTTGATTTTAGTCAGGAAATTTCGCCACGTAAAAAAATGCGATGTGTACAAGTGTACATGCGCATCTTTTTACCAAGAAATTTCCGGATAAAATCGAAATTAAAGTTTCTTCTCAACTAGACTTTTGCAAACACCAGCAGCAACTGTAACTCCAGCATCTCGAATTGCAAAACGAGCCATATTAGGATTTTTATCTGCGGATTCCAAAACTAGGTTTCCAACAGGCTTAATTCTAACAATAGCAACATCTCCGTTCTTCAAGAAATCCGGATTTTCTTCAGAAACCTGTCCACTAGCGGGGTCCAACTTAGCCTTTAATTCCACGAATTGACATGGAACCTGAGCTGTATGAACATGGAAAACTGGTGTATAACCTTTAGCGATAACGGTTGGATGGTTAATGACAGCAACTTGTGCTTCAAATTCCTCAACTAATTCTGCTGGTTCTGCAGCGTCACAAATAACGTCTCCTCGAGCCATGTCTTTTTTACCAACACCTCTGATGTTAATACCTACATTGTCTCCAGCTTCGCCTTCTGTTTGCTGTTCGTGGTGAGCTTCGATAGATCGAACTTCACCCGTGATTCCAGTTCCAGATCGTCCTGGTAATACGATAACCTTTTGACCGATTTTCATA
>CAZROF010000029.1:0-13396 GCA_964601675.1 Candidatus Woesearchaeota archaeon
GCTGGCTATGAGAAGACTTTTGAGATTGGTCGACAATTTAGAAATGAGGGAATGGATGCGGAACATTTGCAGGATTATACTCAGATGGAATTTTATTGGGCATATGCAGATTTTGAGGATGGGATGAAGCTAACGGAGAAAATGTATAAGGAAATTGCTATGGCTACTATTGGTAGTTTGAAATTTGAGGCACAGGGGCATAAGATTGATTTAGGGAAGAAATGGGAACGGTATGATTTTGAGAATCTGGTTAAGGAGAAAACTGGTGTTGGAATCTATGAGGCAACTAAGGAAAGTATTTGTGCTAAGCTGGATGATTTGAAGATAGAATATGATGGCGATGTTGATAAGTGGAGGCTAGTGGACAGTCTTTGGAAATTTTGTCGGAAGGATTTGAGTGGGCCTGGGTTTTTGGTTGGGCAGCCTGTTGAGATGACTCCTTTGGCCAAAAGAAGTCGAAATGATTTTCGGAAGGTTGAACAGTTTCAGATTATTTTGGGAGGGAGTGAAGTTGGTAATGGATATTCAGAATTAAATGATCCTTTTGAACAGGAGGCTCGGTTTATTGAACAGACCAAGCTTGCGGAGGGGGGGGACGATGAGGCTATGGAACATGATGAGGAATTTATTGAGGCTTTGAAATATGGGATGCCTCCGGCTTGTGGGTTTGGGGTTAGTGAAAGATTGTTTGCTTTTATGATGGGAAGGTCATTGAGGGAGTGTGTTGCTTTCCCGTTGATGAGACCGGAAGGAACGAAAGCGAAAGAGGGTAAATCTAAAGATACAAAAATCGCTGTTGCTATTCTTAATAATTCTGCTTGTATGGAACCGTGGCAAAAGATGAACACTGTTGCTCATTTGAATGCATCATTTGCTGCCAGGAAAGGAAAGGAATTGCTTATGCAAGATAAGATTGAGACTAAGGACAAGCAGGATATTAATTTGAATATTCAGCATGCAATTATAATTAAGGGTGCTGATTATAATGAAGATATTTTAAATTTAATTAAAGATGCGAGATCGAAAGATCTGGATGTTTCGGAATTTACTCGTGAGATGATAGAGACCACTGATGATAGGAAAGTTATTTCTATCACGAAGGATAAAAATTTGAAAGATGTTGAATATCTGGGGGCTTTGATTTTTGGAAAAAAGTCTATTGTTGAAAAATTAACCAAGAGGTTTGTATTAATAAAATAATATGACATTACCAATAGGTAGAGATGAGGCTATTGAACTTTTGAAAAGTATGCCGCAAAAGGAATCTGATATGAATCATTATTTAGAGAGTGAGGCAATTATGCGGGGATTGGCTGAAAGATTTGATGAAGACATGGAATATTGGGGACTGTTGGGATTGTTGCATGATGTTGACTGGGCTATCACTAAAGACGATGTTTCTATGCATTGCATTAAATCTAAGAAAATATTAAAGGAGAATGGTTTTGACGACGAGTTCATTCATATCGTCGAATCATATGGTTATGGTCTTGATGTAATTCCTGAGCTGAAAAATAAATGTAGAAATAGCAAGATCGAACACTCTTTGATTGCCGCAGAAACCATTACTGGATTGATTTATGCTTACGCTCTAATGAGGGATGGAAAAGTTTCTGATATGACGATTAAAGGTTTAAAGAAAAAATTTAAAAATAAAACTTTTGCCACTAATTGCAATCGTGATTTAATTATGGAAATAGAAAAAGCTGGAATTGAATTATCTGAATTTTTTGAATTATCTATCAATGCTTTTAATAATATAAGGGAAAATATTGGTCTTAAATAGATGGTATTTATTGAAGGTTTATTTGGTATGAGTAGAGATTTTTTTAGTTTTTGGGGATATGCAGTAGTTTTCTTTGCTATTTTTTTAGAAAGTTTTCCTCTACTAGGTTCATTTGTTCCTGGTGGACTAATTGCTCTTCTTATTTGTGGTTTTCTAGTTAAACTGGGTTATTTCGTTTTTTGGAAAATCATCGCTGTTGGCGCAATGGCTTCTTTTTTAGTTGATGTTTTTGGATATAAGTTAGGCGAAGGTAGAGAAAGAAACTTTTTTCACAGGCGTGCTGGTATTTTTTTGGTGAAACGTTGTACTATTGAAAAAGTCATTAGACTTGTTCATGGGCATACTGGGAAATCTTTAATACTTGGAAAGATTAATCCCATTACTCGGTCTATTGCGCCATTTGTTTTTGGAAATGAGAGAGTGTCTTTTCCTAAGTTTTTGTTTTTTAGTTTTGTTGGAAGTCTTTTATGGGTTGGTAGTTTTGTCTTTTTAGGCTATCTCTTAGGAAATAGTTATGAAGTTGTAGCTGTGGCAGAGAGGTATATTTTATGGGTTGGGGGTACTTTTATTGGTGGATTTTATGCTTATTATTTAGGAAATTTATTTAAAGAGTATTTCGGTAGGAATGGAAGGTGAAAGATGGGAATTATTGTTAGAAGTAAAATTAGGGAGATGCTTGGTGGTCTGAATTTGGGTGAAGATTTGCTTCCAGAACTAGAAAAACAGATTGAGAGAATGTTGGGGAGAGCTGCAGAAAGGACCAAGGGAAATTTTAGACGGACTGTTTATGCGCGGGATCTTTGATTTATTGATTTTATTAGTGGGAAAGCTTAATTACACTGAAGAAGTTCGGTTTATAGAAAAGTTCAATTATGCTGGGAATGAAATAACTCACACTCCGTGATGATGCTTGGTATCCAAAAAAAATGAGGATGAAATGCGAATTATGAGAGGATTTATAATTATTGGATTATTTCATCTAATATGGAATTGAGGAGTAGTGAGAGAGAGAAGAAATTAAAGAGGAGGGATTTTCTTGAGGAAATTAAGAAGGCTTCTAATGAGAGCTATGTGACAGAATGGGACGATGAAGGGAGGATTGGTAGTCAGAAAAAGAAGTCTAATATTAAAAGAGGTTCATCTAGCCGAAGCGCTGGTGGAAATTTTGAACTAAAGGTTCGAAAAGATTTGGAGGAAAGGGGCTGGGTTGTTGATAAATGGTCTAATAATGTTAATTTAGTAGAAGAAAAAATCGCTCCTTGTAGGAGGGTGTTTAAACGGTTTGGTTTTGGAAAAGGTGTGATGACGATTGGGACTGGGTTTCCTGATTTTGTTGCTTTACAATTTCTTGAAAGTAAGAAGTATAATGTGATTGGAGTGGAAGTTAAGATGAATGGAATGTTGTCGCGAGAGGAGAAGTTGAAATGTTCTTGGCTTCTGGAAAAAGAGATTTTTTCGCAGATTTTGATTGCGGAGAAGGTAAAGGAAAAGAATCGGGTTCGGGTAGAATATGTAGACTTTTTGGAGATTGAGAAGAGAATGCGGAGTGGGAAGAAATAGTTCACGAATTACACTAATTTTTATTTCTTCATACTCCCAATATATCTTCGCCAGATGTTTTTGAATTTTGGGTTCTCTTTAATTTCTTTAAATGTTCCTTGTCCTATTATTTTTCCTTTGTCGAACATGTAGATGTAGTCGAATTTATTCAATAAATGAAGTCTGTGGATTGAAGATATTATCGTTTTACCTTTGAATTCTTTGAATATGTTATCGTGGATTTTCTTTTCGTTGATGGAGTCTACTGAGGATGTTGGCTCGTCTAAGAGGATAATATCTGAATCTTTTGCTGCAAGAATTCCTCGAGCTAAAGCCAGTCTTTGTTTTTCTCCACCTGATAGTGAAACCCCTTTTTCTTGGACCGAAGTATCTACTCCCTTCGGTAAACGATTAACTACTGTTTCAAACTGCGCCATTTTAATTGCTTTCTTTAGGTCTTTCTCGTTTTGAAACATGTCCATTGTTATGTTATAACGAATTGTTTCGTTGAAGATTTCGGGATCTTGCGGGATTAAAGTGACGGATTGCTTTAGTGTTTGAATCCCGTGTTTTAGTTTTTTATTATCACAAGTTATATTGGCTTTTTGTGGAAGGTAGAGCCCCCTAAGCAGTGTAAGGATTGTGGATTTCCCCGAACCAGATTCTCCAATTAAGGCAATTTTTTCTCCGTGTTTGAGTGAGAAGTTTATGTCATCTATATGCTTAATATTACCCTCCTGATTATAGGTAAAGTTTAAGTTTTTTATTTGAATTTGTTTCCAGGATTTTGGAAGGGTTATTTTTAGTTGAGGGCCTAGGGACGCAAAGGCCTTATTAATTGGGTGGACGGCTTCTATGTCGGCTGCTTTTTTTGTCATAGAACCGTAAAATTGAGCGAAGTTAAAAAAGGCATTTCCTACTCTGCCCAAATAGCTGTAAAGCATATAAAGAGTTCCAATTAAGATGATACCTGTTGTCTGAAATTCTGTGTTTGCCTTGTAAATTAATGCCGTAACTGTCATTAATGTTATTGCTAAGTTCGCGGCTCCCCATTTTATTGTCATTAAGACTGTCCCTTTTTTGTGGTCTTCATAGCTTAAGTCTAGCTTATCATTTAAATTTATTTTAACAATTTTTTTAAGCCTCAAGGTTATTATTGTAAATATATTGCTGAAGTAATCAAATATCGATGCCGAAAGTTTGTGTTCAAATTTATTAAAGTTTCTATAATATCTTTTTGCCCTTGTGTCTAATTTCATGGTAATAAAAAGTACTGATAAGCAAAACAATATAGCAAATATACCTATTTTTATGTCTACAAATAATATTATTCCTAGTGATCCTAATATCCTTAGTGTTATAGATATTAAATGGAAGGTATCTTGCTGAGAATATCCAAATAAAGAAAGCCTAGCCTTATTTATCCTATCTATTGTGTCTCCAGAATGATGATTCTTGTGCCATTCAACTGGAAGTTCTAATGTTTTTTGTATTTTATCGTTCGTATAATTTTTGTAAATATCGAACGCTGTAAATATTTGCATAATTCTTCCTGGTCCATGGAATATCCAGTAACCTAATTCTAGAAAAAATAAAAGCGACATTAATAGAAACAGATGATGTAACCCTGATTGTGTCACTATTTCTCCGTTTTGGATAGAGTTAAATATATTTCCTACTATCCATGGTGATGCCAAGCTAAAAAATTCTGCTATGATTAAAAGAGAGAGATAAAATACATACCTTTTTTTATTATTGCCTATATTTTGCCACTCAGTTTTCATCATTGTTATAATTGGATTAGAATTTTGACTCACCATTAATTTAAAAACGAAAAGTTGGTTTTTAATGTTTTGTGGAATGGGAAATATTTTAGCCACGAATTAACACGAATGCGAACTAATTTTATTTTGGGTTGAGTTAAAATATAACACACGGGCTAACTGTTTCGTAAGGCATGACTCTGGTGATCCTTAAGGCTAACGCGGATTTTTGAATTAATGATTTTTCCCTAAAATCTTTTGTCATCTTCTGCGTACTCTCACATATTAAAATGGATATTGGCTGAGACAAACTTTCGTATTTTTTATGGGTTATTGTGGCATTCTGTCTCATATAAATTTTTAAATTGGGAATGGTGTTTTTTATTTATGGTAAATGATTTGTTGGTTCAGCTTTTGGATAAGTGGATTGCTAATGGAAATATTCCTGATGAGATGTCTATGGAGTTTGGGAGAAGTAACGAAGAGGGTGATAATCCTATTACTTATTTTCGATGGCTTGATACGAATAAGGAGAGGGAGTTTGGATATAGTGAGAAACAATATAATTTGGTTTGGAATAAGTTTAATAGTTTTTGGAATTCTCCTGAAGGTGTTCAATTGCGTAAGGCTAGAGTTTTGAGAGAGTAACTTTATTGTTGATTAGATTTTGAATTGTTTCTGATATTTTATCTTTGTGGATTTTTATCTGATTAGTTGAATCTCTGTCTCGAACAGTTACAATTCCTGTTTCTAGGGTGTCATGATCCACCGTGATGCAATAAGGTGTTCCAATTTCATCTGCTCTTGCGTATCTTTTACCGATTGAACCTGATTTATCGAAGGATGATATGATATCGTTTTCTACTAAGTCAGAATGTATTTCTCTTGCCGTGTCTTGGAATTCTGGCTTGTTGATTAATGGGAAAACTGAGGCTTTTAGGGGGGCTAGTTTTTTTGGTAGCTTTAGAACGTTGTTTTCTCTCCCT
The DNA here is from genome assembly GCA_964601675.1 of Candidatus Woesearchaeota archaeon. Taxonomy (GTDB): domain Archaea; phylum Nanobdellota; class Nanobdellia; order Pacearchaeales; family GW2011-AR1; genus JAGVXH01. The sequence goes on from CAZROF010000029.1 coordinate 6,075, forward strand.
TCATCATAATGTAAGTGTTCTTCTAGTAACATGTAAAAATTTCTCCAGTGCCCGAAGCTTAGCTCTAAAACATGAGGGATAAATCTTTCTTTAGTTTCTTCGTCTAAAACTTTTAGTTTAGTTTTGGATACTTTTTCGTGCCCTTTAAGATCATGGTCTGTTCGATAGTGAACTCCACCTATTTCTATCCAGTCATTTAATTCTTCTGAAAACCATTCTACATCAAAGTGGTTTTTATTGTAGAATGCTTTTTCTTTGTCGTTAAGCTCGTAAAGTCTAAACTTTTCTTTTGGGATTTTTAAAACATTTAATATATAATCTTGGACTTTTGCCATATAGTATATATAAAATTTTGGTAAACCATATTCTAGCAATTCCTCTGGAGAAATTTCTTTTACTTGTGATTCTCTCTCATTTTGAAGCATTACGATTAACTTTTCATTCTTAATATCAGAAAAATTTGCAATGTCAGATATCCTTTCTTCATTAATATTTCTTGGATTGAAGAATATCTGAAGTTCTGCTTGTTCAAATTCTCGGCATCTAATTAGTGAATTCTTTGGGGATATCTCGTTTCTAAATGCTCTTCCTATCGTAGCTAGTCCCATTGGAAGTTTTTTCCTTAGGAGTTCGTGCTGCATTTTGAAATCTAAATATGGGGTTTGTGCTGTTTCTGGTCTAAGGTAAACTGTCTGCCCTCCTTTTGGTCCGTATGTTATAGGAAACATCATATTAAATGTTGTTACTTTTTCAAACTTATTTCCACATTTTGGGCAGTTTAGGTTATTTTCATTTAGAATTTTTAATAATTCTTCATTTGTCTTTGACTCTTCCCTTCGGTTTAATTTTTCCTCTATTATCTTATCAGCTCGATTAGTTGTTCCGCATTTGAAACATTCTGCTAGTGGGTCATCGAAGTTGTCTAGATGACCCGAGGCCTTAAAGACATCTTCCGGCATGATGACTGAACCTTCTATCTCATAGAAATTGTCATCTAAATTTAGAAAGAATTTTTTCCAAACATTAGTTAGATTATCCTTCATTAATTTTCCTATGTGTCCAAACTCCCATATTCCGGCTAGCCCACCGTAGATTTCGCTTCCTTGGTAGACGAATCCCTTTCTTTTCATGAATGCGGAGGGGTCTTCTTTTTGTGTTGTCATGTATTTTTCATGAATTTACAATTTTAAAGGTTTTAGGTTATCCGATTTCATTAATTAGTTTTATATATATATTTTATTTCATTATTTATTATGTTGAGCAGGTTTATAATTTTAATTTTGATGATAGGGTTTGTTTCTGGACTTGATGCCAACTTACATTGCCCTGATAAGATTTTTGAAGGAAAAGAATTTAAGTGTGATATTGAAATTAGTGATGGCAATGGTATTTATGATTTAAAAATCATGGCCGATGGCAAGAGAAATTCAGTTTTGAAGATTTTTGATGGTGAAAGATGGAAAAGTGGATATTATTATATAAAGGATTTTGTTCGAGATGGTAGGTCCGTAAAACTAAAAATTATAAAAGTTGGCAGATATGATATTGCCGTGAAGTTAAGACAAGGGGGTATGATAGAAAGATTTGATGTCGGAAAACTAAAAGTTTTAGTAAACACTAAAAATGAAACTATTGGGGAAGAAAGCAACACACGAAGTTTAGAGGTAAGTGCGAGCTCTATTATAAATAAAAATGATATTATTTCTTTGAATGGAAAGGCTCAGTCCATTTTCCTTAATAAAAAAAAGGTAACTGGGAGTGAAGAATGGGATTATATTTCTAAGGACGGGCGAGTTGTTGACATGTTGCCTTATGGATTCTGCTTGTTTTTAATTGGATTTATTGCAATCCTGATATGGGAAAAAAGATATTAATATTTTCTTGTCACTGGTTTTTGGGTTTTGGTAGAATAATAAATAGATACTTATCGCTTGGGAAAGATTTTAAAGTAAGTATATTGTTAATATTTTCATGGTAAGAGCGATTATGATTGTTGAAATGGCAGGCCGTCCAGCTGAGCATCTGACGAAAAGTCTTGAGGAACATGTTGGAGTTTTGAAGGATGTAAAGGATGCCAAAATTCATGAAATTAAAGTTAGTGAACCAAGAGAGATTGAATCCAACGATAAAGATAAGAAAAAGGATGAAGAAAAGATGTTTACTGCTTTTGCGGAATGTGATATTGAAATGCCAAGTTTTGCCAGATTAAGTGAAACTATGTTTGATTTTATGCCAAGTTCTGTTGAGGTTATTGAGCCTAATACAGTTGATTTAAATATAAGTGACGCTACAGATTTATTGAATAATATTTCTGGCAGGATGCATAGATACGATGAGATTGCTAAAATTGCTGGTGAGAGATTGCGGCAGATGGATTCTCAAATGAAGTCCATGTATGCTGCTTTGATTGATAGAGATGAGATGATAGTGAAGTTGAAGAAAGATAACAACATAGCTACCAAAAGGAAGATTAATAACTTACCATTAGATAAGAAGAGTAAGAAGAAATAATTAGGATTTTGTGAGATTGCCTGTTGTTCTTTGAGATTGTCCAGATAAACGTTTTTCGAATTTTTCTGTTGTCGCTTTAAGGGTGTCTTTTGGTTTTGGGGCTTGGAATAACTTTTGTTTTTTATAAAAATAATATCCAATCAGTCCTAGAATTACAAATATGGCTATTGCCACCATCCATCCAATTCCTCCTGATTTTGATTCTTCGGAATCCGTTTGTACGCATGAAGCCATACAGCAATATTCACTATTTTTTGTAAAAGTTGCTGTTCCGTTGCAAATAAACCCTGAATCACAGACTTGTCCTAAAAGCTCTTGACATGTTTTTTCCTTGACATGAAAAGTCTCGTTAGTTGTATTTGTCCCTTGGGGTAATACGAATATACTTAGTGGAATCTTTAATAAAATTTCAGTTCCATTCTGCATGTATGATATATTAATTACTCCTTGGAAATGCCCAGATGTTTTTGGCTCCAATGTGATTGTTAAATTTTGAATTTCTTTTCCTGACATATTTTGCAAGTCTTCTATTTCCACAAAATCTAGTGAGGAGATTGCCTTTAAATTTGTCAGATTGTTTTCTCCAAAATTGAAAAGCTTCATTATTTGTTTTGATTTTGATTTTGTGAAGGTTTCAGCTAACATAATCTTTGGATCTTGTCTAAGGTCTGATTTTACCATGGGAGAAACAAATGAGACGTTCCTATCTGAAATTAAATATATCACTGGTACTAAAAAATCTTCGTAGGTTGATATTTTTGCAAGAGAAAAAGTTTTAGCAGGTGTAAATTTTATTTTTTGTGAGGCTAGGGGTGGTAGTGAAATCTCTTCTTTATTGAAGGTTATATTGAGATTTGAAGTTCCTATATTAGTTATCCTAATTTCTGGTGTTTGGGTGGAAAATATGAAACCGGGTTTTACTTTGAGAATTTTGGTATATGTTTCGTTGGTTTCTTTGTTAGTTAGAATATTTTTTTGTATTGTTATGTTTTTGATTAGTGTTGTGGACTTGAGGATGTTAGCTTCTTTATATAAAATATTTTCTATTTGTATTGTTAGGTTTTCCTCTTTTGTTGTGTAAATATAAAGGTAATGTGTTTTGTTATAGAGAAGTATATCTGCGTCTAAAGTTACCTCTTTTCTACCTTCAAAAAATTTTATTTGAGATTTTTCTATTTGTTGTGTAAACTCTCCTGATGTTGTTATTGTTGCAAATATTGTTTCTCCTGGCTGTGTTTGATTATTTTGGAACTTTAATATTGGAATGGCCGAAACAGAGGATAGGGAATAAAGAACAAGGGATAGAAAAAATACTAAAAATATTATTTTATATCTCATAATTATCTGGACATATCTCTAAGTTTTTTGAATGTGTCTGACATTGATTTATCTCTTCTATCTAAAGGCCTTCTTTGAGCGGATGCCCTTGACTGTACCATTGGTCTTCGACTTGGTGGCATAATAGGGCGAGGTCTTCTTACTGGAGGGAATCCAGGACGTGGTGGTATTGAGGGTGGGCGAGCTCCAGAAGGTGCACTCGAACCCTTTCTATCATCTTTTTTAAATTTTGTTTTAAATTGAAACCAGTAAAGTTTTAGCTGCTCCCTGTAAATATATCCTATTGCCGTTAGTGTTATTATTATTAGGGTTACCAAAACCCATATCCACCATGTGCTAGTACTTTTTTTGGTTTCTTGTTTTGTTTTACAACAAACTTGTGGCTGGTCGCAAGAATATGTTGATACTGGCTCTTGAAACTCAGAACAACTATCCATGCAAGTATAAAAATTTGCTTCACACTCGTTTTCTTGAACCTTTTTTTCACAACTACCTGTGCAACATTCGTTTGTATCTGTTGCTGTTCTTGAATTTCCCGTACAAACTTGGTCCGACGTACATTCTTTCCCGTTATATTCTGAACATGTTTTTAGATTTTGTTTCATACAGCAGGTATCTGATAGTGAGGGGCAAAAATAATTACCACCAACGTCATCGGTACCAGAACATTCACTTGATGGGATACAGAAGTAGTTTGCTTCAGAACAATAAGTTACACTAGTTCCTGTGGCAGATGAAGACTTCCCAGATCTTCCCTCTAACGCCCATAATGCAATTGCAGTTTCTCTTACGGAATTTTGCCAGCATCCATTTGAACCCTGAGAGAACCACATCCACTTTTTTGCTTTTGCTATTTGATCTGCGGTTGAACTTGAGAGTGCCAATAAGGCTAAGCTTGTGTCATAATATTTGTTATGTGCCGTAGATTTTGCTTCCCAGTAGTTTCCTAGTTTTTGGACTGCGATTAAGGAGCTTGCGTAGTCCTCATAATTTGTTAATATATATATAAATGCCCGGGGGAGTTGTCTTTCATTAGTTTCTGACATTGCAATTACATATGGAGTAAATTCTTCTATATTATGTCCTGTTTCCAAAAGTGCTAAAGCCGCCCATGCTGTTGATTCATAGTCACACGAATTTTCTCCAAAACATCTAGAATTTACCTGTAAGTCTACTGAACCAAATGCTGGAGCAGAAGATGTACCAGATAATACATAAATTGTCGGAGAGTCTTTATTCCGATAAATTAGGTTCGCTATAAAATCTTTACTACATTCCATTTGAAACTTTTTATCATAACATCCACCTTGAACTTGTAGCCAAAAACTCGCTTGAGCTTTTGATAAACATGGACCTGCATCCTTATCTATTTTTTTATTTTCATTTATATTAATTATATAATCTTTGGAATCGTAGCCTATATGACATTCTGATGCCTCGTTTGAGTCTTGCTGTAAATACCAAACTAAATCTGTTGGGGTTTGATTTTGCTTTAACAACCATTCTTCGGAAAGTTTAGTGTCTTCCCCCGCGTGCTTTAATGCTATAATTGCCAATGAAGTATCAATGATTGTATTCCAGTGATTTGAGGATTCTCTATTTTTTAGCTCGGATACACAATCATCTAAAATGTTTTCTGGGGTTGCCATTATTGTTAATGCAACTTCTTGGGTTGTTAATTGCGAACAGTCCCCCGCCTTTGTTTCAAGACAGTTAAAGGCATCATTTATTTTAACTTGAGTTGACTCTCCTCCAGTTAATGTTGTTGTGTTTCCATTTGATGTCGTTGTATTATCTGCAGCTAGAGTTAATGATGTCGCAAACAATATTAATAATAGAACTAGGAATGTCGTGCCCTCATGAACTAATATAGAATATTTGCATGGAGAAACTTCACTCTTTTTCATAAAGGAATTAGGGTTGGGAAGTTTATAAAAGTTATCAAATCTCTTTTTTTGGTTTCTCATGGGGAGGTCCGGATAATTTTCCTTTTGCTGCGAACGCTTTTCTAATTGTATAATTTATTGGGTTTTTTATTCCAGGAGTCGGGGGGGCAATTATTCCGAATTCTTTGTAGATTGGCTTGTCGTAATTTGGTGGGAGGCGTTTGTTTTTTATTGCCCATGCTATTTGGGACTTAATGTATCCTCGTTTTAGTGGGGCATAGTTTTTGGTGTTCCATTCATTGATTTTTTCTTCAATGTAATCTTCTGGAAATTCTAGAGAGGTAAAGAATGAGAGAAGTAGGGAAAGGGCTCGTTTTCGACCGTCAGCCGGGATCCCTTTTAGGAGTTTTCTTATGATTGGGGGGAACATATTATCTGTTATTGTTAAGCCCTTTAGGTCAATTCCTTTACCGTCATATTTTTTTTCTACTTGTTTTGGCTTTTCTTTTTCAGCCTGCGCTAAAGCTTTTGTTAGAAGTAATGTTGCTTCGCCGTGAACTGAATCCGGCATGAAATTTTTTATTTTTGTGATTTTTAGTGGGTCGGCGTCTGAGGGTTTGAAGTTTTCTATTTGAGATTTATCTAGCGGGATTGATGCGTATGCAGTTTTTTCGTGGAGTGAGTATGGCGCTCTAAAAAGATGACGTGGCGAAACTAAAACTACGTCTACTGAGTCCTCTGTTGATTTGATTGTTATTTCTTCTTTGAATTGTTGTTGTATATTTTTTTGCCTAATCCCTCCAAATGAGGATGTTGTTTCTAGTTTGGCTGTGTTGATTTTGCAGGTTTCGCAAAAATCGACTTCTCGTTCATTTATTATATTCATTTTTGCATTGCATCCTGGGCAGAGCATTGCTACTCTTTTTTTTGTAAATCCCTCTAATTCCGATTTACATCTTGCATCTGAACATTGATATTTCCAGATTTTCTTTTTTATTGTTGGATTTTTGCATTTTGGACAGGTATGCTCGGAGACTAGTTCTCCTTGTTCGATTAGTTTTTCTCTACTTGATAGCTTTAGAATTTCCTTGTTCATTGGGTTTCTAATTTTTTTAAAGAGATATTGAGCTATGTATCGTGGCCAGTCCGGAAATTGATCTTTTGTTATTTTTCCGTTGAATTCCTTTGGAAATGCTTTGAATGGAACTAGAATATGGAAACCCTTTCCTCCACTGAACTTTACTCCTATGTTGTGTATTCCGTGGGCTTCAAATTGTTCGATTAAGAGTTTTGCTGCGATTTTTCCGTAGTCTAGAAATGGTGAGTCAATGTCTATTAGAAGATCCCATCCTGTTTTGATTTGGTTGTATTGTTGTGGGGTCATGTCGGTATTGATGTTAAGTGGGTTTGTCCAGATTTCTTCTGAGGTGTGGAATGAGGTTGCGCCTTGACGAGCTTGAGCTAGGATATCTGAAGGGTAGTCAAATGTGTCGGGGCGTTTTGCGAAGAATTTATTATTAAAATTGGCAACTGTTTCTCTGTGTTTGCAAAAATCAAACATTGCTAACTGAATGTCCTTTCTGGCGT
>CAZROF010000030.1:0-12911 GCA_964601675.1 Candidatus Woesearchaeota archaeon
AACTATTACATCCCTCTAAAATCTCTTTACTTCCTACTTCAAGAATTTTTGAACAATGTACGCATTGGTGTGGCATAAAAAGACAAAACAATCAAACCTTAAAAAACTACCGAAAAAATATACATCACGACTTCATAAAACTACCAAAAAGAGTTTCTATTTAAATTTTTCGAACCCTAAAAATCATCTCTAATCAAAAACCCAAAAAATGAAAATTATTAAACTACTTTCGTTGCAACATCAGCTCAACCTTCTTAGGATCCTTCGTCATCTCTTTAACAACACTAGCCGGACCAATCACAGTAATAGCATCCTGCTCTCCCACAAGAATCTTAGCAATGTTTCGCCTCACGCCCTCAAACAAACTTCTGTTCTCATTTTCTCCACTCAAACTCGCAATCTCAATACCAGCAAACCCCCTAACATTTCCAATCAACATCATAGAATTCTCAATCAATTTAGCCTCCTCATCAGGCTTCAACTTACCCTGCAAAATAATAATTTTATTCTTCAAAACAATTCCCATAATTTTCTTAATCCTAGTAATTGCATCCTTATTACTAATTTCAGAATACGGCATAAAATGTATGGTTAAATTGTCCTTCCTCTTTCTAGCCTTCTTAATCACTTTCTTCTTTTTCGCCATCAAATCTCAACCACTCCATTAATTAAAAAAATAATTGAATGTTGTAAACTCAGACAAGGACTTAGTTGACATGTCGACATACCGACATACCGACATACCGAAAAAATCTCCGATTTTTTCATATCTCAATCCCCTCTTTAGTAGCCAAGCCAATAACAGTTTGTCGATTATCCTTAACTTTATCAAACTCATCCGCAGTTAAACAAATCATATCAGCAGAATAATTCTGATTCCAATAACCATAAACTTTCCCCAGTCTCCCAAAACGCCTAGCTTCCTCAAATCTATCACTAACAACAATAAAATCAAAATCACTGTCTTTCCCAAAATCTCCACGGGCACGACTACCAAATAAAATCAACTTCTTCAAAGAAAAATTACGAATAAGTATATCCTTAAACTTCCTTGCAATCTCTAAATTTTCGTCCTTATCCATTCTAAAACCTCCTCAGCTAACTTAATAAAAATATCGACATCTGTCTTAAAATATCTTTTGGCAGGAATTTCTTCAATCATCATATCATATCTAGAATTAATATAACCCTCCATGAGACTCTCTATCCCAGAAGAAAATTTGCCAGGCAAACCAACGTTTTTTCCCAGCATAATCAAATTATGGGTCTTAACTAAATCATTACCCCTTTCCATCCAAACAGCCTTCAGCCCCTTCTCAACAGCTTGCTGAGACCAAAAAACAGAGGCATAATAATCCTCGCTATTCAAACTATTCTTAGCAGTTTTCAAATCATAACCAGCTTGCTCCAGCCACTTTCCCACCAACTCTTTCTTTTCATTAATCATCTTTTCTACACCTTCCTTAATCACTTTTTTCTTTTTCTTTACCATATTGTTATTATTCAAATGCAACAATTTGCACAAGCCCCACGACCCCATCGCAACCACCAAGCGCAAAAGCACTTACCCACCAGACGCAAAGACGTCCAGCCACCGACATCAAAGATGTCACCCGACCTCAAACTCGTTTCACGAGCTTAAACAATTCCTCATAAAACTCCTCAATATTTTTTCCATCCTTGGCCGAAATCCCAACAACATTATATTCCGGAAAAGCACCTTGTACTTTCTTAATATTAGATTTTTTTAAATCTATCTTATTAGCAACAACCAAAACCGGAATATTACGAGCCGCTAGATTTCCCAAAATAGTAATATTAACCTGAGAATACGGATTCACCGTAGAATCAATTATCACAACTACAGCATCCATATCATCCAACCACTTTATAGACTCAATAATACCCTGAGTAGCCTCTCTAGCCCTATCTTGAGCTGCTTTTTTCTTTAATCCAAACTTCATAAAATCTTCAAAATCAATTCTAGTAGCAACACCAGGCGTATCAATTAACTTAAATTCAATCTTCTTTCCATCTCTCTCCATTACAACCTTTTCTTTAATCTGAATCTCCCGAGTCTCATGAGGCATCTTAGAAACAGAACCTAAATCCTCACCTAACCAATCCTGACAAATCCTATTGGCCAAACTAGTCTTCCCAGCATTCGGAGAGCCATAAAAACCAAGCTTAACTTCTCCCTTCTTTTTAAAAACACTAGAAAAAACCCTTCTAGCAAAATTCCTAACAATTTTTATCATAATTTAAAATCGAACTCCGGATTTATTAATGTTGCCATTATATTTTTATTTCTGTATCATGGTACTCTTTTGAAAGAGGTATTATTTGCCTGAGTACGAGCAGCAACCTCTCTAGCCTTCATAACAGCCTTCCTAGCTCGCCAATCCCTAAATAAAGCAGAAATCTTACTAATGGGAATAATTTCCACCATCCCAACGCTCTTACCAAGAGACTTCTTTATAATATAATTAACCCTCTCGCTCCCCCATCCCTTCGCTATTAATTCGGCACGAATTCTCAAATCTTCAATATCACGAGCTCGGGCATTAGAAACATACATCAACATATTATACAATTGAGACCTATCCTTAAATAAATAATTCTCATAATGTCGTTTATACCAAATCTGCAAGCCAGAATAAGCAACTAAAAAAAACAAAATAACCATACTCAAAAAGAAAATACTCTTACCAACCGGCTTACAATCACTTCTACAATTATCATAATTTTCCCCAAGGTTCTCTTCACAAACTTTATTAAAATTACAATTTGTATCAATCTTACTTTCAATAAGAATAGAACTCAAACGAGGAGAAACAAAAAAACTTCCGCGAGTATTATTTTTATAATAAAATTCGAAACTCTTCGTCTCTCCAGCATTTAAAATAATAACAGTAGCATCTCCCGCCTTCCTAGCCCCTACATCTCCATTAAAATATAATTCACTAAATGGTTTATTAATCACAAAATAACTCTCTTCACTACTCCTAGAAGTCACATTAAAATCATAAACACTCAAAACATCTCTCTTTCCCCCACCAAGATACGAAGAAAAAATATCTTTACTCTTCATTAAAACATCTATATTATTATTCTGCCAAGTTAAAATAGGTCCAGCATATTTATCATCACTAGCACCACTAACTGATCCCGACTCCATAGCAACAGGATTAACATGGACATCGGAAAGTTCTGAAGGCAAAAAAGGACTTTCAAAACTATTAATTCCTACAGCAACTGGAACATCCATAGAATAAAGTTTTTCTGCAACATTTTTAAAATCTATAACATCAAAAGAATTGTTCCTTGCCGTATTTAATCTTTGCAATTCACTCTCAATATTAGCAATATTAAGAATGTTAAAAACATCTTTACCATACCAAACAGGAAATCCGTTAATCGTATTTTTAACATTTTGCATAGATTTTTGCATAGATTTTAAACGAGCATCTACAGCAAATTCAGGACTAATTACCTTGACACCAAAACTCTTTTTGCTACTTAAATTACCCCCTGCGCTAACATTTAGAGTTAAAGTATAATTATTCAAATTATCATAAGAATGGACAACATAAGGAACACTAGTACTAATACTTTTATTATCACCAAAATCCCATCTATAACTCAAAGACTCGTTACCCTTAAAATCCACATTAGCATAAAAAGTAACTGGAACTCCAGCAGGAGGATTCAATGGCATAACAGAAGAAATAATAGGTGAAGGGAAAAGTGTCACATTAACTCTAAACAAATCTTTTCCAGAAAGTTTAGCAAAATATTCACCAGGCCCAGAAACTTTCATACCCAGCAGACTCAAATCCAAAATACCATTAAAATCAACATCAGCAGAAGTTTTATTTAATACATAAACCATATTATTAGACTTCCATTCAGAATTATCTGTATAAACTAATTTAACATTAAAAATCCTAAAATTTTGTGAAACTCCAGATATTTCTAAGGGCAATATGCACCCTTTAGAACAATTCCCACCATATCTCTTTGAAATAATATGATTAGCAGAAAGAACACTATCATCACCAAATTTCAAATTATCCATCTCTTCTGCTCTTGCATATTTAACACCCTGAGCAAAAATACCATAATCTTTTACACTATTACTAGGCCCATTATCATAAGTAAAACCGCAACTTTTTCCCGATTCATCCTGATAAATATTGTAACTAGTTAAAGAATCTGCCCCAACACAAACTTGATAATCTCCAGCAGAAAAAATATCACCCGCATCTGGACTAATCTCACAACCATCCTCAATATTAGGATTAAAATTACACTTCCAAGAAGCACCAAATCCACTATCTGGGTAAACAGTCATATTTAATACGCTACCATTTCCTATTACATCTGCCCCAACCCTTAGAATATCACTATTGCCAATACTTATCATCTCACAATAAAAAGAATTACCAATCAATGGACCCGGATTTTTATTCGTAGCATCAAAACAACCCCAACTTTTAGATAATAATTCATCTGAAAATTTATCAAAACCCCAAGTCCAATCTTCAAAAAATTTAATGATTAAGGGCTGCCTAATTTCTTCTCCAAAATCACTACTAATATTAAAACTGATACTATTCAAAACCACATTATTGCCAGTCAAAACAAAACCTATATATTTTTCCCCCATAGACGGAATATGAACACTCTTATCTACAGCACCAAAAGAAGATTCATAACTAGTAGAACAATCTTTAGGAAAACAATTAAATTCAACTCCATTATTAACTAGAAAATCACCCAACCCAACCTGAGAACCATTAGTCAAGACTATACCCTCATCATAATTCTCACCACTAAAACTTAAATTAGTAGTTCCAACAATATTGCTAAAAGATGTATATTTATCTTTAACATCATAACTACTAACATTAACAGAAGCAGAGACAAAAACAAACATAAATCCAATCAAAAACAAAACAATCAACCATCTTTTCATAAAATAAGCTAGTAACAACACTTTATAAATATTTCAAATTATCTCGAATGCTTAACACCTTTAGAAACTTTTTTCTTAGAGGATTTTTTCTTAGAGGATTTTTTCTTAGAGGATTTTTTCTTAGAGGTTTTTTTCTTAGAACTATTCTTATTAATAAAAATAAAATAGATAGATACTAATGCTAAAAAAAACGAAACAATATACCATAAATAATTTTCTACAAAACTTCTATCTGAAACATAATTAGGAACCTCCATCTTATGTGTATTTACAACGAAATCCATACTAACTTCCGATCCTACAGCAAATACAAAATTAGACAAAACAAGCATCATAAAAAGCCCTATTATAACCACTTTCATAATAAGTTATATCCTTTATTATATTTAAATCTACCTACTACAAAATAATAAATACCAATAATAAGAAACGAAGCCATTAAACTAAAAAAACTTATACCAGGTAATTTAATTGCCGGCTCCCCACAAAAACGAGTAGCCTCCCCCCCATTACAATCCAAAGCATTCAAACAATCTTCAGGTATAACCCCACCAGTAGATGTAAATCCACTTATAACACTGCTATTTGAAATCCAACTAACATTTTGAGTACCCTCGCTACAATTACCAAGGTTATAAGTATTAGAACATTCAAAAGCATCTGGAACTCCTGAAAAAATAAACTGCGTTGCATCCATCTTAAGCTGACATCTATCTCCCTCTGGGGCACTTGGATACCATGCACACCCACAACTATCTCCAGGAACAGAAAATTGCTCTCCATTACACTCAATAGTAGAACCACAAAATTCCGTACCAACACCTAAAGTTCCAATACTCCATATATCAGTTAAGCAATCAGCCGAATTATCATAATAACTACAGTCATAACTTCTAGGATTTTCAGTACATTCATTTGTAAGATTCATCCAAATACATCCATTAGAATTACAGTCACCCTCGGTACCTTGATCAGCACAATTTTCCAACCTCACATCACACTTAAATTTATTATTATTAGGATTACTATTGTCTTCAACAGTTTGATTACAAAAAGTACCAGATGGACAACAAAAATCGTTACCTAGGGTATAGGTATCAGATCCCATAGAACATCCATGACTAGCAACTAAAGTATCATAAGGAGTTAAGTCGGTTCCACAAAAAAAATACCCACTAGCTACCCCCCCTGAACACTCCCCAGAAGAAACACCAATAGGCACTCCATTAAAATCAAAATTACATCCTGCAATATTAAAAACAGAGTTAGTATTTGAACTAACAGAATTAACTAATCCTAACAAAAAAAAACCAACTAAAAAAAATACCCACAATCTCATAACATTATAATTAAATTTCACAAACATTATTTTAACCTCATATTTCAACCCTTAGCGAAGCTGAATTATCTCCTGCAATAGGAAAATTAGCAGTAAACTTATACGCTATCTCGTCCGTAACATTAATAAGATTCCTAACAACTTTCTCTGGATAAAAAGTCCAATGCCAACTAAACTTATCAACACCTGGAATAAGCTCATGTATAATTCCATTCGAAACTCTAACTCCTCTAGTGGTAGAAGCGTCAAACTCCACAGAACTACCAGGAATATTAGTAAAATCCCTAGGCTTATCAATACAGGCAGCAACATAATCTCCATCAACATAATTTCCACCTTGCTTACCCAAAACCATAATATTAGAAATAGTTCTACTTCTTTCCCCCCTTGTATTAGAAGCTTCTACAATAACCCGAACATTACCGCTAGTATTAAGCGACTGAATAAAGGAAACACCTCCATTAGTAAAATTAACTTCCCCCCCGTTTATTTTAACCTTACCTGTTATAATATCATCATTATCGCTAGCCAAAACAGAAATTGTAATATTCTGATTCTCATCATAATACATACCGCAAGCAGGAGACAAAATAGTAATATTCATAGAATCATCATTTCCATTAGTATTAATAGCCAGCTCCGCACTTTTCTCTCCATTAATACTAAAATAAAAGTTATTGTAGTCATTAGTCTTATCTAAATCACTCTTAGTAATGGTCCAAGTCCCAAAACGACCATTGGGAGTATTTTTACCATTATCAACAGTTCGAATATAGTCACTCCCAATAAAATCATTCTCTCTAATTTCGAAGTCCCCCAAATTCATACCTCTAGCAACTAAACGAACACTATCTCCATAATCAGCATGAGTAATTTTTTGTCCATTCATATCAGCCCAATATACTAAATCGCTAGGCGTACAACATACCTTTATCGGATAATTGCCATCAGCAGCAGTAGAAACATGTGTATTGGAAGGATAATATAATCTAGCAACAACTTTTCCATCACCAGCACAAGAATCTCCAGCACTAGTATCATAAATACAATCCAAGTCCCCATAACAAACCTCATAATTATAATTAGCGTCAGTGGTCTCTGAGGCATGTGAATTACTAGGACTATATAAGCTCAACACCCTATTTAATCCATTACAATTATGTGGATTAGTCCCATCATAGGTAAACCCAAAAATGTCATCATAACAAATTTCTTCAGTGTAAGTAGACACACTTTCATTCCAAGCAGAAACATGGGAATTAGTGGAACCATATAATCTCATAATGGTCTGGCTATTATCACAACTAGTAGCAGCAACCAAAGAAAAACTAAATAATATAAAGACAAACCCCAGCACAAACTCTCTTTTCATAACCTTTTAATAATATTCTACTATTTAAACTTTATCCTATTATAACCAACTTTGGAATCAATCTCACAACCTTTTTCCCCAAACCAACAGCGTCACAAACCCTGACAACCTCCTCAACATCTTTATAGGAAAACGGTGACTCTTCAATCATCCCCTTTTTCCCTCCAGCCTCGACAAAAACACCCCTCTTTTTCATGTCATGAACTGCATCATTAAAATCCAACACTTCCTTAATTTCAGTCCTGCTCCTAACCCTTCCAGCCCCGTGAGCACAACTCCCCCAACTTTTTTCTTCAGCTTTTGCGGTGCCAACCAAAACATAACTAGAAGTCCCCATCGACCCTGGCAACAAAACAGGTTGTCCAATATCCCGATAATCTTCAGGAATCTCTTTACGACCAGGACCAAACGACCTAGTCGCACCTTTCCTCATAACCAAAACTTTTTTTTCTTCCTCGTCAACAGTATGATTCTCAAATTTCGCAATATTATGACAAACATCATAGACAACCTCTGCCTTAAAATCTGGAAAATAATGTTTCAAATCTTGCCTAACAAAATGCGTAATAATTTGCTTATTTGCAAACGCAAAATTAGCGGCAGCGCACATAGCACCAAAATAACTTTTACCCAAATTACTATTAATCGGAGCACCGACTAAATTCCTCCCCAAATCCGACTTCCCATATTTCTTTGTCATAGCCTCAATATAATCCGTAGCCACCTGATGCCCAAGACCTCTCGAACCGCAATGAATCATAATCACAACCTGTCCCTTTTCCAAACCAAAAACTTTAGCAACATCCTTATCAAAAACCTCATCCACCACTAAAACATCCAAAAAATGATTTCCTGCTCCAAGTGTACCAAGTTGGCCAATCCCCCTATTCTTAGCCTTTTTAGAAACAACAAAAGAATCTGCTTTCTTTAATCTACCCTCGTCCTCAGTATGCTTCCAATCTTCTACAGTTCCATACCCCTTAGATACAGCCCATTGCGCGCCACCACCCAAAACCTCATCAAGCTCTTTTTCAGTTATTTTCAAACTTCCCCCTCGCCCAACACCACTTGGGACACTCCGAAATAACGAATGTGCTAATTCTTGTTCTTTACCCACCAAATCACTTTCTTTCAAATTCGTCTTCAATAAACGAACCGAACAATTAATATCATATCCAACACCCCCTGGACAAATCACACCCTCATCCAAATCAAAAGCAGCTACACCTCCAATAGGAAAACCATAACCTACGTGCATATCTGGCATAACAAAACTCGCCCTTAAAATACCAGGTAACTTAGCGACATCTCTAACTTGCTTTAAAACTCTATCACTAAAATCCTCAACTAAAGCCTCGCTAGAAAAAATCCTCCCCAAAACATTCATACCCTCAACAGCAGGAATAACCCATTCAAATTCCGAAATCTTCTTCAATCCAACCATAAAAATTATTCAAAACCAACACTTAACTACTTTCCCACAACCCATGCAAATTACAATAACACCTCGCCGAAACAACTCCACAACAAAATTCCAAAATAGGACTATCTCCAGGCTTCAAAAATTTCTTAATAATTCTGCCAGTATCCAAAGTCAACTCAATCCATTCAATATAATGATCCTTATCCATGGGGTGCAAAACCTTCCCTACACTAACCTTATTAACATCAATAATTGGGATATGTTTTTCCCCAATCTTCTGCAATTTGGAATCCACCAAACGATCTTTTAAGGCAGTATTAGCAAAATTTTCTTTCATTAAAACCATAGGCTCACCACAACATTTCAAAGCATCCGCACCCTCATGCAAAATCTCCACAATATTACCACAAACATTACACTTCCAAACTTGATTTTTTTCAGTCATATTATCATATTTTTGTCTTCTTTTTCGCTATCTCAATAAAAACAAAAATAGAAAGCAAAAAAACCACACTCATCCTAAGATAATTATCTAAAACAAGCTCATTTAAACTAAAGTAGTTAGCCGCAAATATATTTAACCCAATAAGTAAAATCAAAGCAATCCAACCTCTCCAATTAATCGGAATAAATCCCCATCCATCTTTAGAACCATCCCTAGTCCGAAACCAAGGAAACTTATTCTTCACTACCTTCTTCTTCACCATCTTAATAAATCCAAGATTCCCAAATTTATAAACATATTGCCTAATAGAAAAACTAATAATTCTCTACAAAAATCTCATAATACTTTTGTAAATGTTTACACGCAGGGCATTTCTCAGGAGCTTCCTTCCCCTCATGAACATAGCCACAATTCCTACATTTCCACTTTACACTTTCACCCTTAACAAAAACCTGCCCCCCTTCAACATTAGCCAACAACTTACGGTACCGAACCTCATGCTTTTCTTCAACCTCACCAATTTCTTTAAAACTATCAGCAACATCTTTAAATCCCTCTTCTCTAGCAACCCTTTCAAATTCCGGATAAAGCGTTCCCCATTCCATCTTCTCACCCTCAGCAGCAGCCAATAAATTTTTTGAAGTAATTTCAACCTTTCCAGCAGGATAACTAGCGACTATCTCGCAATCTCCACCTTCAAGATAGCTAAAAAAAATCTCAGCATGCTCCTTCTCATTATCAGCAGTCTCAGTAAAAATACTAGCAATTTGTTCAAATCCTTCCTTTCTAGCAACACTAGCAAAAAAAATATAACGATTCCGAGCCTGACTCTCCCCAGCAAACGCCTTCAATAAATTCTTCTCCGTATCACTTCCCTTTATGCTCATAAAAAAATAAATAGAAACTTCTTTTTATGTCTTTCTATTAACAATTATTGTTTAGAAATAATTACAATCAAAAACGCTAAAAACAAAATCAATAAACCCAAAACACAACACAATAAAATCATCCAATCAAATCCCTTATTCTCGGACACAGAATTTCCCAAAATAATTGTATTCTCGTCAGAAACACTTT
Organism: Candidatus Woesearchaeota archaeon; assembly: GCA_964601675.1. GTDB lineage: Archaea > Nanobdellota > Nanobdellia > Pacearchaeales > GW2011-AR1 > JAGVXH01. Next base: position 10,635 of record CAZROF010000030.1, read on the forward strand.
TATTCTCAACAAAAAAATCCAGAACCGTATCATTAATAACCCTAATTCCCCTACTATGTCTAACTCTCTTCTCCCTTAAAGTACAAGCAACATCACTAACCCGTGGACCCTCACTTCCGTCTTTTCCAATACTAACAACACCAATCTCATAACATTTATTTTCTTTCAAATCTTTATCATTAAAAATCTCTTTAGTTCCATTCATAACTAGAATTCTATCCAAAAAAACCAAATTATAAGAGAAATTACCCTCCTCGTTATTTTTCCAAACCCAACTAATAGAATTTTTAGTCCTACTATCAACTTTCAAATTAGAAACAGACCCATTAAAACTATTGTTTTCAAGACTACTATTATAAGGATGGATTGTGAAATTAACAATGGCAGTGCTAGAAGAGCTAGCTCCAATCAAACTAATTAGACCAATCAAAATCAAAGCACCAAATATCGTCTTCATCATAAAAACAAACAATAATTTATCTTTATAAAGTTTTTGGATTGCTGTCATTTCAGAGTGATATCATTATAATAAAAATGATTGCCAGATTAGACCAAAAGGAGACCAATGGTAATCATAATTCTGAAAAAATTCTGAAGAGCTCCCGTAAAAGCGATTCCCCCATATATATCCAGAAAACCTTTTATATTAGAAAAACCAAAAACAACTATGAAAAAAATTCCCCAAGACATCATAGGAAACATAGTAATCTTAAAATTCCCAAAAAAAACTCTATGGATAATAAAAAAAATTCGTGCAAAAAAATTCCTAAAAACCCACAAAACCATAACAACAGTTCTAGAAAAAACCGAAAAATTCTCCGGAATTCTAAGAACCCTTCAAACAAAACACCTAGCAGGAATTAAAACAACAAAAGCAGTATACCGAGAAAACGACTGCATATTCCACTTCGACATAAACAAATCCTACTTCTCTCCAAGACTTTCCAACGAAAGGAAAATTATAGCAGACCAAGTAGTAAAATTATCTAAGAAAAAGCATACTAAAATACTAGTAATGTTCGCCGGAATCTCTCCTTATCCCATCATAATAGCAAGAAAATTAAAACTAGCAGGAAAGAAAGCTATTATAATCTCAAACGAACTAAATCCCGAAGCTAATAAAGAATCTCTTAGAAATATTGCACTAAACAAACTCCAAGACTATATCACCCTAGTCAACGGAGACGCAAGAAAACTCCCGCAGAAATTAGCAAAACTCACCGAATTAAAACTATCAGCCAAGTTCGATATTATTTTGATGCCAAGACCAAATCTCAAAGACACCTTCCTAAAAACAGCCATAAAACTCTCCAAAAAAGAAACAACAATATTCTATCACGGTTTCGGTATCAAAGAAGAAGTCTTAAATGAAATCAAAAACGACACAAAGGGAAAAATAGGAAAAATAACTATACGAAAAGCAGGAGATATCGGGCCCTATATTTTCAGATGGCAAGCGAATTTTAAAGTGAAATAACATTCATAAATTTATATAAGTACAAATAATCAATATAAATAATTAAATTGAGAAAAACAGTTATATAAAAAAACAAACTTAAGATTCATAAACAATAAAAAATTATATCTCTGAAGTTGAAATCCTTTTTTAAATTTATTTTCACAGACACAGTTTATTTCTGTTTCTATGTCTTTTTTCATAAACAATAATTTATCACAAAAGTTGATAAGAAGCAATATCCCGCGTCAAATCATCTAGAACAATTAATATACTCCTGTAAATAAAAGTTTAACTTTTTTTGGATAGCTTCGTCTCTACAAAAAAAAGCCGAAACAAAAATATCCCAGCTTTCTTCTTAAAAGACCCCTGATTCCCTTTTACTCTGACATCTTTTACTTATTTTCTTATAACTTCATGCAAGAATATAGAGTCTCGGAAGAATAAGCAACCCCACCTGTTTTAACCATTTTAAATCCACTTAAACACCTACAATCTCCTACAGAATTTCCCGCTGACAGAGAACAATATGCGGGTGAAGTTGCTGATACACCGTTATATCCGGAAATTCCGGACAAAGCACAGCCAGAACTTCCCGCTTCCTGACACCACCCATATAAACCACCCTTAACATACTGACTCCCCCCTCCCTGAGTCGTAATCTGAGTAGCGGTTAGACAACTTCCGTCTCCATCTAAAAATTGATTATTAGGACACAAAGTAATAGCGTTTGTATTGGCTCCACCCCCCAAATTAGCCGCAGCAGTACAATCATTCCCCGCAACATCACAATATTTAGAAGCCATAACTTTGCTACTTAT
>CAZROF010000031.1:0-12122 GCA_964601675.1 Candidatus Woesearchaeota archaeon
TGCCCGAGCTTTTCCAAAGCGAAGGAACAGCCGTGCGCTCTACCTGCTGAGCTACGAAAGCATAACAACTAGAAATTTAATTCATTTTTAAAACTAACTATAGACTCAAACCTCCGACATCATGGTTTAAAGAAACTTTATGTTTCTTTAGAAATCGCAGATTTCGTGCCCGAGCTTTTCCAAAGCGAAGGAACAGCCGTGCGCTCTACCTGCTGAGCTACCGAGACATAATCAATAGAAATTTAATTCATTTTTAAAACTAACCAAACAACCTCTAGAAACGTCGCAACTCACAATCAGCCAAACGCTTAGCCTCAATTATCCATTCATTACTCAGGCCAACATTTTCATATGTAACATCAGAAAAAAGACCCACAATATCCTTAAATTCCTCAGCACACTTCTCAAGACTCCAATTTATTCCCCAATCTCCATTCAACTGATTAACAATTCCTTGCTCCCCAAAATGCAAAACTATTTTTTTATCCTGCCTACCATTCAATAACTCAAGAGCCTTCTTGACAGCCACATATTCTCTACAGGGGAAAGTATATCCCTCCACAAAATACCCCTTCCCAAAAATATCATTCCTACCCTCTCCTACAACAACAATACCAAAAGCACCTGGACCAACAACAGATTTTCCAACTGCCCTAGTATAAATATTATAAATAAAACTATAATCCTTCTCGCTCATCTTCGCTCCAATCAACCCCTTCTTTAAGCCCCAAATCCTCATTCATCCGACTAATCTTAGCCCCCTGTCTCTCCAAAAACGAAAACACATTCCCATGCTTCGACCCTCCAATCAAACCCTCAATTCCTTGAATCGTAGCACTTAAATGATCCGCATCCACAATAACCCCAATCCTATTATCCTGAATAACAATAGCACTACCAGTCAACTTTTCAATAGTCCGCCTAGCCTTCCCCTCCCTCCCAATAATCCTTGACCTAACATCCTTCAAATTCTTCCGCCGAGTATGCTCCTTAACCTCAATAAACTCTAAAACAAATTCTTCATTCAGCAACAAAAGTGCATCATCAATATCAAACCCAAAATCAATAGCTCTAATAATATGCTCAACTAAATATTCATTCAATTCGACCCCTTTAATAGAAACTCGACCCTTTCCAAAACCGATATTTATTTTAACTCTGCTCTCAATTGAAGGCACAGCCCGCTTAATCTTCTTCATATTCTGAACTTGTACATTTCTCATGAAAAATAAAAAACATAGAAGTTTATAAAATTGTTCATCTGTTTTTAATTCCACTGAAAAAACCAGACTAAATAAATAAAGACTAAATATAGTAAGAATAAATATTTTTCAAATCCTAATTACTCTAAGAATTAAAATTCAGAAGATTCAGTTTGAAGCTTCCCCATCTCCTTCAATTTCCTAACCTGATTATCCGTATATTTATACAAAACATCTCCCTTGTCATCATCAAACTCCCACGGCTCAACAATAATAGCATCCCCTTCTCTCAACCACAAACCCCGTCTCTTCCTACCAGGAACTCTACAATTCCGTGTCTTCCCATCCATACACGAAACAATCATCCGACTTGCCCCACATCTCTGCGCAATAATACCAATAACCTCTCGACCTCTCGGCATCTTGACACGGACAACTTTCTCTTCTCCACCAATAAAAACTTTCGCCTTATTCGGCTTCGACTTATCCTTAAATTTTCCAAATGCCATGTTATAAAATACAAATATCCCTATATAAAACTAACTCACATTAAAACTAAAGCAAAAGGAACCCCATCAATCCCAACAACACCACCTTCCTTCACAATTCCCAACTCCTTAGCCAACTTAACAGAATCCTTTCCAACAAAATTAAAAGTAGCATCCTCCCTTGAACACCTAATTATCTCATCCCTAGCCTCTTCCAAATTCATCTCCTTCCCCTTAAAAAATTCCCCAGAAACATCCAAAACACGCTTACCATCCACAAGCTTTCGCCCGAAAACATCCGCATCGCAGACAGCAACAACCCACCGATAAGATTCATGCACTCTAACTAAAATATTACTCATTAGAAAAAATACCTCTTTGCCTATATAAAACTAACCAATAAAAAAATAAAAACAATTTTGATTTATAGTGGAAAGTTCGCAGTGTAAAAATTTTCAATATGTACAAACGTACATGAGAAAATCTTTTACCAAGAAATTTCCACTAAAAATAAAAATTAGTATGCTTTCTTAGCTTCGCCGTCAGCAACTGCCTTTTCAGCATTAACTTTAGACATAATTCTACACATTCCACATCCACAAACAGAGCACTTTCCCTTTGCCATATAACCGCCACGCGAAGTCATAGTCATTTCAGTATCTTTCATTTCTCTGTTCTCTTTACATTTCATACATCTTCCTTCAATTGTCATTTTTTCCTCCTTCTACATTTAGTTTTCCTTAAATCTTATGGACCTCATGTTTATTACCACAAGCTAAACATCTTACAAACAACTTACCATTTTCCTCAACCAATTCACTATCAGGCTTTCCACACTTAACACAAACTACATACCTCTTAGCATAATTCTCAATTTTCGCATTAATATCTCTACTGGACAACTTCCGAGAAATAATTAACCGCTCACCCTTAATCTCGCCCTGAATCCCAAGCTCCTTCCCTAAAAACTTCAACAAATGTTCAGGTTTACGCCTTAAAGAGGAAGCAACCTTCAAAAAATTTGAAATCACCGTACGCACACCCTCATGATGTCCCTTAACCCTTAAAATCTCAAAACGACCGCTACTCTCCTCACTAACCTTAACATTTTCGTATGCCTCATCCAACAAATCCTCATAACTCATAATTTCTAAACACATCTTCCCCTTATAAAACTTAAGGCAAGCATGCCACTACCAAAAAACTTATAAACAAAAGGAATCTCCTCATAATATAAATTCTAGAGGAATTTCTTGATAAAAATGAACGAAGACTTGAAAAAAAATATATTGTCGACAGGAACAAGCCTAGTCGGGATAGTATGTAAAAACGGGATAGTAATGGCATCCGACCGAAAAGTAACAATGGGCGGACAACTAATAGCAGACAAAGGATTCCAAAAAACACATAAAATTAATAACTACCTAGTTATGTCTATGGCAGGAACGGTATCCGATGCGCAGGTAAATATAAAACTAATCGCAGCACAACTTAAAATCAAAGAACTTAGAGATAAAAAAAGACCAACAGTAAGTGAATCCGCAAACTTCATCTCAACCATGAAATTTCAAAACATAAGAAAACCAACAATGATTCCCTCAATTGTGGGAAATCTAATAAGCGGATTTGATAAAAATGGGGAAACAAAATTATATAATATAGCACCTGACGGAGCAATTGTTCAGGTAAATGATTACGATGCGTCAGGATCTGGAATGCAATACATCTGGGGGCTTTTAGAACGACAATATAAAAAAGGCATTACAATAGAAGAAGGAATAGAATTAGCAATAGAATCAATAAAATCCTCCTCGGCAAGAGATACAGCATCAGGATGTGGAATTGATGTGTTCACAATAACTTCAAAAGGAATAGAACATGTAATAAAACAAAAAATAGAGTCGATTTACAAAGACCACAATTAATTATCATACTAAAATGGCAGACATTCTAAAAACAATTGAAGACTCTCTACCTAGAGGAACGATATCTTCAACCATATTCGAAGGAGCAAACATAGTAACATATACAACAGACACCGCTTTCTTCAAAAATGGCGACGCTCAAGTTAAAGAAATAGTCAACACGATAAAAAAACGCCTAGAGCTAAGAGCCGATAAAAAACTACTTCTCACGCAAGAAGAAACCGAACAAAAAATAAGACAAATAATCCCAAAAGAAGCAGGAATAACACAAATTATCTTTGACCCACAAAGAAGCATCGTAATAATTGAAGCAAAAAAACCAGGACTAGCCATTGGGAAAGCAGGTTCATTACTTCGAGAAATAAAAATCACTACATTTTGGACACCTCAAGTTCAACGTTCCCCTGCAATCAAATCTAAAATAACAGACAAAATACGAGAAGTACTATATCAAGACAATTCCTACCGTAAAAAATTCTTAAACTCAATAGGAGAAAAAGTCTACAAAGAATGGAATCCAGACAAAATGGAAGAATGGGTGAGAATAACGGCACTCGGAGGCGGACGACAAGTGGGACGAAGTTGCTTTCTATTACAAACACCACTTTCAAGAGTTATGATAGACTGTGGAGTCGACGTGTCCTCATCTGGAAAAAATAAATACCCATACTTAGAAGCACCAGAGCTAGATATCTCAACACTAGACGCAGTAATATTATCTCACGCACACCTTGACCACTCAGGACTAATCCCATATCTATATAAAATGGGATACAAGGGGCCAGTCTACATGACAGCACCAACACGAGACATTTCAGCTCTAATGGCACTCGACTTCATCGGAGTAGCATATAAACAAGCCGCAGCACCACTATTCAAATCCTCAGACATACGAAATATGGTTAAACATTCGATAACACTAAATTACCAAGAAGTGACCGATATTACACCAGACGTTAGAATAACAATGTATAATGCCGGACATACACTAGGAAGCGCAATGATACATTTCAATATAGGAAACGGGCTACACAACTATGTATACTCAGGAGATATTAAATTCGGAAAATCCAGGTCACTAGAAGCTGCATCTACATACTTTCCAAGACTAGAAACACTACAGCTAGAAGCCACATACGGAGGAAAAGACAACAATTATCCAGCACGAAAAGATTCAGAAGAAGAATTGTTAAAATTCATAAATGAAGTCGCTCAAAATGGCGGAAAAATTCTATTGCCAGAACTAGGAACAGGTCATGCCCAAGAGAAAATGCTAATTCTAGAAGATGCAATACGAAACGGAAAAATACCAAAAATACCAATTTATATAGACGGAATGATATGGGACATCAACGCAATCCATACAGCATACCCAGATTTTCTGTCAAATGCCCTACGAGCCAATATCTTCGCCGATAAAAATCCATTCACATCCGAAATATTCTCCCAAGTAGGTTCCCCACATGAAAGAAAACAAGTAATCGAAGGTGGACCCTGTATAATTCTAGCGACATCAGGAATGCTCGTAGGTGGCTCTGCAGTAGAATATCTTAGAGAATTCGCAGGCTCTTCTAAAAATGGGCTATGCTTATCATGTTACCAACCAGCCGGAGGAGTAGGGAGACAAATAAAGGAAGGGGTAAAAGAAGTAAAATTCGAGGTAAATGGAAGGATGGAAACAGTAAATATTAATCTAAGAGTAATCTCAATGGATGGATTCTCAGGACACGCATCTCGAAACGAACTGATGGCATTCGTAAATAGTATAAATCCAAAACCCAGAAAAGTAATAATCAACCACGGGGAACAATCAAAATGCCTAGACTTAGCATCCTCAATTTACAAATCCCAAAGAATGGAAACAACTGTTCCAAAGAATTTAGAAACAATAAGGTTAAGGTAATCTTAAATACCTTAATCATTTAAAAATATCAGGTGAAACAATGAACAAAAATCAAAAACAATTTTCTAACCCAAAAAACCCAGTTAATTTCTTCTCGCAAAACTTTTATACCAACCAAAATACAAGAGAGAAACTTCAATGAAACACAAACTCTCAATAACTCTAATACTCCTATCTATGTTTCTAGCAACACAAGCCATCGGACTCTTCGTAGTAAACACCTACTCTCCAACATCCACATTTAATAAAACAACAGGAGAAATAATCCAAGTCCAAAATAATCTCCCATTCGGACTCGAAACTCCAGATACAGAGCCAACTCCAACATTCTTATCTCTAGTATTCTCATTCGCACTCGCCTTCGCACTAATTTTTATCCTAATAAAATACAAATGGAAAATGGTAATCCGACTATGGTTCTTCTTTGTAATCACCCTAGCCCTAGCAATTTCGCTCAACGCAATCCTAAAATACACAACCCTAACAAACATCTCAATAATAGCCCTAGCAATAGCAACCCCGCTCGCCTTTCTAAAAATATTCAAACCAAATATATATATACACAACGCAACCGAACTTCTGATTTACCCAGGAATAGCAGCAGTCTTCGTCCCAATCCTAACCCCAATGTCAATCATTGCCCTCCTAATATTAATCTCAATCTACGATGCATGGGCAGTCTGGAGATCTGGCATAATGCAAAAAATGGCAAAATTCCAAATGAACGAATTAAAAATATTCGGTGGATTCTTAATTCCTTCAACTTCCAAAAAAATTCAAGCCCAAATTCAAAACCTAAAAATAAAATACAAAAATAAGAAAATGCCTAAAAAAATAAAAAATAAAAAATTCAAAGTCAATCTAGCAATACTTGGGGGGGGCGACGTCATCTTCCCAATCATAACAGCCGGAGTCTTTATGAGGGCATACAATATAATCCCCTCACTCTTCATAATCGGAGGAAGCCTAGCGGGACTCTTATCAATCTTCGTCTTCTCTAAAAAAGGGAAAGCATATCCAGCAATGCCATATATAACAACAGGAATATTTGCAGGATTATTACTTTGGAAACTTCTATTTTAACTAATAAATTATTCCTATCGTCACATACTTAATATCTTTAAACCTAATCTTACCATCATCAACCGAATTAGCATCACCCTTCACAATAAAATAACCCCCTTCATTGTCAACACCTTTCTCAATAACCCGATGTACAACCAATATTCCACCTACACGAAAACTAATAATATCTCCAACATCAATATCATTTTCACTGTCAGGAACAATCCTAATCCCATTGGCACCTTTATCTAAAACTGGAATCATACTCCCCGAGTCAACATAATTAGAAAGGGTAGCTCCCTTGACCCTTAAAATAACCCTATCTCCCAAAACAATAATATTACTCTCTTTTATATGATTCCCAGGTGCATTCACCGCCTCAAATCCCAAACCATGAATGCCAAATCCCGATACAGCCAGTCCACTAAACGGAACCTCAATACTTTGTGAATTAAAGGCAAAGAACAAAAAAGCACAACTAAAAAACCCAATAAAAAAAACAAATATATATTCCCACTTCATAACAGAAATAGGCATTTCATTCTACTTAAACCTTCCTAACTGTAGTCCCTGCAAAAAGACAACATAACCAAAAACTTTATAAAAGAAGTTTTTATCATATAGTAGTAATAAAATGATAGTAAAAACAGAATTAATAAAAAAATTGAAAGGATACTTCGGCCTAAATATTTACGAAACAAAAGTATGGTTAGCTCTACTTTCTAAAGGGATCTCCTCAGCGGGAGAAATAGCAGAAATCTCAAGCGTCCCAAGATCCAGAACATACGATGTACTAGAATCTCTAGAAAAACGAGGTTTCGTAATCCAAAAACTAGGCAAACCAGTAAAATACATCGCAGTAAAACCTGAAATAGTAATCGAAAAATTAAAAAATAATACTACCCAACAAGCTGAAGAAAAAATCAAAACATTATCTACTCTAAAAGACACGACAGAATATAAGGAACTTCAAGAACTCCATAAAACAGGAATCGAACCGATAAAAAACCACGAGCTATCAACTTCGATTAAAGGAAGATCAAATTTATATCTACAAATGAAATCTATCATGGAATCTGCAACAAGGACAATCCACCTAACAAGCTCAGCATTCGAACTAACAAAAAAACAAAAAATGTTCAAAGAAACATTCATAAAGCTAAAGAAACGAAAAGTCGACATAAAAGTAATGATTGGAGATAGTGAATCAGAAGCAAAAAAACTATCAAAAAAACTCGGAGTTGAAGTAAAATCAAAACCAATCAATGCACGATTTGTAGTCTCAGACCGAACAGAATTAATTTTCACAATAAAACCAACAAACGTTCACGAAGACTTCGATTATGGAGTATGGATTAACTCACCTTTCTTCACAAGTTCTTTGGCTTATATGTTCGAAGAAGCTTGGAAAGATTAAGATGTTTGACAAAGCTATAACTATAACAAGACTTAACCCTCTTCATAAAGGTCATGAATATATATTCTCAAAAGCTTGGGAATATTCTAAACTGACTGATATATATAACGAATAGACAAGGAAACACAATCCTTCCAAGAAATATAATCGCCAAATCTGTAGAAATACTTTTAAAAAATAATGAATGGCAAGATAAATTCAATATAATAGCACATGGAAAACGTACCGACTTAGACCTTCGGCAATATTCCTTATTTATAGCTGGTTCCGATGTTTTAAATTTAACAGCAGAGGGAATAATAAGAAGAGGCTATTCAACACTACCTCCAAATGTTCTATCCTTGAATAGAAAAGAAATACCACTAACAGAAGAATTAAAAGAAGCGATAATGGCTCACACTAACCTAATAGAAATAGAAAATCCTTTTAGCAATTCATCAAGAAAAATCAGACAAGCATACGCCAATGGCAAGGACATAAGCCAAATGGTCTCCGAATCAACATGGGAAATCATAAAAGATCACATCCATATCTTCAAAAATTGACTACATCTTCCTCAAAACATCCGCCTTACTAACCAGCCCAACAAATTCTCTCCCCTTCTTAACCAACACAATCGGAAACTCCCTTAACAATAAAACAACACTATCTTTAGAAGTCACTTCACAAACAACCGGCGGAGCCTCCCTCATAATCTCACCAACCTCCAAACCTTCAGACAACCTCTCCATATTTTCAATCAATACTCCCTCATTAACAAGTCCAACCAACTCTGCATTATCCAAAACCGGCAACTGAGAAATCCCCTTCTTCTTCATCTTTCCAACAACATCCTCAACACTGTCCCCGACATCACAAAACAAAATCTTCTTCCTCATAAAATCCTTAGCCTTATCCTCCGTAGCACCAACCAAAGAATCAAGCGCTCCAAAAATCTTACAGGCAACTGAATAACCAGCCTCAACTCTCCCCGATTCAATCTTAGCAATCATCGACTGAGAAACTCCAGACAACCTCGACAGCTCCTTCTGGGTAACTCCAAGTAAAATACGCCTCTTCTGAATTAAATCCAAACCATCCATAACCAAAAGAATATTTAATACTATAAGAATATTCCTATAAGAATATTTTTGTCAAAACATTTTATATACAAAACGATCCTAAAAAACATATGAAAAATTATCTATTCACATCCGAATCAGTAACAGAAGGACACCCTGACAAAATCTGCGACCAAATATCAGACGCCATCCTAGATGAATGCCTAAAACAAGACCCAGCCTCCAGAGTAGGAGTAGAAGTATGCACAAAAACGGGAATGATATTAGTAGCCGGAGAAATAACAACAAAAGCAAACTTAGATATTCCAAAAATAGCAAGACAAACATTAAAAGAAATAGGCTACACTTCTTCACTCTACGGAATCGATTACGAAACCTGCGCAATACTAGTCCACATAGAAAGACAATCCCCAGACATAAGCCAAGGAGTAACTCAAAACGAAGGAGAGTTCAAAGAGCAAGGAGCAGGTGACCAAGGAATGATGTTCGGATACGCATGCAACGAAACTCCAGAATTCATGCCCCTACCAATTCAACTCGCGCACAAATTAACAAAACGATTAGCACTCGTAAGAAAAATAAACCAAATCCCTTATCTCGGCCCCGACGGGAAAAGTCAAGTCACAATAGAATATGAGAGAGACATCCCAAAAAGAATCGAAACAATTGTAATATCAAACCAGCATGCAGAACAAATAAATCAAGCAACCCTAAAAAAAGACATCAAAGAAAAAGTAATCAATCCAGTTTGCAGTCATTTAATAGACGACAAAACAAAAATATTCATCAATCCAACGGGAATATTTGTAAAAGGAGGCCCTTTCGCAGACACAGGATTAACAGGAAGAAAAATAATAGTAGACACATACGGAGGAACAGGAAGACACGGAGGAGGAGCATTCTCTGGAAAAGATCCTTCAAAAGTAGACCGAAGCGCAGCCTATGCAGCCAGATACATAGCAAAAAACATAGTAGCTGCAAATCTAGCAGACAAATGCGAAGTCCAACTAGCATACGCAATAGGAATCGCAAAACCAGTAAGTATCAACATAAATACATTCGGCACAAACAAAGTCTCAGAAGAACTCTTAGCAAAACTTTCAGAAAAACACTTCCCTACAAAACCACAAGATATTATAGAACAACTAAAATTACAAAAACCAATCTACCAAAAAACTGCTGCGTATGGACACTTCGGAAGAGACAATGAGGACTTCACATGGGAGAAAACAGACAAAGTAGAGATTTTAAAACAAGAAATAAAATCAGCAATCGTACAAGACACCCCCTCACAAAAACCTCTAAAAAACATCTAAAAAACAAAAAAACACACTAAACACGCAGCAATCCCTAATTTCTAAAATCTACCCTCTAATCTCTTGCCGAAGTCTCACCTCTGCACCCATCTCCCCCCCAGCCTTCTTAACAAATTCCAAAACCCCTTCAACCGAAACCTTCTCCCGACACCACCAAAATCCCTTCCGCTTAAACACAACCTCATCTAATTTCTTATTTCCAATATCTAATTTCTTGGCTTTCCTAAAAGCCAACGCCTGTTCCTCCGACCCAACACTAGGGCCCCGCCTCTCAACAACTAAATTCTCCTTAACAATCAAATATCCCTTCGCATTCTGACCCTCTCCACTATAATCAAACTCAAACCTCAAAACAACTTGCCCTTTCCTCCTTAACTCCCGAACAAAAAAAGAAAAAATCTTCCTCATCTTAGTTCCGGCAATATCCCCTTCCTGCCTATCAGTACTCAGCCCCAATTCCAAAAACCGAGCCTTCTTTTTATCTGCAAACTTCCTCAACTCATCTAAATCAATTTCCCGCCTCTCAAAAAATTCTGAAGAAGGTTTTTCCAAAAAATCCTGCGAAATCTCCAAAAATCTCTCAAAAGTAGACAAACTCAAACCAGCACTAACATTTCTATATTTATAAGTCGGATCAATCAAAACAACCGGCCCCTGCAACTTATTAGAATTCAATTCCCGCATAATCTCCCGTTCACCCCTAAAATATTTCATAGGATCAATAACTTGTTTTTTCCTAATGCCCTTCAAGAATTTCACAAAACCTCCAAAATAAATAACCAAAATTTCAAGGGAATAGCCACTAAACCCACGAATATAACCCTCAGCACCATAACACCGCTGTGCTCTAACAAAGGACTTAGCCAGTCGAATTTCATCATCCAACCCAGGACTCTTCTTAATTTCTCCGCCGACATATTTAACATGTGACAAAGAAACATCTGTAACATTCTCAGCTAATTCAGGATCTCTATTCTTCACAACCGGAACAACCTCCAAAATCACATCATCACAAACAACATGAAAATAATCCCTCGATCCGTGAACCTTTTTTAATTCGCCGAGCAAATCAATCTTCTTTAAAACACCTTCCAATTTTAAAATATCCTCCGAATAATCAAACACAACAAAAATATCAACATCTTGAAATCCTTCCTTCCGAATCATCGTTCCCTTTGCCATACTTCCCCCAATAACAGCCTTAAAGCCTTTCTCCTTCAACTTTTTTACTAAATCATTAGCAATAGACCTAAACTTCAAAATTTCATTCCTGGAAAACGAAATCCTCTCTAGTTCATCTTTCAAAATATCTCTCATATTCATAGTTTAAAAATAAAATACAACTTTATAAAATTATCAGAAACCCTTCAAACAATTTTCATCCTGCAGAAAATTAATCTACATCCCTTCAATATCAATACTATACTTTCCTTCGCTCTCTTTAAAAACAATAGGCTTCCGATTCATCAAAGAAACAATATCCAACTCAAAACGCCCAGGCCCCAGAACTCTTACACTCTCCAAATCTAAAATAACAGGCTTTTCGTCATCCTCAACTTTCAAAATGCTCCGAACATCTTCTTCAACTTTTTTCTTATCAATACTATTAAATTCAGGAATCACTTCTTCTTTAGATAACCGAATCCTTTCTGCCTGTTCATCCCGAATATAAAAAAAAACTTCCCACCACAACTATTACATCCCTCTAAAATCTCTTTACTTCCTACTTCAAGAATTTTTGAACA
>CAZROF010000032.1:0-10009 GCA_964601675.1 Candidatus Woesearchaeota archaeon
TCTCAATATTCTCCACATTTTGTTTTTCCATTTTCATCATTAGTCATCACTTTTTCATAACAACTTAACAATAATAACTCAAATCCATACTTAAAATATTGCACAATAAATCCAATAAAAACAACAAAATATATAAAGTATACGTAGTAATTATAAAATATGGTAAAAAAGATATACAAGTTAGATTTGAAGGATAAAAAAATACTTTACGAACTAGATTCAAACGCAAGACAATCATTTTCCCAAATAGCAAGAAAAGTAGGTCTCTCAACTGAAGTCGTCAACTACCGAATCAAAAAATTAGAAGATGAAAAAATTATAACAAACTATCAGCCAATAGTTAACCTCTCAAAACTCGGAATTTTCCAATTCAAAATCTGCCTCTCTCTGCAACATATTAAATCAAAAATTCTAACTCAAATAATTAATATCCTAAAGGAAAAACCAGAAATCAAATGGATCGCCTCATGTAACGGAAATTGGGATATCATAATATCAGCAGAAACTTCTTCAATTCAAAAAATAGACCAAATCAAAAACGAAACAATGATTCTCTTCGAAAATCATATAGATAAAAAAGCAATAGCAATTTTAGTCGAAGCATCAACCTTCAATCGAAATTATCTTTTAGGCAGCAAGTCAACCAAAAAAGAACGAGTAATAATGGAGGATTCAGGTATAATCAGAATAAAAGATATAGAGTTAAAAATTTTAAAAGAATTAAGTCAAAACGCAAGGAAATCAGCAGTTGAAATTGCGACAAAATTAAATACATCAGCTCGAGTAATAGCTTACTATATTCAACAGCTTCTAAAAAAAGAAATAATATTAGGATTTAAAATAGCAATTAACTACGAAAAACTCAACATTAAATTTTATAAAGTGTTCATCTATCTAGATAATCCAACCCAAACAAAAATAACCGAACTAACAACATATCTTAAAAATCAAAAAAACACAATCCATCATTCAAAAGTTTTAGGTAACTGGGATTTCGAACCAGAATTCGAAACTTGCTCGGAACAAGAATTTAACCAAATAATAATAACAATCAAAGACAAATTTTCCGACATTATAAAAAAAACAGAAACAATAACAATCCAACAAGAACACAAATTTGTTTATTTCTAAAAAATAAAATTTAAACCTTCCTATAAACAAAGCATCCATAAGAAATGCAGAGTCAAAGACTCTGTGATTTTTTATGGAAACAAATCCCTAATGACAAATCCCCAATACCTCAGCATCAAAGATGTTGCCTGTCCATCTCATTATGCAAGAGAACAGCAACCTGTGAAGCAAACAAAATCCTCGGTCCAACCGAAATCCCATCAACTCTTTTTAAAAATTTCTTCACTCCAGATGGAAACCCCTCATGATCCCCAATTAAAAAAACAGAATTCTTGTCCGAACTCATATTTAATTTAATATCCCGAACATCCTTTCCTCTTCCATCTAAAACAAAAACATCTTTACCTTCCTTATCCAGCTCCTTAACAACTTTTTCAAAACTTTTTCTTTCAATAAAACCCCCAGGCACAATTTTTAGTAACCCTTCTTCGTCTTTAGCCTTATATAGCATTCTTTTAATTAACCCAGCAACATTTTTCTTACTAATTGGCATATCTTTATTAGATTCAAAAACCAAATGTCGCGGATTGTTCGGCCCACCATCAAAAATTAAATGCAATCTAATGTCATCTCGCATAGCATTAGAAACAAAAAAAACACTGACTATAAAATTGCATACGATGTCGAGCCGCCCGGCTTTTTTCAAATCTTCCTTTATTAGGTTTCCAGCTGTTACTGCCTTGGCTGAATAATAAACAAATTCTCTCATAAATTAAATAAAAATTTATAGTTTAAAGAATTAACTGAAGAATAAGGATTAGCTTTATATAGTATATCCTAATTGAAGAACTCTTAATACCTAAAGTGTCTTAATTTTTTCTCGACTAAGTAAAAATTGAATAATTGTGAAACATTTGAACATTTTTATGCAGTAAATTTTTTCATTTAAATATTGTCAAGTTGTATGGGTAATTTATATCAAAATATCTTCTATTAGAACCTAATCTTGCCCCAAAATTCCATAGCTCTCATTAGCTCCCCATGCGTCTTCCCATAATGCTCAAGTGTTTCACCACTCATCACAGCACCAACAGCCTGCCTCATAGCCGTCGCTCCCTTGGCTGTCCCATCCGGATGTCCATGCACGCCGCCACCAGCCTGAATAATTATATCGTTCCCAAAATTCTTCATTAAGTATGGAATATGTCCGGGATAAATTCCACCACTACAAACAGCAAAAGTAGATTTTAATCCCTGCCAATTCTGCTGTAATCTATGCGGAGTTTTATCAACCTTCATCGCTTCAATCTCTTCCCTAATCTCAGAAACTTCACGTTTCCCACCCCTCATCTTTCCAATCCCAGTTCCAATATGCAAGCTATCCGAACCAGCCATCCGAGCAAAATCAGCAACACACATCATAGACAATCCATGATTTGGATTCTCAGTAAACGCTCCATGCATAGCTCGGTGCGAATGAATGCCAAGTTTTGAGTTCTGCCTCAAAGTTTCAAGACTAGCAAATCCCGCTGTAATTACGTCATGCATAACGAATTTGCCACCCAACTCTTTCACCAAATCAGCCCGTCTAAGCATCAACATAACCTCAGCTGTAACATTAATCAAATAACCCTTCTTCTCCCCAGTTTCTTCCGCAGCTTTATCGCACATCTCCAAAGTTTTACTCGCACGCTTTTCAAAGGGATTAAATTTTTGACTAGACAAATTCTCATCATCTTTAACCAAATCACAACCACCAACCCAAGATTCATAAGCAACTTTAGCATGATCTTTAGTCTTCAAGCCCAATTTTGGTTTAACAATGGTTCCCACAAGAGGTCTATCTCTAATTTTTAAAATCTTTCGATATCCCTCAACTCCAAATCGGGGTCCACAAAAACTTTTCAACAACTTCTTAGGAAAACTAATATCCTCTAACCTCAAACCCTTAACGGCTTTCATCCCAAAAACATTTCCAGCAACCGAACTCAAAATATTAGAAACACTTCCCTCTTCAAATAATTCCTGAGGATAAGCAATTTTAACCCAATTCCCAGAAATCGCGAATACCTTGGCCCCAAGTTTATTAACATATTTTTTATTTGAGGAAACCGGAGTCCATGTTCCAATGGAACTCTCAAGTGCAACATTATTAACAGCTTCTTTAACACTCATTTTTTCAGGTGTGACACGAAACATACAAACTAAATCATTTCTAGTGGGCTTGTATCCTTGATCAATAAATGCATATTTCTTATCTTTCACCATCTTAATCATACATAATTTTTTCCCTTAATAAACTCTTCTTTAAACTTGTCTATTTCCCCTGTGAAAACCTTATTCGACAAAATTTTCTTCCTCCTTAATCCAAAAGTTCCTACCTTCATTTATGGAATTAAATGATAATGTAAGTGTTCAATATATTTTAGGCTCACAGAGTCATGCCATGCGTGGTCCAATTTCTTTTAAATTGCCTTCACGGTATAATACAGTTACATTATCATATCTCATATGCAATTTTTTCATGCCATAATAAATCAATCTGTCTACATCTTTTTTCCTGTGCTGACATTAAATTTAATCTATGATGATGATGTCGACAAGTCACAATCAAATGATTCTTGCAATAAGGTGCCTGAGCTAAAGTCAAAATTGCAAATTTATTTTTTTTAACAATCTCGGAGTTTTTTAAATCACAGAAAAGACAAACCTTATTCTTCTTTAAAAAATCCTCATAAAAAATCATATTTTTTTCGCCCGCTCTACAAACTTCAACTTATACATTTTCCTCTTCGCAAGCTTCTTAATCACCCAATCAAAACCAAACGCAACAACAAACATTCCTAAAACAAACACAATTGGACTCACATCAGAAAAGGGGGCACTCCCAGGTTTCAAATACCGCACAATCCCAGCAATCACACCAACGCTAATCAACAACTGAATCGATTTCAATCCATTACTAGAGGCCTTACCTTCCAATCCCTCCATAACGCGAATCGCCGAATTAACATAATCAAGCGTCATATTCCAAACCTCTTTAATATACTCAAGTGTATTAAACAAGTCTTCAAATCTATATTGAAACAACTCATTCAAATTATTATGAATCCGAACCTTCTCGGAAATATCTTGCCGCGTCTTAGCATAATTATTCATCTGATTAATCCTATTCCGAATCAACTGCACAGTCTTCTGATAACTATCCAACATCGCCTTATGCTTAGAAACCTCATCTCCCCTAATAATTTCTTTCTCTTTAATATCACTAATCTCCTCCCAAATCTTCCTATGAATATCAAGATACTTGTGCAACTGCAACTTAAAATCACTAAAGAAAATCTGCATCTCAGTCAACATCTCAAGTTCTCTTTTTCGGCTACCGGCAACATCAACAACAATATTTTCAGGAGTCTTAGAAACTTTAATTCGATTAGATTTACTTTCCAAATAAACCTCCCCAAATTCTTTTCCAACTTTAGATTTCAATGGATTAGAAACAATTCTCTCAATTACAAACGGACGAACCTCTTTCATATTGGACAAAATCTTGGGCGTTGGAGCACCTAAGGAAAACAAGTAATTAATAGTCGGCTGAAATTTATCATTAAAATAATCTTCAATCTCCTTTTTTGTTCTAGAAAGTTCTAAGCTCTCTTTAGATAAAGTATAAAGTCCATCCTCAAAATATTTTATTTTAATACCAGCCTTAGTTTCAATCTCAATATATTCTAAATATCCAACAATCCTCTTAATAGATTTCAGCCTTAACCCATTCCATAAATTCTTCAATTTCACTTTATTTAAATCTAAATTACTGGTACCCTTCAGCAAAAACCGATGAACCTCACTCAAATGCAACGTCGTCCGTTGGTACCAACCACCAAAAACAATATTAATTTTCCTCACCATCTCTATAATTATTAATAAAAATACTTTTTATATCTAACGACTTCGTTTAATTCCTATCCTATCACAAAACCTCGAAACTGGACATTTAGAGCACCAAGGAGAAACAGGTAAACAAGTCTCCCTCCCAAACTGAACAAACGCAGAATTAAACTCCCTCCAAAATCTCTTAGGCAAAATCTTCTCCAACTCCTTTTCTGTTTCCTCAGGCGTCTTAGTTTTAATCCAACCCAACCTATTAGGAATCCTATGACAATGAATATCAATCGGCAAAACCAACTGCCCGAACGCAAAAGCCAAAACTATATTCGCCGTCTTCGGACCAATATGCTTAATGGAAATCAACGCCTCGTAACTATCAGGCACTTCACTTCCAAACCGCTTAATCAAATCCTGACTAACTTCCTTTAAGGCAATAGCTTTTTTATTAAAATGTCCACTCTTGAAAATAATTTTCTTCAGTTTAGTCATAGGCAACTTGACTAATTTCTCTGGTGTATCAACAATCTTAAACAAATCTCTAGACACAACATCTGTCACCTCATCTCGCGCCCTTAAAGAGAGCAAGCAAGAAATCAAAATTTCAAACGGGGTGGCATTTCCCCTCATTGTGTTTAGGGTGGTAGTGCTCCGTGGATATTCTCCCCCGAGAATATCCATAGTTTTAGAAATATTATTCATCTTTAATCAATTCTCTCACTTTGTTCTCTAATTCGTTTCTTTCATCTGTTCCCCAATATCCCTCAACTTTCCCAACAACTTTCCCATTTCTAAAAAACAATAGACAAGGAAATTTAGAAACGTTATATTTTTCAACAATGGGCTCCTTGTCCTTAATTTCAACCTTTCTAAAAACAATATCTTCACCAGGAATCAACTCCCTAATAGGAATAGACTTTCTTAAACACATAATATCGTCTTCCCTAAACAATTCAACAAGCAAAGGCTTCGTATGCATCTTAACTTCTCCATCAAGTTCAGAATCCTTAATCAAAACATCAGGATGAACAGACATAGCACCATACCTCTCAATAAAAAGATCTGAAATTCTCCTTGGGTCATCCTTAATTTTCTTTTTCAATTCTTCATACTCTTCTTCATCTCTCGCAACCTTTATCGCTCCAACAGGACACTCACTAACACAAAGCCCACAATTAATACACTTTTCATTATCAATCCCAATCCTATTATTCTCTTCATCCCAAAACAAGGCTCCAGTGGGACATTTTTCAATTCCACCACACTCACTCACATTATCACAAATCTTAAAATTAATCAAAACACTCATCTATTCGTTCCCAATATTATTATTTAATTCATCTTTCCTAATTATCAAAAACTGCGAATCTTCAGAAATTTCAAGCTTGTCAAACATATTAGCACTTTTCAAAATATCGGTAATTTCCTCAGTCATTTTTTTCTTTTCTTCAGGACTGTTAGGAATTTTTACATCATTCCACCAATTGAGCATGGTGCCTAAATATTTTTCCTTAGACTCGAATTTTTCAGAAAACTTGGTATTACCTATTAATACAATTTTCATATTATTATTCTCTATAAAACTATATAATTTTTTAAAAGAGTTCCTAATCCTCTGAGCGTGGTCTTCATTAGAATTAAAAACCCTGAATAGTTTATTAGTGATGGAGGATTCTGTGGGGTCTATGATAATTAAGTATCCTCGAAACTTAAGGGTTCTATATATTTCTCTTAATACATTTCCCTGTATTTCGGCCGCTAACTCATGATAGCTATTAATGCACAAAATTACATCAAAAGTTTTATCTGGATATTTTAATTTCTTAGCATCCATAACTTTATGTTTAATATGACTTGGTTGAACATCCCTAAGCTCCAAAATATTTTCGTTTATATCTATTCTCTCGACATACTTAGCATTATCAGCGACAACCTTAGGACATTCACTATTGCCTACCCCAATTTCCAAAACTCTAGCTAATCGAAAATACTTTTCTAGATTAACCCACATATCATCTAAGGAGACATTAGCAGGATCGTTATTTTTGTTTTCAAAACTCATTTTTCCTCCTGGATGCCAGCAGGATCATCCCTTTGGGACAAAACAAACCCATCTCCACTATCCCTAACAACAAACCCCTTCTCCAAAATCAAGTCCCTCAACTCGTCACTCTTTTTCCAGTCTTTAGCCATCCTAGCCCTCTTTCGATCTTCAGCGACTTTCATAACATTTTCAGGAATTTCGACATCTTCTTTCTCAAACAACTTCAAACCAAAAACCTCATCCATCTTCCTAGCCGTACCAACTCTACCATCAGCTTCCCCATCTCGAACCATCTTCCAAAGCACAGCCATCGCCCGCGGACAATTAAAATCATCATCCATCTCTCTTCGGAACTCATCCAAATATTTTTCATTAATCCCTCCATCGTCCTCAAGTTCCAAACAAAGTCTCTTCAGCCTCTCGTAAGAATTTTTAGCATCTCCCAAAGCTGTTTTCGAAAAATCAAGTGGTCTTCGATAATGATTAGAGACAATAAAATATCGAATAGCCATAGAAGAAAATTCCAAATCCTCAATATTCTTAAAATTTCCAAGACTTTTTCCCATCTTCTTTCCATCAACAGTAATCATCCCATTGTGCATCCAATATCTAACCATCTCCTTTCCATATCCGGCCTCACTCTGCGCAATTTCATCTTCATGATGCGGAAACATCAAATCACCACCACCACCATGAATATCAAAAGGCAAACCAAGAATTTTTTCACTCATAGCGCTACACTCAATGTGCCAGCCCGGACGACCATCCCCCCAAGGCGACTTCCAAAAAGGTTCACCATTCTTAGCCAGCTTCCACAAAATAAAATCCCCAGCATTTCTCTTCCCTTCTCGGACAGCAACCCTCTTCCCACTCTCCAAATCTTCAACATTCTGCCCAGACAACTTTCCATATCCCTCAAACTTCGAAATATCAAAATAAACACCATCCCCTTCAATCAAATAAGCAAACTCCTTTTTCTCCAACTTTTTAACCAACTCAATCATCTCATCAACGTACTTAGTAGCCTTAGGCTGAACATCGGGAATCATAACATTCAATTTAAAATATTCACTCCTATGTGCCCTCTCATTCTTCCCAGAAAACTCCTCAATACTAATCCCAGCATCATTCGCCCCAGCAATTATTTTATCATCAATATCCGTAATATTCGAAACAAACTTCACATCATAACTAGAAAAAATCAGATACCTCCGGATTACGTCAAATGAAACCTGACTCATCGCATGCCCTATATGTGGTATCCCATTCATAGTTGGCCCACAGACGTACATTCTAACTTTTTCTTTCTCGAGTGGAACAAACTCTTCCTTTTTTCTACTTAATGTATTATGTAATTTTAACATAAAAGATATACAAAAACCCAATTAATAAAACTTTACAATTCAACAACAATATTAGAAGCCACGCCCAAATTATAAACCCGAGTTTTCCCAATCTTCTTTTTTCCCTCGCCTTCATGTATATGCCCACAAAAAACATACTTAGGCTGAAACTTCTTAATGTAATCCAAAATGACTTTACTCCCAGCGTGTTTACCTTTCCATTCCTTCGGTGCTCCAGAGAAATTAGATTTATCGAGAAAACCATAAGGAGGCTGATGGCAAACCAAGATATCAACATTTCCAAATCGCTTCAAAATTCTCCGAGCTTTATCACTTTCCCTTTTAGCAGATTTCATGCTTTTTTTATAATTAAAAGGCCTAAATTCCCAAACCCAGCAAGTATCAACAAAGTATTCTAAAAAACCAACTCTCAGCCCATTCAAGATTCTAAGTCTGTTTTTAACAAGATGAATCTTAGGATCATCATCAATAATTTTCCTTGTTGCCAAATTCTTGAACCCATCTTCCTCGGTTCTTTCTCTAGCTTGACAAACTGTCGTAATTCCAACATTTCCCTGAAGGGTGTAAACTGGAGCTGATTTAGCAAGATGTTTCAAGATACTTAAAGTAGAAAAATGAACTTCATCATGAATCTTTTTCTTAGTGTCAATATCAACCTCTAGCTCAGCCAAACCCTTCTCTTTCTCTTCCTATTCTCAAAATAAATATTTCTAGCCAGATCAGCTTTTCCCAAATCACCAGTCAGCAAATACATATTAACTTTCTTCGGCGCAGCTTTGATTTTTTTAATATCTCCATGCGGATCCCCAATAGCACAAATTTTCACCATAAACAACCTTCACAAATCAAATTAATAAACCTAAGCCAAAACTTCAACATCAAAAAAGTCTGTAGCATAAGGAGCATTGTCTTTTGTCACATCAATATGAAACCGAACGGTACAAAGCGGAGCACCATCTGGAACCAAAAACCTCACAATCCCAAAATAACCCTGCCCAGGAGCAATCGTCATATCATCAATCCTCCCAGTTTTAATCCAAGATTCAATATCTCTTTCCCCAATTCCACACTTAGTTCGAACATCAGGATCACTAACAGTCACATCATAATGGAATCTTCCGGCTTTAGCAGTTCCTTTTTCTAAATTTTTAACTCCAAATGCAATACCCCAGTCTTCATTCTGTTTAATCTTTGCAATCTGATTAGGCAAATAAACAACAGTTCGTTTATCTTCCACAAATAATTTATTAATTTCTCCCTTTACTTTTTCATTCATCTGCAAAACATTATTTGAGGCCCCACTAAAAATATTCTTAATCAAAATCATTCCTAAAATCAACATAGACATAGCCAAAACAATAATAACGATGGTCCCAATGGACATCTCAATGGCACCTATCTTTCCTCTCATAACAAAAAAGAGTATATCTTATTTATAAAAGTATTTATCTGAGCTAGGATGAATATACCCAAACTTCATTCTAAATTTTTTCAATTATATCTTTAAGTTTTGAAAAATTCGCACAATCCCTTGGCACAAGAACCTCTTAGAGAAGCGAATCCTTCGCTCCCTACTTCGGTCGTTCGATGGGGCTGGGGAGAATCGAACTCCCTACACCACGGTCTTCAGCCGTGTGCTCTC
>CAZROF010000033.1:0-9933 GCA_964601675.1 Candidatus Woesearchaeota archaeon
ATTGTTCTTCTTTTTTGTGGATCTTCTTTTGTTACTAGGATTCCTTTTGGTTTGTTTAAGATGTAGTAGATATTTTTTGGTTTTGTTTTAATCGGCTCATTGTTGATTGTTATTTTGTCTTCTTGTGTTGCTTTATCTCCTAGTTTGGCCAGTTCTCCGTTTAGTTTTACTTTTCCTTTCTCGATTAGTTCTTCGGCTTTTCTTCTTGATGTGTATCCAGAGTTTGCTATTATTTTTTGGAGGCGTTCCATTGATTTCTTTCTTTTTTAGAAAAAAAGAAATTTCTCGCAAGTAGAAAAAACTTGTATTCCAAAATCCTATTTTGATTTATTTCCATTGGTTTAGTATGTTGGGGGTTGTTTTAAGCTTTCTCATTAATTTTATATAGTATTTTTTGTGAGTTTATCTATGGTAAATAATAAAGGTATGGTCTCTTTTAAGGGGAAGAAAATTGTTATTAAACTTGGGACAAAAGTTGTTTTTGATTCTGCTTTGGGAAAGATTCGTCGTGATGTGACTTGGAAGTTGGCGCGGGATGTTGCTGAGTTGGTAAGAAGAGGAAATGAGGTTGTTATTATTAGCAGTGGGGCTGTTGGGTGTGGTCGTGATATTATTGAAGGTAAAGAAAGTTTGGGTTTGAAGCAGGCTCAAGCGGCGGTTGGGCAGATTAAGTTGATGAATGAATATTTAGATGTTTTCGGTGAATTTGGCTTAGGAGTTGCACAGTTTTTGTTGAATAAAAATGATTTGAATAGTGGTAAGTTAGAAAATATTAAGACTGCTTATAGGAATCTTGGTAAAAGTGTTGTGTCTGTGGTTAATGAGAATGATGTAACAACTACGGAGGAGTTGACTTTCGGGGATAATGATGGTTTGGCTGTTCAGATTTTGGAGAAGTTTGATTTTGATGTTTTGTTGGTTTTGACTAATATGGGTGCTTTGATTTCTGGAGGAAAAATAGTTTTGGATTCGGATAAGTTTGATATTAAGGATTATGATAGTTTTGCCCCTGATGCTCTTGGGAGTGGGGGTTTGGAAACTAAGCTTAATGCGGCTAAGAGGGCAGTTGGTTTGGGGAAGGTTTTCGTTATTGGAGAGGCGGGAGATTCTGTTATTGATATTTTGGAGCACAAGGTTGATGGAACTTGGTTTGCTAAGGGTTTATGAAGAAAGTGATTCTAGTGAAAATGAAATGAAGTCCGTGAAAATGTTAAATTCTTTGAAGAATTTGTGAAATTTTTTGCTTCTTTAGTATATCTATGATTATCTCTTCTTTGAAATTTTTATTTTGCCAAAGTTTAAAAGTCTGGGGAGATGATTATAGTTATGGCCAAGAAGACTACATTTAATGTTTCGAAAGTAGATAATTTTAGTGAATGGTATAGCGAGATTTTGCAGAAGGCTGAGGTGACAGATTTGCGTTATGATGTCAAGGGTTTTGTTGTGATTCGGCCTTGGGGCGCGTTGATTATTGATAAGATGTATCGTATTTATGAGGATGCTTTGAGAAAAACTGGACATGAGCCTGTTATGTTTCCGGCTGTTATTCCTGAGGATAATTTTAAAAAAGAGGCTAATCATATTAAGGGTTTTGCTCCAGAGTTGTTTTGGTTGGAGAATAAAAAAGGGGAAGATAGGCTTGCTTTGAGACCGACTAGTGAGACTGCGTTTTTTCAGATGTATAGTCTTTGGATTAGAAGTTATCGAGATTTGCCATTTAAGAGGTATCAGAGAGCTAATATTTTTCGAGATGATACAAAATCTACTCGTCCATTAATTAGGGGCAAAGAATTTTATTGGCTTGAGACTCATGATGTTTTTTCTAATAAAGAGGATGCAGATGTGCAGGTTCAAGGTGATATTAAAATGACTGATGACATTGTTCATAAGTGTTTTGGAGTTCCTGGTCTTTTAGTGAGAAGACCAGAATGGGATAAGTTTCCCGGGGCTGTTTATACTATTGCCAGTGATTGTCTAATGCCGGATGGTAAGTTGTTGCAAAATAATACTATGCATTTATTGGGGCAGAATTTTTCCAAACCTTTTAATGTTAAATTTGTTGATGAGAATGAGAAGGATTGTTTTGGTTGGCAGACTACTTATGGTCCTGGTATATCTCGTATTTTGGCCTCGGTGTTGTCTGTTCATGGGGATGATAGTGGTTTGGTTTTACCCTATATTTTGGCTCCAATTCAGGTCGTGATTGTTCCGTTTGATGGAGAGGGTGTAGAGGAGGCTGTTCGTGGAATTAGTAAAGATTTAATGACGAAAGGTATTAATGTTAAAGTTGATAATGAGGACAAGAGACCTGGTGAGAAATTTTTCTTCTGGGAAATGAAAGGTGTTCCTTTTAGAATTGAAGTTGGGATTAAGGAACTTGAGAAAGGGAAAGCTAGTGTTTTTATTCGGGATACTAAGGAGAGGGTTCTTGTTAAGATTGAGAAGTTAAGCAAGGAGATTATTAAAATGGGAGTTGAATATGATGCTCGACTGTTAGCTAGGGCTGATGGGCTTTTTGATAGTAAGATAGTTGATTGTGATGATAAGAATTCTATTGGTAGAATTTTGGAGTCGGGAAAGATTGCTCGGTTTTCTTTTTGTTCGATTGATAAGGATGGGAAGGATTGTGCTGGAGTTATTGAAAAGGAGTTTGCGGGGGAAGTTCGGGGGACTCGTGCTGATTTGTTCCCAAGGGATGACTCTGGTGAGCCCGGTGAGGAGGCATGGGGGAAGTGTCCTGTTTGTGGCAAGAAGGCTGAGGTTGTTGTTTATGCTGGGAAGAGTTACTAAATCTTTATAAATTCTAAACTAGTTTTGTATTAATGGAAGAAGTTGGACTAAAAATTGAGAAACAAAGTAAGCCTTTAGGTAAGCTTAAGGAGGGGGATAAATTTTTTATTAATGGAAAGGAAATGACGGTTGATAAACAGTATTTGTTCCAGGATCATAGCAAGATGAAGGAGATGATTATTGAGATTTTTAATCCTGAGAATGAGAGGGAATATCAGGTTAGATATTTTGACGATCAGATTGAGAGTTCTATTGAAATTTATGAGTTGGTCGGGGAATTCGAGTATGTTAGGCGGGAGCCGAAGAGTGTTGCCTGGTGATATATTTTAGTTTATAATGGTTTGCCAGAGTCGCTAAATGATAGCCTAATAAATTCCTGCTCTTTATTTAAACCATGGAGTCTAAAATTTAATTTTTTATTTTTACTAAAAATACTTTTCTATTTTCGAATTCTTTTGTTTCTCAATAACCTCTGATATCCAATCGCAAATCTATGTGCCTCATCTCGAATTTCCTGTAGTAATTTCAGGGCCTTACTCTGTTTTTTTAATATCACACCCTTACTTTGCCCAAGAAAAAATACTTCTTCTAATCTCTTGGCAATTCCAATAGCCGCAATCTTTAAGTTGAGTTCGTTTAAAACATCCATCACAACACCAAGTTGTCCTTTCCCTCCGTCAATCAAAATCAAATCTGGCATCTCTAAGTTATCCCTTTTCAATTTAGTATATCTTCGTAAAACAACCTCCCTCATTGCAGCGTAATCATCATTCACATCTCCTCCACGAATTTTAAATTTCCGATAATTATTCTTATCCGCTTTTCCATCTCGAAATTGAACCATGCTAGCAACAACATCAGTTCCACTCAGATGTGAAACATCAAAACACTCAATAACCCTAGGTAAAAAATTAAGATTTAACTTATCCGCCAAATCTTTAACCTTATCCGAACCTTCAAAAACAGCAATTTCTATATTCTTCCTCACAAGCTCTAACAACTTCAATTTCTCACCTCGTTTAGGTACAATAATTTTTCCACCCAACTTCTTCAAAAACTTTTTAACATCACCGCTAACATCTTCAGGCAAAACAATCTCCTTGGGGCAATCGTAGTCCGAATAAAACTGGACCAAAAACTCTTCTAAAAAGTCCTCATTATAATCAAACTCAAAAAATTGTTTATTCTCCAAAATTCCTTTCCGGGCATTAAATAAAATCAGGTATACCTGTTCTTCATGAACAACCCAATTTACAAAATCCTCATCAAACTTCTTATTCCTTTCCATTTTTTGTTTCTCTCCTAATTCTTTCACGGCTCGAATTTGCTCTCGAATCTCGAGTGCTCTTTCAAAGTTTTGATTGCTAGAAAATTCCTTCATTCTCTTTGTTAAAAACTCAACCACAGTCTTTGTCTTTCCCTTTAAAACCATCTCACAATTTTTAATATCTTTAAGATAATCCTGTCTGGTAATAATTTTTTCACACGGTCCCGAACAAAGCCCAATATCAAATCTCATACATCTCTTTTTGGGCAACTTCTTACAGGTTCTAATTCTAAAAATCTTTCGCAAAGCATTCAAGGCATAATCTCGTGACATTCCAGAAACAAACGGTCCATAAAACTTACTTTTCTGATATCTAATTCTTAATCCCTGACCCCTGAGATTTCTAGCGATGAGTAATCGGGGAAATTGTTCCCCAGTTACCTCGATAAAAGCATATCTCTTAGAATCTTTCAAGTCAATATTATACTTGGGTTTATATTTTTTAATCAAATTATTCTCCAAAATCAAAGCTTCAACTTCTGAGTCTGTGACAATAAAATCTATATCTTTAATTTTGGAAACTAGAACATTGGTTTTTGTGTCTTTGTGTTTCTTTTGGAAATAACTTTTAACCCGTTTAACTAAACCTTTTGCCTTCCCAACATAAATTACATTTCCTTTAGAATCCTTAAATAAATAACATCCAGGATTTTTCGGAATATTTTTTAGATTTATCATAATAATGCAAGATATCGAGGAGATTTAAGGTTTGTGGAAAAGATATTTTAATTAAAAAATAAATTTCACAATAGAATTAAAAATATTCTGCCTGCCTTTTTTTCTTGTGCAAATAGGCAAGCCTGTCAAAAGGAAAGGTTTCATATTCGGAGCAATATTTTCTCATCCTCTCATGCTCTGAAAACATCAGAAATTTTTGGATATCTTTTCCATTGGTAAGAAAAACCAGCTGGGAATCTTTTGCGGGCTTATAGCATTCTACCTTATACTTCTTAGAATCATTACGCTTAAAGTAAGACAACAGTTCTCCATCCTTTTCCGGACCAAAAACTAACGTTGGAAAGACATCAAATCCCATTGTATATTTTCCAAGCAAGATATTCTTACTTCTAGTAAAATAATCAATCTCAATTTCGGAGTCAAGTAATATTCTTATATGTTCAGGTATCTTCCTATCATTCATAATTTTAGATACTTCAACCCCTTTTAAAAATTATTATAGTATATTTCCCCAAAAAGTATATTAAATTATCTCCTCCGGTCAAAATTCGCATACTCCGTGGATAAAAGTTCTGCCTTCACAAAACCTTAGGCTCACTCTGAGCTCATGCCATACGTGACCCCAAATACTTCCCAGTCCAACTCCCCTTAACCTTAACAATCTCCTCAGGAGTCCCAGTAGCCACAACCTCACTACCACCTTCCCCGCCCTCAGGCCCAATATCAATAACATAATCCACACTCGGGTTCACCAGAGTCATATCCGTAGAGGATGAACAACATCCAAATTATACACGAGTCTCAAGCCAAAAAACAAAAAAGACTTAAATAATTCATCATCTAATATAACAACATGGATAATCCAGACAAAACAATAATTGTATTCCAAAACAAAAACATCCGAAGAATATGGTTTAAAGATCAATGGCACTATTCCCTAGTTGACATAATAAAAGTCCTAACCGACAGTATTAACCCAACAGACTACCTAAAAAAACTCCGTAAAAGAGACGAAGAGTTGGGAATCTACCTAGGGACAAATTGTCCCCACCTAGAAATGTCAGCCTCATCAGAAAAGAAAAGAACACTTCTGGCTGGTAATACCAAAGATATTTTTCGTATAATCCAATCAATCCCAGGCAAAAAAGCAGAGCCCTTTAAACGTTGGTTAGCAAAAGTTGGGAAAGAAAGAATTGATGAAATAGAAAACCCAGAATTAGCCCAGGAAAGAATGAAAGAACTCTACAAGGAAAAGGGTTACCCAAAAGATTGGATTGACAAAAGATTAAGAGGCATAGCCATAAGACAAAACTTAACTGATGAGTGGAAAGAGAGAGGAATAAAAAATCACTCAGACTTCGCAATTCTAACAGCAGAAATATCCAAAGCAACATTTAATATGACACCAGCCGAATATAAAGAATACAAAAATCTACCGAGACAATCAAAAGATAACCTTCGAGACCACATGGATGACCTAGAGCTAATTTTCATTATGTTAGGCGAACGTATAACAACAGAACTCTCTCAAGAAGAAACCCCAGAAACTTTCAATCAAAATAAGCAAGTTGCCGCAAGAGGTGGAAACGTAGCGGGAAGTGCAAGAAAAAACGCTGAAAAAGAATTGGGGCGCCCAATATCGACTAAACAAAATAATCTTTCAGAATCTCAAAGAAAGAAATTAGATTAATGTAAAAGTCCGTGATACTCATCAGAGTAGTGCCATATGTGGCCGAGTCCATGAAGTCCGCAGTTAAAAAATATTCCACTCACAAAACCTTAGGCTCACTCTGAGCTCATGCCAAGTGTGGCCCCAAAAACTTCCCCGTCCAACTTCCCTTAACTTTAGCAACTTCCTCGGGTGTACCTATAGCAACAATTTCACCGCCACCTTCTCCCCCCTCAGGTCCCAAATCAATAATATAGTCACTACTCTTTACAACATCTAAATTATGCTCAATTACAACCATTGTATTTCCCTTCTCAACCAATCCATCAAGTACTCTTAGTAACTTCTGAACATCATGAAAATGCAATCCTGTCGTAGGTTCATCCAAAATATAAAGTGTTTTTCCAGTGCCCTTTTTCGCTAACTCTTTAGTTAACTTAATTCTTTGAGACTCTCCACCGCTAAGAGTCGTTGCACTTTGCCCCAACTTAATGTATTCTAATCCCACTTTCTTCAAAGTCTCAAGCTTACGGTATATCAAAGGAACATTCTCAAAAATTTTCAAAGCCTCTTCAACACTTAAATTCAAAACATCCGCAATATTCTTCTTTTTAAATAGAATATCTAATGTATCTCTGTTATATCGTTTCCCTTTACATTCCTCACATTCAACATAAACATCAGGCAAAAAATTCATTTCAATCTTAATAGTTCCGTCCCCCCGGCATTTTTCGCATCTCCCTCCATGAACATTAAATGAAAATCTGCCAGGTCCATATCCTCGAATCTTTGATTCTTTAACCCCAGCAAACAACTTTCGAATCTCATCGAAAATTCCAACATAAGTAGCAGGATTACTTCGTGGAGTTTTACCTATTGGCGACTGATTAATTACAATTACCTTGTCAATTTTTTCATCCAGGTAAATTTTTCTATGTTTCCCAGGACGAATTTTAGAATTCTTATTCAACTTTTTCTCCATTCCTTTATATAAAATCTCATTCATCAAAGTGGACTTTCCCGAGCCTGAAACTCCAGTAATACAATTTAAAATTCCAATAGGTATATTGACATCAATATTCTTCAAATTATTTTCTTCACATCCTTTCAATTGAATATATTTATTACTCTGCCGTCTTCTTATCGGAGTTTCAATTTTTATCTCTCCTGTTAAATACTTCCCAGTCAAAGAATTTCTATTTTTCATCAGTTGTTTAGGTGTTCCAGCTGCCACAATTTCACCTCCATGAATTCCAGCACCAGGCCCGATGTCAATAATATAATCACTAGCCCGAATTGTATCTTCATCATGCTCTACTACAATCAAAGTATTCCCCAAATCCCTCAACCGATGTAACGTCTTAATTAACTTAGCATTGTCTCTTTGATGTAGACCAATAGATGGTTCATCCAAAACATACATCACTCCCATAAGATTAGCTCCAATTTGTGTCGCTAATCGAATTCTTTGTGCTTCACCTCCACTTAAAGTTCCAGCCTTTCTGGATAAATTCAGATAACTAAGTCCAACACTATTTAAAAAACTCAATCGTTCCCGAATCTCCTTAAGAATAAGTTTAGCAATCTCCATTTCTTTATCCGTTAGCTTTAATTTTTCAAAAAATTTAGCACATTTAATAATCGACATCTCTGTTACATCAACTATATTTTTATCTGCAATTCTAATTGACAAAATCTTCTCCTTTAATCTCTTCCCCTTGCAGATAGGGCATTCTTTCGATCTCATGAATTTTTCTAACATTCTCCGACGATAATCACTGTCAGTTTTCTTATACAATCTCTCACTTTGCGGAATTAAACCTTCCCATCCATCTTTCATATTCATATTTGCTCCATTTGACCATTTCCCATAAATTGGTCGTTCATCTCCGTACATCAAGATTTCATATTGTTTCTTGCTCATCTTATTTATCGGTTTCATAACATTAAACTCAAAACTTTTCCCCACGATTGCTAATTGCTGAATTCTCCAAGAATTATCTAGTTTCCCATAAAGTTTAATCGCCCCATCAACAATTGCCTCATTCTCATTTGGAATAACCAACTCGGGATCAAACTCTGTCTTAGTGCCAAGACCGTGACATTCTTCACAGGCTCCGAAGGGAGAATTAAATGAAAACATTCGTGGCTGCAATTCTTCAAAAGCCAAACCACACTTAGGGCAAGCCATTACAGTGGAATAAATAAAAATTTTATTCTCAGAATCCAAAACCTTAATCAATCCAGTTTCACTAACTTTAGTAGCATTCTCAACGGCCTCATTAAGTCGTCCAGTGTTGGAAATATTAACACGATCTACAACAATAGAAATATCATGTTTTTTATATCTCGCCATTTTAATTGTTTCATCAGTTCGGTAAATTATATTATCAACTTGAATCCGAGCCCAACCATCTCGATTCAAACCTAAAATTAACTGTTCATGCGTTCCCTTTTTATCCGTAATAATAGGAGCTAAGATTGTAACATTTCCATTGGTTTCTGAAATAATTTTATCCGAAATTCTTTGAGGAGAGGATGCTTCTATTTTGCATCCATGTTTAGGACAATACGCCGTTCCAACTCGTGCAAACAATAATCTCAAATAATCATAAATCTCAGTCACGGTTCCGATGGTAGAACGAGGATTTTTACTAGTCGTCTTCTGTTCAATAGAAATCGCAGGGCTAAGCCCCTCAATTGCATCAACATCAGGTTTATTCATTACGCCCAAAAACTGTCGAGCATAAGCAGATAAACTTTCAACATATCTCCTCTGTCCTTCGGCATATAATGTATCGAAAGCAAGTGTAGATTTACCGCTTCCACTAATTCCGGTTATAACCACAAATTTCTCCCGCGGCAAATCGATGCTTATGTTTTTTAAATTATGCTCTCGTGCTCCCTTAATTCGTATTTTTTTCATATTAATCTCCAAGAAAATAAAACAATAACAAGAAAAGAAAAAATCCATTTAAATTTCTTTCGTTCACAACGTTAGTGACAATATAATTCAATTAATATAGGTAGATTTTAGTAAGAGAGATATTTTATTCAAAATCGTCATATCCAAAGGAAATATTATTTTCAATAAGAATGTTAAAAAAATAGTGAGATTATAGTAGCAAGGGATGTGATAAAAATTTCTAGTTTTGTTTTTTGTCAACTTTATGCTATAGGTCCATATTTCTTCATATTACTAATGACTTTTTTGATTTTTTGTATCCAATATTAGAAGATGTTCTTCTTTTAGCTACTATTTTTTTGCTGTTCTCATTTTTCTGAGTTTTTTAACTGTTTTTTTCTTATTCTAATCTTTATTAGAGCTTCTAATTTTTTTTGTTAGCATGCTATTTTGAGGACTTGTAATTTTAAAATATTTTTCATTCTTGTAATTATTTCAAGTTATTTCCACAGTATCTCCGACAGCATTTAACAACTCTTAAGTTTCAAGAAATATTAAAGTAGG
>CAZROF010000034.1:0-9639 GCA_964601675.1 Candidatus Woesearchaeota archaeon
AGATTTTTATTGGTAATATGTTTTATTTGAAGTTGAAGTATATGGTTGCAGATAAGATGCACGCTCGTGCTTCTGGTAAGATTGCACTTTTGACTCGTCAGCCTATTGCTGGTCGTGCTCGTGGTGGTGCTTTGAGACTCGGAGAAATGGAACAGGAAGCTTTGGTTGGGCATGGTGCGTCTTTGCTATTGAAGGAGCGATATGATTCAGATAAGGTTGTAATTAATATTTGTAGTAAGTGTGGTAGTATTGTTATTGATGATCAGATTCATAATAAGAGAGTTTGTTCTCTTTGTCATTCTAATCAAGTTGAGCCAGTTGAGGTTTCATATGCGTTCAAGTTGTTGATTGAAGAATTGCAAGGGTTGCATTTATTAACTAAATTTCAGATGAAGAATAAGTATGAATAAAATGAATAAGATGGATAAAATTGTTGGGTTAGATTGTGTATGTATGTATGGAGTTAAAAAAGTCGATGATAAGTTTTCGGAAGGTCCAGTTGTTGGGTATGAGAATGTTTGTCCTGTTAACGGAGGTAGGAAATGAGACCAGTTAAGAAGAAGATTAGTGAGATGAGATTTTCCCTTCTTAGTCCTGAGCAGATTAAGAAACTTAGTGTTGCTAAGATTGTTACTCCGGAGCTTTATGATGTTGATGGTTATCCAGTGGATGGTGGTTTGATGGATTTGAGACTTGGAGCAGTTGATCCAGGGGTTCGTTGTAGAACTTGTGGTGGACGGTTGAAGGAATGTCTTGGTCATCCTGGTATTATTGAGTTGGCTCGTCCGGTGGTTCATATTAAGTATTTACCAATTATTGATTTAGTTTTGAGATCTACTTGTGAGGCTTGTGGCAAGGCTTTAATTAAGGATGAGAAAGATTTGGCCAAAAATTTAGTTTCTAGGATTAAGAAGGCTAAGGATGGGAAGAAATGTCCTCATTGTCAAATTATTCAGGAGAAAGTTAGATTAGAAAAACCAACTTCTTTTAGAAGTGGCAGAAGGAGATTGTTTCCATCGGAGATTCGTGAGAGATTAGTTAAGGTTAGTGATGAGGATTTGAGAATTTTAGGAATTAACAGTGAAACTTTGAGGCCTGAGTGGGCTATTATGACCTCTCTTCTTGTTCCGCCTGTGACTGTTCGTCCTTCTATTACTTTGGAAAGTGGAGAGCGTAGTGAAGACGATTTGACTCATAAATTGTCTGATATTATTAGGTCCAATCAGAGGTTATGGGAGAATTTGAATGCGGGTGCACCTGAAGTTATTATCGAAGATTTGTGGGATTTAATACAATATCATATTACGACTTTCTTTGATAATTCTATTGCTAAGATTCCGCCTGCTCGACATAGAAGTGGTCAACCATTGAAGACTATTGAAGAGAGAATTAAAGGTAAGGATGGTAGGATTAGGAAGAATTTAGCTGGTAAGCGTGTTAATTATTCTGCGAGAACCGTTATTTCTCCAGATCCTAGTTTGAAGTTAAATGAGGTTGGTATTCCATTTGAAGTTGCTAAGATTTTAACTGTTGCTGAGAGGGTTAACTCTATTAATTTAAAGAGACTGAAGAAGTTGGTTGCTAGAACTGAATATCCTGCGGCAAATTATATTTTGAGAGGGGACGGGAAGAGGAAAAGAATTGTTGAGGAATTAAGAGAAGAGTTGGTTGAAGAATTGGAAATTGGGTATACTGTGGAGAGACAGCTTGTTGATGGAGATATTGTTTTATTTAATAGACATCCGTCATTACATAGGGCAAATTTGATGGCACATTTTGTTAAGGTTATTCCAGGTAGGACTTTTAGAGTTCATCCTGCCGTTTGTGGTCCTTATAATGCTGATTTTGATGGTGACGAAATGAATATTCATGCACCACAAACTGAAGAGGCTCTCGCTGAGGCTAAGGTTTTATTGAATGTTAATACAAATTTATTTTCTCCTAAAAATAATATGAATTATTTTGGTTGTATTCAGGACGCTGTTTCTGGCAATTATATGTTGAATAATAGCGAGATTTCCAAAGAAGATGCTACTCAGTTATTATATCAGGCAGGAGCCCATAGTTTTAATGTTAATAAGATGAATAAGGGTTCAGATATTTTAAGTAAGATTGTTCCTAAGGAAGTTGCTGGTGACGATGTGGATTATAGTGGTTTTAAGAGTGGAAAAGGTACTTTGGTTAAAGTTAGTGATGAAAAATTAGGACGAGATGCAACTATGGAATTAATAGGAAAGGTGTTTACTCTTGGTACTATTTTTCTATCTAGGACTGGATTTTCTATTTCTTTGGAAGATTTGGATGTTCCTGGAGCTGTTAAGGAAGAGACTAAGAAAATTATTGATGTCGCTGAAAATAAAGTGCAGAAAATTATTGAGAGTTATTCTGATAAGAGTTTGGAATTAATTCCTGGTTTGAGTGCTGAAGAAACTCGAGAGACTAAGATTTTGCAGATTCTGAATGGCGTTAGGACTGATATTGGTCAGATTATTAAGGATGGTTTTTCTGAGGATAGTATGGCTAGTAAAATGATTACTTCGGGGGCTAAAGGAAGTATTCTAAATATTTCTCAGATTGCAGGGTCAGTTGGTCAGCAGGTATTGAATGGTAGGAGGATTGATTTTGGTTATAATAATAGGACATTATCATTTTTCAAGAAGGGTGATTTGTCTCCTAGTGCTGGAGGATTTATTTATAGTTCTTATATGAAGGGTATGAACCCCCAGGAATTTTTCTTCGGTTCTATGACTGGAAGAGATGGTTTAATGGATACTGCTCTTAGAACACCTAAGTCTGGTTATTTGTATAGGAGATTGGCTAATGCTTTACAGGATTTAATTATGGCCTATGATGGAACTGTTAGAGACGCTTCTGGAAATATTGTTCAATTTGTTTATGGTTTAGATGGTGTTGATATTGCGGCTAAACACTTGGGATTGAAGGTCGCACCTGGCGAAGCTATCGGTGTTGTGACTGCTCAGAGTTTTGGTGAGTCTTCTACCCAGATGGTTTTGAATACTTTTCATTCTGCGGGTGTGGCTGAAGTGCAGGTTACTACTGGTCTTCCCCGTATTATTGAAATTTTGGATGCTAGAAAGATGCCGAAGACTCCAGCTATGGAGATTTATTTGAATAAAGATTGTGATAATGAGAAGGATGCTAGAATTATCGCTGAGAAGATTAAAGAAATTAAGTTAAAGGAAGTTATTAGCGATATTGCAATTGATTTTGGAAGTAAAAAGATTAAAATAGGTGTTGATGTTAAGTCCTTGAAGAATGCACATATTTCTCTTGATAAAGCTGCGGAAGTTTTAAGTAATGGTGGATTTGATGTTAAGACTTTGAGTGATGGATTTGTTTTGGATATGGGTAAGGAAGATTATAAGATGATATATAAAACTAAGGAAAAACTTAAGGATGTTATTCTAACTGGAGTTAAGGGCGTATCTCAAGTTTTGGTTGTTAAGAGGGAAGGTCGTTTCGTTATTTTAACTGCAGGTTCTAATTTGAAAGATGTTATGAATGTTAAGGGTGTGGATTCAGATAAAGTAGTTAGTAATGACTTGCATGAGACTGTGAAGGTTTTAGGTATCGAGGCTGCTAGACAATTAATTATCGATGAAATTAATAAAGTTATTAATTCCCAAGGTTTGGCTATTGATTCTAAACATGCAATGCTTGTTGCGGATACTATGACTGCTACTGGTTCTGTTAAGGGTATTACTCGTATGGGTATTATTGGAGATAAAAATTCTATTTTGGCTAGAGCTTCTTTTGAGACTCCAGTTAAGCAGTTTGTTCAAGCTACTAAGACTGGTAAAAAGGATGAATTGAAGTCGGTGATTGAGAATATTATTTTGAATCAACCTGTTCCTGTTGGTACTGGTCTTCCTGGGTTATTAGTTAAGGTTACTGGAGATTTGGCTAAAAGAAAGGAGAAGAAAAAATGAGTGTTAAAGAATTAAGGGAAGCTATCGAAGAAGGGAAGGTTTTGTTTGGAATTAAACAGTCCTTGAAGATTGGGAAAAGGGCTAAGAATATTTTTATTGTTAAAGATACTCGAGATGGTACAGTAGAGAAGCTTGAGAAGGCGGAACTGGAATTTGATGTTTTGAAGTCTAAAGAATATTTGGCTAAGGAACTAAATCTTGATTTTGAATGTGAAGTCTTTTCTTTAATAAAGTAGTATGGCGGGTGTGATTGATATGCAGTTTATGAGGTATATAAATTTGTTTGCTAGGACTACGAAGGTTTCAACTACGAAGGTTTTTGTTTATAATAATCAAATTGTTTTTGCGGTTCCTAAGAATAAAGTTTCTTTGGCGATTGGGAAGGGGGCTTGTAATATTAAAAGAATGAGCGAGATTTTGAGAAAGAAGATTCGTGTTGTTGTTATGCCTGCTGTTATTGATGATGAGGGGATTAAGAAGTTTATTAGGGATGTTGTCTCTCCCATTGAGTTTAATGGTGTTGAATTAAAGGGTGGAGGTGCTATTATAAATGCGGGTAGGCAAAGTAAGGCAGCTTTGATTGGTAGAAACAGGCAGAGAGAAAAGGAGCTTGCGGATGTTTTAAAAAGTTTTTTTAGTATCAATAAATTTAGAATAGTTTAGGTTTATTAATTTTAATTTTTTTCAAATTGTGGAGGGGAGAAGTTTTTTTATTGTTAGTGTTTTTTTAATGTATTTTATGACTAGGTTGGCATATATTGATACGTTGATTTTTTAATATATTTAGGTTTTGTGTTATAAATTCAGGGGGGTTATCGACGAGGATTTATAGCGTATGTGAATTGTAGGACGCAAAGTTTTATAAACGGATTTTTCACTTAATTATTACGATGGGATTGATGAATGGACGGAAGATGAAAAATAAGCGGAAGAAGTTTCGTGACAATAGGCTCCCTGATAAAAAGAAAAGGCTTGGAATTAGTTTGAAGTTTGATCCCTTGGGGCGAGCTAGCCAGGCTAAGGGAATTGTTGTTAAAAAGATTCAAAAAGAAGCTAAGCAGCCTAACTCAGCTATGAGAAAGTGTTGTAGGGTTCAGTTGATTAAGAATGGTAAGGAAGTTAGTGCTTTTATTCCTGGTAACTTGGCACAGAAGTTTGTTGACGAGCATGATGAAGTTATTATTGAGAGGATTGGTGGAAAGCAGGGTAGGACGAAGGGAGATTTATCGGGTGTTAGATTTTGTGTTATTAAAGTAAATGATCAGCCTTTGGAGAGACTTTGGAAAGGTAAGATTGAGAAGGGACGGCGATAATGGTAGAGATGAAAGTTTTTGGTTTATTCGATGCTTCGGATGTTAAGATTGATGATCCGGGTTTGAAGAGGGTTGTGAATTTGAGCCCTAAGTTGATGTTGAAGAGTCATGGTAGGATTAAGTGGGATCCAGCTAGGGCTAAGGTTAATGTTGTTGAGAGATTGGTTAACTTATTGCAGGTTCCGGGCTCACGAGGGAAGAAGCATAGGATTATTACTGGATGGATTACTGGGAAGCATACTCGTTGTACTAATATTGTTATTGATGCGTTTAAAATTATTGAGGAGAAGACTGGGGAGAATCCTTTGAAGGTTTTTGTTAGGGCTATTGAGAATGGTGCCCCAAG
This sequence comes from Candidatus Woesearchaeota archaeon, assembly GCA_964601675.1. Lineage (GTDB taxonomy): Archaea > Nanobdellota > Nanobdellia > Pacearchaeales > GW2011-AR1 > JAGVXH01. Next base: position 5,610 of record CAZROF010000034.1, read on the forward strand.
GGACGAGACTACTACTATTGTTATGGGTGGTGCTAAGTATCCTCAAGCAGTTGATGTTTCTCCACGTCGAAGGTTGAATTTGGTTTTGAGATATTTTGTTAATGGATCTTATGATAAGGCGTTTAATAAGAAGGCTACTATTGTTGAGGCTTTGGCTAAAGAGTTGATGTTGGCTGCAGAGAATTCGGGTGAGAGCTTTGCAATTCGAAAGAGAATAGATACGGAAAAACAGGCTGATGCAGCTCGGTAATTTTTATTTTCAACGAAAATTTCTTGATAAAAAAATATTTACGTACGTCTGTACGTTGCGCATTTTTTTACGCTTCGAACTTTTTTGCTGAAAATAAAAATTGTTAACTTTTGTTATTTTATATTATTGGAGAAATTAGAATTATTATAAGAGGTTAGTTTGATTGTTAACAGTATTGTTCTCAAAATCTATTTAAAGTAATTTGGACTGTGTCTGCTATGAGGTGGCAAGGTGAGCTTAAAACTGTAGGTCAGGAGGTTAATGAGGGTAAGGTTAAAGATGTTGTGATTGTTGAGAGCGGTGAGGAGATTATAAGTCGTAGGACTATGCTTAGTTTGAGTGTTGTTAGTTTTGCTGGAAGCATAATTTTTTGGTCACAGAATATTACTGGAAATGTTGTTTTGAATTTTAAGAGTGCGAGTGCTAATTGGATGGGTGGAGTATTGTTTTTATTGGCTATGGTTGGGTTTTTGGGGTATGTTCAGAAGAGGAAGAAGTGACAATTATTATTTGAATATGTTTTAAGCATCCAGATATAGCTTGAATTGTTTTTTTAGTTTTTTGAGATAGTATATTGGTGACCAATTCTGGGGATAAGGATTTGTCGTCGTCGGTAAAATAATTTTTAATAGAGCAAAGTTTTATAAACAGTTTTTTCAATTAATTATTCATGGCAGATAAGATGACTGAGAAAGTTAGGGAGTTGCAAAAGGATCCGACTCATATTCGTAATATTGCTATTTGTGCACATATCGATCACGGTAAAACGACTTTTTCTGACAATCTTTTGGCTGGCGCTGGAATGATGAGTGAGGATTTGGCTGGGAAGGCCAGGACTTTGGATTTTCATGAGGATGAGGCTGAGAGAGGGATTACTATTGATTCGGCTTCTGTTTCTATGGTTCATAAGGTTAATAATGAAGATTATTTAATTAATTTGATTGATACTCCAGGCCACGTTGATTTTGGTGGGGACGTTACTCGAGCTATGAGGGCAGTGGATGGTGCGATTGTTTTAGCTTGTGCTAGTGAGGGAATTATGCCTCAGACTGAGACTGTTCTTCGTCAGGCTTTGAAGGAAAGAGTTAGGCCTATTTTGTTTATTAATAAGGTTGATAGGTTGATTCGAGAGGTTAAGTTGACTCCTGAGGAAATGCAGAAGAGGTTTATTGGGATTATTGATTCTGTTAATAAGTTGATTGCTGAGATTGCTGAACCTGAGTATAAGAGTAAGTGGCAGGTTAATGTTGCGGATGGTACGGTTGCATTTGGTAGTGCGTTTCATAATTGGGCTTTATCTATTCCATATATGCAGGAAAAGAATATTAGTTTTAAGGAAGTTATTGATGCGTATGAGGCTGGTGGTGAAGAATATAAGGTTTTGGCAAAAAGGGCTCCTATTCATGAAGTTGTTTTGGGTATGGTTGTTGATAATCATCCTAATCCTGTGACCGCTCAGGCTTATAGAATTCCTAAGATTTGGCATGGTGACTTAGAGAGTGAAGCTGGGAAGGATTTTATTAATTGTAATATTAATGGTGAGGTTGCGTTTGTTCCGATTAAGATTGTTGTGGATCCTCATGCTGGTGAAGTTGCTGCTGGAAGATTATTTGGTGGTACTATCAAGCAGGGTGATGAGTTGTATATGAATATTGCGGGTACTAAAGTTAGGGCTCAGCAGGTTTCTATTTACAAAGGAGCTTCTAGAGTTCAGCTTGATGAAGTTGTTGCAGGTAATATTGTTGGTATTGTTGGATTGAAGGATGTTGTGGTCGGTGAGACTGTTAGTAAAAATCCTATCGAGCCATTTGAGGCTATTAGTCATTTGTTTGAGCCTGTTGTTACAAAATCTATTAGTGCAAAGAGAACTGCAGATTTGCCAAAGTTGATTGAGATTTTGAGACAGATTGGGAAAGAGGATCCAAGTTTGAGGATTGAGATTAATGAGGAGACTGGGGAGTCTTTGATGAGTGGTATGGGTGAGTTGCATTTAGAAATTATTGAGAACAGAATTAAATCTGAAAAGGGGCTGGAGGTTAGTATGGGTCCTCCTATTATTGTTTATAGAGAATCTGTTGCGAAGGTGAGCGGTGTTGCAGTTGGACGTTCTCCTAATAAGCATAATGATTTTTTTGTTACTGTTGAGCCTTTAGAAGAATCTATTATTGAATCTATTGCTAATGGCACTGTTCCAACTGGACGAATTAAAAAGAAAGATAAAACTCTAGACGAGACATTGGTTGGGCTTGGAATTTCTCGAGATGAGGCGCAACAATATAGGGATATTTACAGGGGTTCTGTTTTCCTCGATAGGACTAAGGGTATTGTTCAGGTTGGGGAAGTTATCGAATTATTACTTGATGCCTTTGAGCAGGTTATGGATGCTGGTCCGTTGGCACGAGAGCCTTGTCATAAGATGAAGGTTTCTGTTGTTGATATGAAATTGCATGAGGATGCCATTCATAGAGGTCCTGCACAAGTTTATCCAGCTGTTCGTGATGCGATTAAGGAGGGTTTTGCCAAGGCTGTTCCCGTTATTTATGAGCCAGTTCAGGTTCATCAAATTGAGGTTCCAACGGATTTTATGGGTGCTGTTACTTCTCTTGTTTCTACGAAGAGAGGGCAGTTAGTTGATGTTCAGCAGGATGAGACTGGTGTTACTATTCGAGCCGAAATTCCTGTTAGTGAAATGATTGGTTGGACGAGTGATTTAAGGAGTGCGACTGAGGGGCGAGGAGTATCTAGCTTGGTTAGTCAGACCTTTAAGAAATTACCAACTGATATGCAGACTAAGGTTATTGCTCAAATTAGAGAGCGGAAGGGTTTATCTGAAAATCAGTAATTTTAATTTCTAGCGTTTTATACTTTGTTGCAAGAACGCCCATGTGCGCTTGCACATTTCACAATCTTGTGTCTCGTCTAAAACTGCTATAAATTGAAATTGTTTAGTGGAACATTTTTGAGCAAAATTTAAATATTATATTTAATTAGCATTGATATGAAGCTTTGGAAAAGGGGTTTTTTGCTGGGCATTGTTGCTGGAATTTTTTCTTGGTTTTTTGCTGTTTTGCCTATTTCTGGAATGCTTATAATTTCTAAGGGTGTTTCTTTTTTTTGTTAATGTTTTAACTTATTATTTCTTGAGTACGATTGTTGGATTGAGAATTGACAGGAGGGTTTTTTCTAGGTATTTGTTTTTCGGGGTCTTTTGGGTTTTATCCTTTTTATTTTGGAGTCAATTGTAATATTGGTTTCTCAAGTTCTTTCTTTTGATTTTGGTGGTTTCTAGCCTTTGATTTTAGTGGGTGGTATGATTCTTGAAAATTTTCTAGGCTCACTTGTTTTTTCTATTGTCTCTGGTATTTTGATTGCTTTTGTTTTGAAAAGGTGGAGCGACCACTAACTTTAAAAACCGAATTCAATATCATAATTTGTATTGTTTGGGAGGACATCCCTTCGGTATAATTAGAGTACGATTAAAAACCGTTCACTCACCATTTTCCTTAAGGAAAATAATGAAATTAACTAAATAAAAAATATATATAATATGGCTAAAGAAAAACCAGGACTGAATGTTGTTTTCGTTGGACACGTTGATCAGGGAAAATCTACTTGCGTTGGGCGACTATTTTTCGATGGTGGCGCTGTCTCTGAACAAGAGATGAAGAAGTTCAAAGAAGAAGCAGAAAAGCATGGTAAGGCTGGATTTGAGTTCGCTTATGTGATGGACAATTTGAAGGAAGAGCGAGAAAGAGGAGTTACAATTAACTTGTCTTATAA
>CAZROF010000035.1:0-9122 GCA_964601675.1 Candidatus Woesearchaeota archaeon
TCGATTCTTGGCGGGATCATTTCGAACTTGGCAAGTTTCCCACAGGGATGACTCTGTGCTTTGCACGACCCTCGATTCTTGGCGGGATCATTTCGTTTGTATATTTTATCATTTTTGTTAGTTACTTAGTTACTTAGTAAGTAAGTTAGGAAGTTTTATAAGTTATGATTAATTTATTTAGAAGAGAGGACTATGAAGAAATATTTGTTGTTGGTAGAGGATGAAGAGTTGTGGGCTAAGTTTAAGGCGAGCATACAAAAGGATATTAATAGCGAGATTATGAAATTAATTGAGGAGAAAGTTGATGGAAAAAAATGAGAATTTTTTAGACGGTCAGCGGTCAGCGGTCAGCGGTCGTAGATTAAAAACCAAAAACCAAAAACCAAGAACCAAGAAAGGTCAGGTGACGATTTTTATTATTTTAGGGTTGATAATAGTTGGGGCTTTGGTTGGGTATTTTGCTTTACGAGGGAGTTTATTTGGTGAGTCTATTCCTGAGAATTTGAAGCCAGTTTATGATTATTATCTTTCGTGTTTGAAGAGTCAGACTGAAGGAGGATTGGCTCTCTTGGGTGAGCAGGGAGGTCGTATTAATGTTAGTAGTTTTGATCCTGGCAGTGCTTATATGCCTTTTAGTTCTCAGTTAGATTTTATGGGACAACCGGTTCCGTATTGGATGTATGTTTCTGGAAATAATTTATTGCGGGAGAATGTTCCTAAGAAGGTTGATATGGAAAGAGAATTGAGCAAGTATATTTCAGATAGGGTGGGGCTTTGTGATTTTTCAGATTTTGAGGCACAAGGTTTTGATGTGTTTGTTTCTCCAGTCGATAATGGTTCCATTAAGGGTAATATTGTTGTTAAGATAAATGATTTAGATGTGGAAGTGAGTGTGGAGAACAAGATTAGTATTTTCAAGGGAAATAGTTCTGTTGTGATTAATTCACATGATTTTAAGGTTTCGAGTAAACTAGGAAAATTTTATGGTTTGGCTATGAAAGTTTATAATTATGAGAAGAGTAGTATGTTTTTGGAAAATTATGCTTTGGATGCTTTGAGGCTTTATGTTCCTGTAGATGGTATCAAAATTGGATGTGCTCCTGAAATTTTTAATGAACAAAAAATTGTTGGTGATTTAAAAGATGGATTAGTTGCTAATATTGCATCAATTCATCTTGATGGAGATTATTATGATTTGTCCTCTAAGGATAGAAAGTATTTTGTTGAAGATAGTGGTCTTAATTTGGATGAAAATGTTAATTTTATGTATATGAAAAATTGGACTACTCGGGTTGAAATGTATGGAGATAAGGTCGCGCGTCCTGTTGGATTGCAAAAGGGTTTTGGTGTTTTAGGTTTTTGCTATGTCCCGTATCATTTTGTTTATGATGTTGATTTTCCAGTGATGGTTCAGTTTTATGATGATAAAGATTTATTCCAGTTTCCTGTTGGTGTTGTTATTTCTAAGAATCAGGCGAGGAAAGCTTTGCCGACTACCAGTGGGGTTAATATTGAGTCTAAAGTTTGTGATTTTAAAAATCAGAATGTTAGCGTTTATACTTATGATGTTGATTTGAATCCGGTTGAGGCTACTATTGGTTTTAAATGTTTGAATGCTGTTTGTGATATTGGAAAAAGTAGGTTGGTTGGGGATGATGCGATTTTGAATGGAAAGTTTCCTCAATGTGTTAATGGGTTTATAATTGCTAATGCTCCGGGTTATGCCCAGGCTAAATATCAGATTTCTACTAATAAAGAGAGTTTGGCGAATGTAGTTTTGAAGAAAAAATATAATATTAGTTTGGATTTAGGAGATGTTAAGAAGGCGGTTGTGACTTTTACTAGTAGGGATTATTCTGTTACGGCGCTTTATCCCGAAATGCATTCTGTAGAGTTGATTGAGGGTTATTATAATATAAGTGTTTATGCTTATGATAATTCTAGTTTAAAATTTCCCGCTACTAGTCGAAGTGAGTGTGTTAATGTTCCAGAGCCTGGTGTGAGTGGTTTACTTGGAGGTGAGACGGAGAAATGTTATGATATTAATATGCCTGCGATGAATGTGGATTTTGCGGTTGTTGGTGGAGGGAAGACTAGAGAGTATATTACTTCGGAAGATTTGAATAATTCTAAGAAGTTGGATTTAAATGTGCCTATATTTGGTTTGCCTTCTAGTATTAGTGAGTTGTCGGCTAATCATGATCGGGCTGAAAATGAGGAGGTTTTTGTAAGTTTTGAGTAGGATGGGAAGTGATAAGATGGTTGTGTTTGAGAGCGATGAAATTAGACGGATTTGGAGTAGTGGTGAGTGGTTTTATTCTGTTGTTGATGTTATTAGGGTTTTGAGCGGGAGTTCTATTTCTAAGAGGTATTGGTCTGATTTGAAGACTAAATTGGGACAGGAAGGACTTCAGTCGTACGATTTTATCGTACAACTTAAAATGAAGTCAGCTGATGGCAAAAATTATATGATTGATTGTGCAAATAAACAAGGAATTTTTAGGATTATCCAGTCTGTTCCTTCTAGGAAGGCGGAGCCGTTTAAATTATGGTTGGCGCAAGTTGGAAGTGAGCGGGTTGATGAGATTGATAATCCTGAATTGGCGCAGGAGAGGATGAAAAATATATATGAAGAGAAGGGTTATTTTAAAAGTTGGATTGATAAGAGGATTAAGGGAATTGTGGTTAGACAGAATTTGACAGACGAATGGAAAGCTCGTGGGGTTGAGAGGAATAGTAATTTTGCGATTTTGACTGCAGAGATTTCGAAGGCTACTTTTGGAATGAATCCTAGTGAATATAAAAAATTTAAGGGATTAGATAAAGAGAATTTGAGAAATTATATGACGGATCTAGAGTTGATTTTTTCTATGTTGGGTAAGGCATCTACGGCGGAGATAGAGAGAGTGCAAAATCCAGGGAGATTTGAGGAGCATATTGAAGTCTCTAAAGAGGGTGGTGGGATTGCGAAGGGTGCTCGGGAGGAGTTAGAAATTGAAACAGGAGAAAGTGTTATTAGTGATGAAAATTATTTAGAGTTAAGTAGGAATAATGAAAAGCTTGGGGTGATTAATGAATAAGAAATTTTTGATAGTTAGTTTATTGATGGGCATTTTTATCAGCTCTGGGGTTTTGGCATATAGCAATCCTTCTAGTAATTGGCAGGCTAATCAACCGACGTTTGATGATTTGTATGCTGGAAATTTTGATACATATTGGCCAATTTTGGGTAGGATGAAGGATGGACAGTGTAATGCTACGACTGATTTTGTGATTGGGATTCCTCCTGGGGGATGTAGTCCTTCGGTTGTTCGAAGTGATTTGCTGGCGGAGCAAAATGTTCCTGTTTTTTGTCAGCTGTATGCGATTAAGGTTAATCCTTTGATTAAGGTTTCTTCTATTAAGTCGATTTCATTTAAAGGAGATTATCCTAAAGGTGTTCGAAGTATTGTTTATCATCCTGCTCGTGCTGCTGTTAAGTCTTATTCAACTTTGATTGGGAGTCCAACTTTGGAAAATATTGGTTATGTTGTTATTATATTGAAACAGGAAAGAGTTGAGGCGAATATTACTAGAGAGATTTTTGGTAATTTAACGGCGACGATGACTTATGATTCTGAGAAAGCTTATGGGACTGGAAGGGCTGATTATTATTTAGAGCCAATGAATGATGAGCAGTGGCAGAAAAATTTTGAGACTAGTTCTTTTTGGAATGGGCGTGGGTATTTGAGAGTTTCTGATGTTAGTGATGGTCGTGCTAAGATTCAAATTATGGCTGGGCAGAATAAGATTTTGAGGAGTTTGAATTTGAAAGAGGGTGAGACTAGTAGTAGTAGTTATCTTCCTGGTTTTTATTGTAAGGCTGGGTTGAAAGTTAAATTGACTGATATTACTGTTCCGGAGGATATGGCTTTGTTAAATATTGATGGGCAGTCTATTTGGGTTAGGGATGGGAGTAAATTTTTGGGGGGAAAGTGTAGAGTTAGGGATTTGAATGTTAAGGGAAATAATGATGGAGATATTTCGATTTCGTGTTCTGGGAGCGGGAAGATTAAGCCTTTGAGTTTAAAGGGAATGGGGGCTCGATTTAAAATTTCAGTTAAAGGTGAGAAAGTAGATGTTGAGAAGAAGTTGGGGGATAATATTGATGGTGATTGGTATTTGGCTTATGTCGGAAAGATGCCTAAGGGCGTTGATGACAAAGAGGGGGATTTTGCTGTTTTGGTTAGTGGAAGCAAGGACTCTAAAGATTCTAGTGCATTTTCTTTTGCGGCTGATAAATTAATAGAATATAAAGGAACTCCCAAAGCGTTTGCAGAGGAGTTTAGAAAATCTGCTAAAATTACTGATGGGGATATAAGAAAAGGCTTTCTTCTTTGGGGAGATAAAGGGTATGAAGAAAGACGGGGTATTAAATTTTTAGGAACTGATAATATAATTGAGGATGAAGGTACGGTAAATCCTTATTTTACGCAGTCGGTTGATGTTGTGAAAAATGAGTTGGTTGCTGATTATGGTAGAGAGGAAAAAGAGATTGGGGGAACTTGGGCTGAGGCGGCTTTGTTTGAGGAAATTAAAAAGGCTGGTGAGTTAGGGCAGTTTTCTACAAAGAAGAATTTGATGGATTTGTTCTTGAATAATTATCCTTTGAGTAAGATGGAGAGTTCTGTTCGGGACATGCGAGCTAAACTGGATGGGACTGATTATAGTAACTCTTATGTTTCGACTTATGTTGGAGATGAGTTTAGGTCGATTAGTGTTGTCGATTTTAAGATTGCTAGGGAGGGGAGTAAGAGGGTTGATTTAAGGGTTGGGAATGTTCCTAAAAATAATTTGACTGAGATTGATGGGGGTGTTTTCAATGATAGTGAGAATGGGGTTGATATGAAGGGACATGGAAAGATAGAGATTGAGAGTATTTTGCCCGGGAAGGTTAGTATTGAATTTAAGACTAATGTAAAAGATCCTAAGGGTGATGAGAAGTCTCGAACTATTTGGATTAACGAAGGGGAGAGTGCCACTTTTGATGGAGTGAGGGTTTATGTTAAAAATGTAAGAGTGAATGAGGTTGCTCATGTTTCTTTGATTCCGGATGTTAAACATGATAAGAGCGAAGCTGATTTTAGTTTTAGAATTAATGTGGAAAAAAGGGCGATTCAACTTAGTCCCGAGAAGACTAAAGAGATGATTAAGAATTTGAATGCATCTATTAAGAAGTGGGACAATATTGTTAATAGACTTGGGCAGGTTGTAACTGGTTTGAAGGGGGCGTGTTTTGCTACGAGTGCTGTTTTGATGATTAAGAATATGGTGAGTGGGGTTAGTGGTGAGGCTGCTGCTCGGACTAAGGTTATGGGGAAGTATAAAGAAATTTGTCAGACTGATTCTAAATATAAAGATATGTCTTTGACTCAGTGTTATAATAACTTAAGTGGAAGTATTAGGAAGAGTGTTGCTGCTACGGCTGGGGCTTTGGCTGCGGTTAATGTGGAGATGAAGTCCTCGCAGAGTGAGAATGTTAAAGACTCTGATGGGCTGTTTGGAGGAAAGGGGATTATTGATAATGCTGCGTATAGGAAGAGCCTGGCCGAGAAGATTAGAGATAAAACTGTCGATATTAATATTAGTTCTAAGGAAGTTGTTCTTGTGAATATTAGTGGGAATTTGAGTGTGTCTCAGTTACAGTCTATTATGTTGTGGAAGAAAGCGGTGGCTAGTGGAGATAAGATTAGTGCTGATTCTGCTAAAGCTGCCATGGACGTGACTTTGCGGAATGTGGCGTTGAGGACTAAGGAGAATTTTATTAAGACTAATATTGAGAAGGATTTTATATTTAATATTGGGGGTAAAAATATTCAGTTTCCTGTTAGTGTTTTAAGTGAGGGTAAGACAGCCTTCAGTGAGGGGGGGGTTCGAATTAGCAAAGGAGAACTAATGGGTATTGTAAATGGAGAGTTAGAGTTGAGTGATAATATTGAGAAGGATGAAAAGGTTGGTGTTCATATTATTCATTCTGGTTCTAGTAATTATCTTTATTTATTTGATGGTAGTTTGAGGCAGTTAGGTATTTATAGGGTTCAGAGGAGAGATAGCAAGTTAAAGATTGATGGTAAAAAGTTAGATTATATTCCAGAACGCAAGGGTGTTATTATTCAAATGATTGCTACCGGAAGTTGCTCAAACCCTTGGCCAAAGGGAAAGGCTCAGGTTAAGTATTATGAGTCTGGGGATAATAAGGGGTTGCCCGCAATTGTTCCGTTTGATTTAACAGATGGGTGGTATGTATGGGTTAAGAATTCTGGTGGGACTTATGTGGATGATTCGGTTCAGGGATATAAGGCTTCGGGAGATGTTAGAAATTTTTATATTTGTAATATTGGAGCGAATGGCTTAATGCAGACTGGAACTGGAGATGATATGTGTCAGAGTTTTGATGCGAATAGTGCTGGTAAGGTTAGTGAGTTTCGTCCGTGTCCTAAGATGACTTCTAGTGAAGTTACAAAATTATATGAAAAAGCTAGACAGGCAATTCAACAAGCGTCTAGACAATATGGGGAGAGCAGTGTTAATATTTTTGGGAAAATGATTTCAGTTGGTAAGCCTATGAGTGCCGTTGGTGGTTTTGAATGTCAGGACTTTATGAGTCCAGAAGATTGTTTATTGATGTTTAATGTTTGTGACCCTGTTATTTGTCCCCCAAGTCGATGTGATTTTGGTGGCAAGTTTCATGTCAGTGATGTGATTCAGAGTGGGATTATCGGGAGCTTGGCTTTGTGTTTGCCTAATGCTAAGGAGGGAATTAAAATTCCTATTTGTCTTAGTGGAGTTCAGGCTGGGCTGGATTCTTATTTGTCAATTTTAAAGAGTGAGAAAGATTGTTTGCAACATAGTTTAGATACGGGGGAGATGGTTGGAATTTGTGATCAGATTACTTCGGTTTACAAGTGTGAGTTTTTTTGGAGGCAGATATCTCCTTTAATGGATCAGATGATTCCAGGCATTATTGATTATGCTATCCATGGGAATAGAGTTAGGGGTGGTGGTGAGTATGCTTTGGTTGCGCAGTCTTGGAATACTATGAAGCAGAGTGTTAGTTATTTTAAGAATATTTATGCACAGAATGCGTTTAAGGCGTTTAATATTCGGAGTACTCAGGAAATTGGAAGTTCGTTTTGTAAGGCATTTATCGGGACGAGTGTTCCGGGTAGTGCTAATTTTATTAATGATTTATTAGCTCCTGAATCTCCTAGTCAATTTTATGCGCAGTTTAGTGAGCAGCTTTTTAGTGAGGCGACAGTTCCTAGTACTTCTCAATATAAGATTTATTTTCATATTTATGCTGGTCATGATGAAGGGGTTCAGTATAAAGTTTATTTGAGAGATCCTCCTTCGACTAGTTATTATGCTTCTACTCCCGAGATTAGTGATGGTAGGATGTCTGGTTATATTGCTGCTGGGAGTAGTGCTGATAAGACTGTTGATTTCACGGCACCTAGTGGATACAAAGAGCTTTGTGTTGTTATTAATGCGAAGACTGAGTGTGGGTTTAAGCAGACCACGACGAATTTTGGTTTGAATATGTTGAGTAAGAAATTTGCGGAAGAGCAGGCTAAAGATAAAGATATTACTACGGAGAAGCGGTGTATTTCGGGGAGTCCTTCTGCCTTATCTATGGCGACTTTAAATATTCAGGCGGGGGCTCAAGAGGTGGCTAATCCCGACATTTCTTTGAGGGGGATTGTCCGGGTTTGTGCTTCGGCTAATCCTGATGCTGGCGTTAGTTCTGAGGATTTAGTTTCGTGTAGTGATGATAAAGATTGTGGGACTGGTTTTAAGTGTGGGGAAGATAAATTTTGTGTGTCTAAGGAAAAAAATAGTAATGTTAAACAGAAGGCTGGTTCTCGATGGGAAGATGTCGGATATTGCGGGGATGTTAAGTTGAGATGCTGGTTGGATGTTGATTCTGTTAAGGATGATTTGGAGGCGGTTTCTGCTTTTGAGGGGAAGTCTATTAGTTTGTTGGATAAGAGAAAGGGTTTGATTGAGAATGAGAGATTGAATTTGGATGGAGTTGCTGCATTGCTTGGGAAGGCTAGGGGGGATATTAAGAAGTTGACTATTTCTAAGGATGAGAACGAGGGGAAGAAAATTATTTTTAGGTTAGAGAGAGTAATTGGGAATGATAGTTCTCCTGGTGCTGGAACTAATGGGGGTAGGGCAGAGGCTTTGGCGTTGAAGGCTAGTGTTTTGAGGCTGTTGGCTGATAATATTGCTGAAGAGAAGGCTACTCCTCCAGTGGTTGCGGTTAGACCTGAGGTTAATCCTGAGGTTACAATCAAGCCTGTAGAAGTAAATAAAACCAAAGTGGTTAGAGAGGTGGTTGATAAAGAGACAGAGAATATTAAGAAGGCGATTAAAGAAAATGAGGGAAGTCGGGCTTTTGTTTATGATATTGGTGGGGCAAAGCACATTGGGGTTGGACATAAAATTACCGCAGAATCTAGGAGTGTTTTTATGAAGTTGTTTGGTTGTGACACTAGTTGTTTTGACGATTTAGTTGATGGAAAAACTAGTCTTACTTCTACTCAGGTGGATGAGTTGTTTACCCATGATATCAATATTTATATAAAGAGAACTAAAAACTTATTTCCTTCTTATGATAGTTATCCAGATTATATTAAGATGGCCCTTGTTAGTTCGGTTTATAGAGGAGAGATGGAATCGGGACATGAGACTGTTAAGCTGATTAATGAGGGGAAGTGGAGAGAGGCTGCGGTTGAGTATATTAATAGGAAAGACTATAGGGAGGCTGCGGCTAAGGGGCTTGGTGGGATTGTTAAGAGGATGGATGCTAATAGGGATTCTTTTTTGAGGTATGCTGGTGAGTTGGAGAAGTGAGTTATTCGCCCCCGTAAAATATTTCCAGCATTCGTATCATTCTTTCAGAAATGGTTTCTTTGAAACCATATATGAGGGAAGGAGGATTGCTTGAGAATAAAATGACCAAGCAGTTGGTTTTTCCGAACTCAGAGGAAACGCCAACATCGTTCGAATCCGCCCGAATAAAAAATGAGGGAAGGAGGATTGCTTGAGAATAAAATGACCAAGCAGTTGGTTTTTCC
>CAZROF010000036.1:0-8667 GCA_964601675.1 Candidatus Woesearchaeota archaeon
CCCCCCTACAAAAACTGTATCATTTCCTATTTTTGCTACAAAATGTCCCTGTTTTTCGATTAAATCTGCTAAATCATCAGGACTCGAGCCCGCTATTTCTATTCCCATTAGTTTTTCACCTGAAGATGTCCTAACTTTAAAGAATTTAGCATCAGAAAGTCCATACACATTTAGTCGTTCCTCAGAAACTGCTATTAAATCATTTAATTCTGTATCAGTTAATGGGACATCTGCCTTAACAAATGCGCGAGCTCCTCCTCGAAGATCTAATCCAGTTTTAATTTTTGTAAAAGAGGGTTTTGCAAGTGATATACTCTTTATTATTGTTTTATTATAAAGATTTATAATTTCCCTATCTTTAGTCTGTATTGTTAGTTTAATAGTATCATTGCCTTTCAGATTTATCACGTTTGACATTGCTGCTGCATATTCATCTAGAGATTTTATTGCCTTTCCGTTAATTGACTGTATTACCATTCCTTTTCGTAGCCCATCTTGGAAAACTGTTGAGTTTTGAGCTACCGATGTTACTAATAACCCCTTCTGTAGAGCTTGTGGGGGAACTCCAAAAATTGATATTAGTGACAAAAGAACCACTGCAATTAATACCCATATCCTAAAGGTTATTTTCATTGTGATTGTACATACCATTTAATTATTGAAGCATTTGTAACCCATGTATTGAACATATCAAAACCTAGTCCGATTAAGAGAATTGTGAATATTTGATTCAATACTGATTCAAAAGAATAGACTACGATTAAGGCGGCTATGATTGCTGCTATAGAAGTTGTTGTCATGGTTATACCTGTCTTAAAAGCTCTAAAAAGTGAAGCGTTTACCCCCTCCCTTCTTCTCAAAAGTCTTGTTGTTAAAAGAATATCAGTATCAACAGAATAACCTATTAACATTAAAAATGCCACTATTCCTGCTGTTGAAATCTTCATTCCAAATATATCTACCACTGCCAATGTCATCACTATATCTGCAAATGCGGAAAGTATTACTGCGAATGCTGGCACGGATTTTTTAATATAAATTCTTACCAACATTGCAAAAAATACTATAAAAATTATTCCTGATAAAATTGGATTAAGTCTTAAAAAGAAGTTTCCTAGGAAGAATCCGAATAGAAGATTTAGTATTAATACTTGAAATTTCGCCTTCTTCCCTTTTGAAAAAATAATAAATACTACTGCCGACATCCAAAAAAAGGCCAAGAGAACTGCCACTATCAATTGCTTATAAAAATCTGCGGAAAGAGAGGATGATGTTGTTTCGCTCGAAGAGTTTTTGGAAGTTAGTTTATAACCCAGAAGTTTTTCTAGTGTAGATTTCAAATTGGTTGCGTCTGCTTCTTTGGTGGTTACGATTAGCTGTAATTGTGCACCGGTATTGTCTGATATTGTTTTTATACTGAAATCTTTGATTGTTTTGGAAATGTAAGCTTCTGCTTCTTGGGTTGGTATTTGAGTTTGAATTGTTATTGTGGTTCCACCTGTTAAAGATACATCTTTACCTATTACATCTCCTGTCTGCATGTAAAAAAATGCTATGTAAAAAATAGACAGTGTTAGAAGCGCCACTGGTATTATCAGGAGTTTTTTATAGTTTGTATTATACCAAGTCTCAAATTTGTTCATATAATATTTAGAAAGGGGGAAGTTTTAAAGGTTTTGTTGCGAAAGCTAAGGTGAAATCGTTCGAGTTAAGAAATAGTTGATGCATAAAAAGAGTTGTTGTTTAGATTTATTTATTATAATTTATATTAGGATTCATCGATGGCAAGAATTTCACCTTAGTCAAAGTTTAAATAATACTATGGATATATACTCATGATTAAAATGGTAAGACTAAAAAGAGTTAGAAGGATATTTTTTCAGCTTAGTGCTGCATATTTCCAACCTACTGAGATTCCAATGATTCGACTAAATGAAATTGGCAAACACAGTTGTGGAAAAATAATAAAAATAAAGAGGGCGATTTTGAGATGACTCAATCAGCGAGAGGTATTTAGATGAGGAATGTTGTTGGTTTGAGTTTTGTAATGATTCTTGTGTTTATTATTTAAGGAATATTTAAAAAAATGATGAAGATTAAAATGAATAGGTTGTTTTTATTTCAAATGTTTGAAAGTAATTGTTGTAAATTTGTTTTTGTAATTTCGTTAGTTATAGTTTATCTTTTAGTCCCGAAGAAAATATTTTATGGCTACTATACTATTCTTGGTGGCTTGTTTATTATTTCTACCTCTCTGGTAATTTCCTGTTTTGTCAGAAACATAAGAGAACGTGTCTTTTCAGCAAGTAAAAATGGGGCATCTTTTGTAGGTATATTAATGTCAATATTTGGATTAAGTGCCTTACAAATTTGCACAATTGGAGCACCGGTGTGTGGAGTATCTATTGGAGCGGGTTTGTTATCAATGATTTTCCCAGCTATGGCATTTAATTTCCTGGAAGAATATGGTATATATGTGGTTATTTTATCTTTAGTCGCACAAATTTTTGCATTATATTTTATGAAATGTTTTAATAAGATTATAGAAATTAAAAAATAAAATAATTGGAAAGTTAAAGAAATTACTAAAAAGATATGTTTGACCCTTCATACTTTAGAATATAACTTTCCAGTGAGATTCATTCTGATTTTAAATCTAGTTTTGCATAATATTGGGCTACATAATTTATATATTAATTAGTCATTTTTAGTCTATTACAAAACAAAGTTTATATAACATAATGATTTTAATTATAAATGAAAGTTAATATGAAAAGTAAGGATGGACCAAGGCTCTCTGAATACTGGACTCATGAAACGAAAAAAAATTCGCTGTTAAAATTTGCAGGATTAGCTATTATTGTCGTTGCGTATTTCATTTTTATTTCAATAAAGCTGGGAACAGAAAACGGGATACTTGTTACACTTTTAACATGGACTTTTTTTATATTTTGCACACCAATTGCCGACGCTGGATTTTTATTGGCATTTCCTGTTCGTATGCTAACTGGTATAAGAATGATATATACTCAGATATTTTCATTCGTTCTTGCATTTGGTATAAATATATATACATTCTTTTACATACCGTCCGCTTACAAGGGCACTGTTATTCTTAATATGTTTTATCATATTTTGTCTAATCCATTTCCTTTTTGGGGGATTATTATTTTATCACTAATCGGAACAATATTCTCTATTTATTTTGGAGACGAGATGGTAGATGTATCCTCTCATAAACAGCGTAAAAAATATCACAAACACTTTAATAAATATAAAATAATCGTCTCAATATTTTTAATTAGTGTCATAATAATTTTATATAATTTTTTATTAAAAAAATTGGGTGTTCATATCCCATTATAACTTAAACAATGTTAAATAAATTAAATATTGAAATTTTTAATGCGATAAATCATTTTGCTGGAATAAATACTGTTTTCGATAAGTTATTAATAATAATAGCGAAATTTTTACCAATTGTTTTTATTTTATTCTTACTCTATCTGTGGTTTAATAAAGGTAAAGATAAAAATGTTGTTTTGTATGCGGGATATTCGGCAATTCTTGGGATTGTGTTAAATTTCTTAATTACTTTATTTTATTTTCACCCTCGGCCATTTATGGATGGTATTGGAACACTTTTGATTAATCATTTATCGGAAACATCTTTCCCTTCGGATCACACAACTTTTATGTTGTCCATTGCTTTTATTTTTTTATATTTTAAACAAACGAGAAAAATGGGTGTAGTCTTGTCAATATTTGGAATCATTGGTGGGATTGCAAGGGTTTATTGTGGAGTCCATTATCCCTTTGATATTCTCGGTTCAATTCTAGTCGCTGGTATTTCGTCTTATGTTATTTTTTTATCTAGGAAAAAGTTTCAAAATTTAAATGAATTAATTATTGATTTGTATTATGGCGTGTTAAAATATGGAAAATAAAGATTGGCTTTCTAAAAAGGGGAATAAATTTAATTTTTTCTTTATTCAGAGAGGGGAAGCTAGTGATTTTCCAAAGAATTGCTGTTGAAATGTCCATTTTGAAAATGATAAAGTTTAAAACCTTAAATTAGGTATTTATTTTGTGCGTGGATAGTTTAGTGGCAGAATAATTGGCTTCCAACCAATTGACCAGGGTTCGAGTCCCTGTCTGCGCATTTATCTTCGGTGACTGAATTTAGTGGGGTTTTTGGGTGCCGATAATTTTATAATCTAGTTTTATTAAACCATATCGTGAGGGAATGCCGGAGTGGTCAAACGGGGCAGACTCAAGATCTGTTAGCTTATGCTTACGGGGGTTCGAATCCTCCTTCCCTCATTTTTTATTCGGGCGGATTCGAACGATGTTGGCGTTTCCTCTGAGTTCGGAAAAACCAACTGCTTGGTCATTTTATTCTCAAGCAATCCTCCTTCCCTCATTTGTCGAATTTGAAAGACCTTCGTGTTCTAAAGAAAACTTGGGGTAGAAATTGAGAATTTCCTTAATTTAGAATTCTATCGCCATTATGCTTTTATACTTGAGTATTGTATTATCTCTATGAAACTCGTATTGGCAAAACATGGGAGAGTAGAGGGTTATTCAAGCGGGGTAATTCCTGGCTATAGTGCACAGCTTTGCGATAAGGGAATAGAAGAGGCAAGGACTTTGGCTAGAACATTAAGTGGCGTAGATGCTATCTATTCTAGCGTTGCCCCTAGAGCTGTCAGCACTACTAAAGAAATTCTTAATGTACATGACATACCTTGTTTCTATGATGAACGGTTAGATCCGATGGGAGCTGGGGAATATGAGGGGAAAAATCGAGATGAAGTAAATTGGGATATTAATCCAAAGGGAGGAGAAAGTCTGGATAATTTTATGGGTAGGACAGAAGACTTCTTAAATAGTTTATACAGCACCCCGGAAGATGATTGTGTTTTAGTCTTAAGTCATAGTGGAAACAATAAAATATTAGAAAAAATTATTAAGGTGCGTGGCTTTAGCCCCAATAAGGAACAGTCCTCGAGTCCTCTTATTTTTAGAACTTTTTTTATTAAGGAAATCTAATATATTGCTCTATCTCTGTAACCCATTAATTTTTATACTTAAATTTTTTAATTGCTTTATGCTCTCTTTAACGCAGTGTAGAGATATTTTCTTTCCAAAACCCTTTCCTCTCACAGAAGGAATTGAGCCAACCGAAGAAATATATCCCATTTTATTACAATTTGTTAAAATAGCTGTTGCAATAGGCTTACTTGCATTATACAATAAATAATATTTGTCCTTGTCATTCTCTCGGGTATGCCATGATTTTTCTAACACCTTTGCGAATCAGGTCTGTTCTCCATGGGGATTTTTTGGGTCATCTTCTGGTAACTTTTTATGTATGTTTTAATCCACTTCTCGAAACCTTCATTATTTTTTATTTCTATAATGTCTGAATCTTTAATTTCTGGGGCTGGCTTATCTCAAAACAGCCAAACATCTTTTGAAGTAATGTTATACCCTTCTTTTTTGAAAATCTTTTTTAGTGGCATGTTTTTTTCGTCATCAGAAAAATAAATTGATGGGCACATGTTTTTTGACATAAAATATTTTTCTATTTCCTCTAATTCATTATTAGAAATGATGTGATCCACGAGGGCATAGTTCCATCAAAGTTCTGGGTTATCGTTATAATATTCATAAGTTATTTTGCACTTAGTTAGTGTCTCGCTTAGCAAACTGTTTTTATGCATCTTAATAAATGTCTTTAGGGTTTTGTATTTATCTATTCCCATTATTAACGCTCTCGGCAGGATTTGAACCTGCGCTTCGACCTTAGGAGGGTCGCACTCTATCCAGGCTGAGTTACGAGAGCCTAATAGAATATGTCTAAAAAACCTATTTAATGTTTTTGGTATGGGTGAAATAAATATCTTATTCTTTTTGCATGAGAGAGGTTTTGTTATTTATTTTTCTCCATGACAGCATTCTTTCAATATGCCTTGAGTTCGACATTCCTATTTCTTTTATCCATTTATTTATTTGTCTTTTTCCTTTTAGGGTTATCATATTTTTTTGTTTTCTGAATATTGGCTTAAATCCTTCTTTTTTAAGAAAATCATAAATTTGTGTCATTAGTAATGGTGCTATTATCTGGATTGAGATACATGGATATTTTTTATCTAAATAAAATGAGCCATCTGTATCAAAAATTCCTCTTAGGACAAATTTAAAATTTTCGGAAGATACTGGAATCTTGCTTGATATTCTTAGATTGACCTTTTTGCCTACTGGAAAAAATAATTCTTTTGTGAAGTATCTAAATAGATTTTCGTGACAGAAAACTAGTTCTCTTGTGTTGCCTGGCTTTTTTCTTATATATCCTTTTCTAGAGAACTTAGTTGCAATTATTAATTGTAAATATTCGTGATATTCCTTGTCTTTGTTGAGATCTCCTGAGAATCCGAAAAGATATGTGTTTTTTGTTTTATTTTTGAAATGACTTATCCAACCGTCCCCTAATAACGCTCCATAAAACTCCAATATGGATGGGTCATCAATATCTATATCTATTTTTTTAGGCTGATTTTTTCTCGAATTCAGTCCTCCATTTTTCTGTCTTTTTTTTAATTCATCTATTCCGTATTTTTTTAAAATTACTCTATAGGCTTCTTTCCCTCCCTTTTTTTGTCCCCAGTTATATTCTTTCTTTCCTATGTATCTTAATTTTGGTTTTATATCTTCGGATATTATTTTTTCATCTATATACTTTGTCCCGTATTTCCAATTCTGTAACGTTTTGAATGGAACGTTGAGTTTTTTTGCTAACTCCTTCATGCTTTTGCATTCATGTTTTTTTATGAGATTATTAAAAAGAATTTTTCTATTAAATTTATCTAGAAGCACTCTCATTAATATATTACGTTTTGTATATTCTTAAATCTACCTATAAACTTTCTGGTCTAAATGGGTATTTTTTGAAAATAGTAAACTTTATAAAACAAAAGTATGGGATAATAACAGACGGCCATAGTATCTTGGTTACACCTGATCCCATTCCGAACTCAGAAGTTAAGCTTGATGCGTTCGTGTTTGTACTGTCTCTGATGGGAAGGCGCGGAGCTGTCTACCTTAATATTTTCTCTGGTGAGAAAATCATTAGGGAAAATTCTGCAGGAATTTTAGATTCTTTTCTACAGCGAATAGTGATTCCCCTACGAAAAATTTATTGAGGCGAAACATTTGTTTCGCCAAGCTTATAGGATACTTCCATAAAAAATCACGACACCTTCGGCGCCGTATTTCTTATGGAGTTATAATTTTCAGAAAGATTAACTAAATAATATCCCTAATAAAAAAGATACTATTACCAAATCTCCTATTATCGAACCATAAATAAAAACAAATTTTTGCCAAGTCTTATTTAATATATCTTTTTTATCTTTGACATCTGCACTCGTGATTTTTCCAACGTTTGATAACAATATAGCTACTGCCCATGCCCATAACATACCTCCTACGAGAAATCCAAACCAAGAGACCCAGTATTGAAGTTTTAAAAATGGTGTATTTAGTCTTATATCTTTCATATAAAACTATAATTAGATTGATATAAATAACTATCTAGAACTTCTTGAATTTGTTAACTAGTTCTAATGTATCCGTTTGCCCTAAAACTAAAGCTCGACAACAATATCTTTTGATTTCTAATTTGTCTAGGGCTTCTTTTTGGGACATTCCCTCTTCGACTAATTTTTTATACTGTCCGTAAAGATGAGCGATTGGTTTTCCGCAACTGAAACATCTTATTGGAATTATCATGATTTAGGAGCGAATTTTGGGTATTTAAGTTTTGCGATTACTAATATTTATATAGATTAGCTTTGTATGTTATGGATGGTGATAAAGAATAGTAGGGAAATAATTAGGTTGCGTAATGTCTCGAAATATTACCCTATGGGAGATTCTATTGTGAAGGCACTTAGTCATCTTGAGTTTAAAGTTTACAAGGGTGAATTCGTCGCAATTATGGGGCCTAGTGGCTCTGGTAAAACGACTGCTATGAATCTTGTTGGAAGTTTAGATATGCCAACTCATGGTACTATTTATTTAGATGGGGAGGACATTTCGAAGCTAAGTGAATCGAATTTGGCACAGGTCAGAGGTAAAAAAATTGGTTTTATTTTTCAATCATTTAATTTAATTCCGAATTTAACAGTCAAAGAAAATGTAATGCTTCCTATGATGTTTCAAGGGACGGATATTGGAGAAAGGACAGATAAGGCTGAGGAGCTTTTGAAGCTAGTTGAGTTAGGAGAGAGAATGAATCATTATCCGGGGGAGATTTCTGGTGGTCAAATGCAAAGGGTTGCGATTGCACGAAGTTTGGCTAATGATCCTGAAGTTATTTTGGCGGATGAACCTACTGGTAATTTAGATACCAAGACTGGGACAATTGTTATGGAATTTTTGGAAAAATTGAATAGGGAAGGAAAGACTATTATTATGGTTACTCATGATCCTGAGTTGGCGGAAAAATATGCTGATGTTATTTATTGGCTGAGGGATGGATGTTTGGAAAAAGTCACTAAAAGAAGCGGCAAGAAATTTGTTGATGTAACGAAGAAGAAGAAAGAAGCTGCTGAGGATGGTAAGAAGATTAAGAAAAAAACTAAGAGGGGTAAATAATGGGCA
>CAZROF010000037.1:0-7860 GCA_964601675.1 Candidatus Woesearchaeota archaeon
CTGTCGCCAGCAGAACATCAACTCCTTTTTGATGTATCTCCCCAAGATGTTGCTTGAGAGGAGTGTGCTTTACATCTATTAGAGGGTTATTTTTTAATCCTTCAAAAAATTCTTTTTGTCCTTTAAACTGCTTTACCTGCTTTTGTTTATATTTAAAATATTTATCCCTTTTTCCTCTTAGTTGTTTTTTTATTTCTCCAACGTGTTTATTTACCTTTCTTCTTATTATGTTTGAACATTTAGATTGAGATATTATATTTAATATTGTTTGCTCTTTTCTTATCATTTCATTTATCTTAGAAATCTCTTGATTGCAACTCCAATTGAAATTTTTTATTATTTTATTGCTGTATTTGCCTTCATAGAAGAATGCTTTTTTTAGCTCTATATTCATTCCATTAAAATCCTCTAAAGATTTTATCTTGTTGATTAGCAATGGGATATATTTCTTGTAGTTCCAAAATCTCTTATTTTGCGTGTCAAATCTAGAATTTAGAAAATTTAAAGAGCCATTAAAATTTTGCGTGTCATTAAAAATCATAACTTTCATATCATTGATAAATAAAAGGAGAGAGCAATATCCATAAAGAATACTGCTCCCCATTATTGTATTAATTAATATCTAATCAATCATATATTTAAGCTTTTTGTTGTAAATATTGTGCTACAGAACCCGTATATGTACAGGTTTTTTATTTAGAGTTTTTATGAAGATTGACCCATATAAACATGAAGAGAGATGGAAGGAGAAAACTGCTAACGGAATCCCAGACATAAGTAAAAAGAACTTTGAAGTACTTCCTTCACAGACTTTGTCTTTTACCAATTCATAAAAAACAGGCGCCCAACGGCGGAAACTCATAATTCAAAATCAAAATCTTCTCCACATCAAATCTTCAAAACTTCCCTAACATGATAAGTTTTCTGAACAGGAGAACTATTCAAATATGTCCTAATCACTAAATCAAACAT
Organism: Candidatus Woesearchaeota archaeon; assembly: GCA_964601675.1. Lineage (GTDB taxonomy): Archaea > Nanobdellota > Nanobdellia > Pacearchaeales > GW2011-AR1 > JAGVXH01. The sequence goes on from CAZROF010000037.1 coordinate 973, forward strand.
CATCCCAAAACTAAACAACACAACACTACCACCAAGGAAAAATATCCCCAAAATAAACCATGCCCCATCACTCAAATCCACAGCCCTAAAAATCTTCAAATAAAGAGTCCAAGAAGTTATAGTAATCCCCAAGAAAAAAGAGATAATACTAGCATAACCATACAAATGCAAAGGCCTCTGAGAATACTTCTGAATAAACCAAATATAAACCAAATCTAAAAATCCCCTTATCGCCTTAGTATACCCATATTTGGACTCCCCATATTCTCTCTTTCTATCTCTAACCACCATCTCCCCCACCTTAAATCCCTTCCATTTCAACAAGGACAAAATATATCTATGCATTTCACCCTGAAGCTCTAAAGACTTCACAGCACGTCTCCTATAAACTCTCAAAGTGCAACCAGTATCATGAACTCCATCCCCTATCATAATTTTCCTCAAAAATCTCCCAATCCTTGTCAAAACTTTTATCCCACCCTTATCCGCTCTATGCTTTCTCCACCCCGCAACAACATCTAAATCTTTATCTCTTAATTTCTTCAAGAGTTTTGGTATATCAGCAGGATCATTTTGTCCATCTCCATCCATAGAAATAACAATATCGCCACTAATCTCCCTAAACCCCGCATCCAATGCAGTCGCCTGCCCATAATTTCTATTCAAATCAATTACCCTAACTCCTCTCAAAGATTTCAACTCCTCCAAACTTTTATCCCTACTTCCATCATTAACAAAAATAATCTCATAATTATTAGAAATTTTATCCATAACATATTCTACCTCAGAATGAAGTTTGGTTATATTCCCCTCCTCATTATACACCGGAATAACAACCGAATATTCAAAGTGATTTTTATTATATACCATTTAACACATAATAAAACACCAATTATCACTATATAAGTTTTACGGATGTTGTTTCTTTAAAGTGACAATACTTCATAAAGGTTTATAAATTAGAATTTGCAACAAAGTACACCCTAGTAATACTTATAAATTATAGGAAGGTAAAAATACAATGCAGAAAATAAAAAAATTTAAAGATAGGAGAGTTATATCGAGTCTTATCAGCGTAGCAATTCTTTCGTTGCTGTTTCTTGCAGGCCCAGTTCAGGCTTTCATATTAGGATTAGACGTGAGTAATATCGCACCGAATAAAGGAGACAGTATAATTTTTAACGCTACCATTAATGTTCAAAAGACAGATAAATTTGTACCTATACAAAATTTAACTCTAGTCTTAGACGGACCCAAATACGAAAAATGCGTGTTTGACGTCAATGGAAAAATAGAATATGGATGTGATGGGATAACAATCAAACTCATAAAAAATTCATATTCTAAAAGTAACGGCTACGGATATAACTACGGATATAACTACGGCTACAACTACGGCTATAACTATGGATACGACAACGGCTATGGCTACAATTATGACTACGGTTCTAGCTCTGGAGAGACATATCTAAAATATGAAATTACATTAAATACAACTAATTATCCAGAAGGGATTTACAATAGCTCTCTAAACGCATTAATAGGAAATAATGTTTTTTCAAAAAACGGAGTTCTAATAACTATCAATAACCCATCTACAAAAACTAAAGAACCCTCAAAAACATCTAGCGGACACTTAACTATATTTTCTGCTCCCCTAACAAATTCTAGTAGTTATTATGGGCAGAGTGGACATTCAAATAGGAATGAAAGCGAGAATGAAAATAATACAATTCAAGGAATTAAGGGAGATACAATCCCGCCCAAAGAAGGGAGCAAATTCTTTTCTTCAATTACGGGTGCAGTCGTAGGTGCAATAAAATCAGGGAAAATGCTGCCAATAGGATTCCTTATTATAATTATACTAGGAACTTTTGTATTTGTTTTATACAGCAGAAGAAAGAACTAATTTTGAAATAATTAAATGATTCATATTCAAAATACCTACTACTATATTCTCAAAACACGCAATTTCAAACAACAAAACTATCAAGGATAGTAAATCAAAAAAAATTCAACACAAAAAAATTACTCGCTCTCATAACAAACAATACGATTCCGTCCATCATTTTTCGCACGATACAGAGCCGAATCCGCACGCTTAAACGACTTATCAAAAGAATCCCCTTTCTTAATAAATGAATTAATCCCACTACTAAAAGTAATCTTCGACTGTAACCCATTACCCAAATCAATATTCATATTCTCAACAGCCTTACGCATATGTTCTCCAATAGCAACAGCATCATATTCCGCAACCCCTGGAAAAATTGCAGCAAATTCCTCCCCTCCATAACGGCAAATACTATCTATTCCATTCCTAATATTTTTTTTCAAAGATTGCGCAAACTGATAAAGGGTAGCATCTCCCGCAGCATGTCCATGAGTATCATTATAATTCTTAAAGTGATCAATATCAATCATCATTACAGAAAACGGCTCACCATTTCGCTTAAATCTAGCCATAGCACTCTCATAATGTTCAGCTAGTTGTTTCCTATTCCCAATCTGTGTCAAAAGGTCAGTTTTAGTTTCATTTTCTAAAAACCCATTTCTTTCCCTCAGCTTCTGATTTTCATCATCAAGATACTTTCTATCCTTTCCAACCACCCCATCAGCCCAATCAATAAATCCAAGAGGTTTCTTAAGTCCACTCATATCTAAATTATCAACATAAACATCTCTCATCTTAGTCTGATATTCTTTGGTGCCCTTGGCTAGATACAAGCCAACATTTTCCCTCGACATATTCTCTAAACTATCTCCTTTCGCCATATCTCACCTAACTCCTTTATCTTTATAAACCTTTCTATTAGTTACCCCATCAGAGTAACAACAGTATAAGTACAAATTCCACCAAATCTATTTATAAAATAACAAAAACTTATAAGCAATCCAATCGATTTTTCTCCTATGTGGTCACTATACAAAAAAACTAACAATTCAGATTCAATATTGAATAATAAAGGCGAATTCCTAAATCCCCTAACTTTCTCAAACCAAAAGACCCAAGCAGACATAGTAAAGGAAGTTTTAGACGAAATTAACAACGGAAACAAATTAATATTTATAAAAGGCGTATGCGGTTCGGGAAAATCGGCCATGGCTCTAAATCTAGCAAGACACTTTAAAAAAACAAGCATAGTAGTCCCAATCAAATCCCTTCAAAAGCAATATGAAACTGACTATACAAAAAAACACTTTATCCTAAAGCAAGATGGCAAACCCCTAAATATTGCACTAATCAAAGGACGAAACAACTTTAGATGTCCATTTAATGGAGAACGAGCTGATGACCCAGAACTCCCATGCACAATGGAAATCCGAGAAAAAAACACCGACCAACTCCTGAAATACATCGCACAAAACCCAGCAGTAGAAAAAGAAGACTTCTCAAAAGCTTCAGATATAAAACGGATGAACATTGCACCAACCTGTCCTTACTGGGCTCCAATCATGCCTTCCGAAATAAACCCAAAAGGATTAACTGAAGTAAAAAAAATCAAGTATACCGCAGTATCCGGAAAAGAATTCGCTCTATTCCAAAGAAAAAAAGGATGCCCATGGACAGACCAATACGAAGCTTACGCAAAAGCCGATGTCCTAATTTTCAACTCAATGAAATACCAAATAGAAAACATGCTAGGAAGAAAACCAAAAACCGACCTAGACATAATCGACGAATGCGACGAATTTCTAGATTCCTTCTCCTCTGAAAGAAAAATCAATATAAATCGTCTAGCTTCCTCCTTGACAAACCTAATGCCAAAAGACCAAGACAAACGAACCGCCCTAAAAAACATAATCAAACTCTGCAACGATATCCTATTCAACCCTCCAATAACAGATATCGAAAAGCTATCCAAGTCTCCTATATTAAAAATACTAGAACTAGCAATAGAAAATCCAAACCTAGCAGAAGACGAAGAGCTTAACTATTACAATAATATCGTAGAAATCGCAAGATCCTTTGAAAATCTACTAGATGAAACATATATTTCAATTCAACAACAAGAAGTATACCAAGCCCAAAAAGGACTCTTTAATAACAAATCAAAATCAAAAGAAGATCCAATTATAGCTACCCTAGTTTCAATCAACCTAGCACAAAAATTAAATGAACTAATTGAACAAAACAACGTCTTAGTCATGATGTCAGGAACCCTTCATTCTAAGCAAGTCTTAAAAGAAATCTTCGGACTAAAAAACTTCAAAATAATCGAAGCCGAATCTAAAAATCCTGGAGCAATTAATAAAAAGAGAACAAACGCTGAATTAAATTGCTCCTTTTCAAACTTCAAAAATGGAACAATAACCAGAGAACGTTATCTAAAAATTCTGGATATGCAGTTGGCTCGTGCAATACCCCCAACCCTAGTTCACGTCTCAGCTTTCAAGGACCTACCCTCAGAAGAAGAAAACCAAAAACTTATGCTAGACAACCTAATAACTCGAGAAAGATTACGAGAAATTCAGAAAAGAGGAAATGTGACTGTAGAAGAATTCTCGAATAAAAATGAGAGCGTTTTATTCACAACGAAATGTTCGAGAGGAATAGATTTCGCAGGAGACAAATGTAATTCTATTATTGTTACAAAGTTTCCCTATCCAAATATTCAGGGTTTGTTTTGGAAAATTTTGAAACAAGAGCAACCCGACAAATTCATGCAATTTTATTTAGATAAAGCAAAACGAGAATTAATCCAAAAAGTCTCTCGTGGAGTTAGATTTAAGGGTGACAAGGTTGATTTATGGAGTCCGGATGTTCGGATTTTGAATGCTAAGTTGGACTAACAGTTTTATTCGGAGTTTAAAAATTCCCTGTGTAAATTTTAAAAAATTAAAAAAAATTATGTGCAAAAAATCCATTCCAAAAAACACCAGACTAACAAAAAATTTATAAAGGTATATCTATTGATATAACCAAGATGGTAAAAAGAGGTACACTAGGAGTCTGGCGGAAGAAGAGTGAAAATAGAAACAATGAAAACTAAAACTCCTACAAGATCTCCCAGATTAGACACCGTCCTAATGGTGGAAGAATTCATAAAAGAATATGATGGAGAATACAAAAAAAAGAAACTATGGGAGAACCTCCCCAAGAAAATGATGTATCAAACATACAGCACAATCCTAGACTATCTACTAGTATCAGGCAAGATCTCAGTAGATGGTGAAGGAAAAATCGGATGGATATTCTACCCAGAAGCTGCTGAAAAAAAACTAAAAGACGCTCATCTAATATGGACGGGAGGAAGGAAATGAAACCCTGCCGAGTTCAGTTTGCAGATAGAAAAGTGCAAGAATCATATGAAAAAACAAAAGAAAGGCCGTTAAAAGATCAATTAGAAAGAGCTCTTTGCGACATAGAGAAAAATCCATTTTGCGGAATACAAATTCCAAAAAAATTAATTCCAAGAGAATATGTTAAAAAATACAAAGTTAAAAATTTATGGAAATACAATCTCCCAGGGGCATGGAGACTTACTTATTCCATAGAGGGAAGCGAAACAGTAATTATAGCAATCGTTTTAGATTGGATAGACCATAAAACATACGAAAGAAGATTCAAATACTAATTTTCAAATCCACAATCCTTAAAAACAAAAATCCATCTATACAATCATGCCCATATCGCATAACGGTATTGCACAAGACTGGAACTCTTGACCCCTCGGGGTGCCCAGGTTCGACTCCTGGTGTGGGCGTAAATTTTCTTCAAAAATTTTCTACCAGGAGGAACCTGTCAGGTTTACCAAGAGGCATGACCCTGCGTTGAGACGCGGGCCTCGACTGGTGTGGGCGTAGTTAAACCAGAGGAGACTAGGTGAAAATCTTTGCTTGAATTGAAATTTAAAGCTATAATAATATAAATTTAAAAAACCAAAATACTAAATCTTCACCAAAAATCAAAATTAAGAGAGCATTCCACAAGCCGCTTCAATATCCGAACCCATACTAGTCCTAGTAAAACACTTATATCCAGCCCTCATCAATCTATCTCGAAAATAAGTTATCCTCTCAGCAGAACTCGCCTTCATTTCTTTCCCATCAAGCTTAAACATAGAATTCAAATAAATCAAATTAAAATTAGTCCTCTTAATAAATCCCATATCCAAAAGCGCCTCCAAATCTTCATCTCTATCCGTCACCCCATCAATCATTAAATATTCAACCATAAGCTTCTGTCGGTATACCTCGTTATACCCATTCATAACCTTCACCAAATCCTTAATCAAATACCCCCTCAACCCCGGCATAATCCTATCCCTAATATCCTGAAAAGGGGAATGCAACGAAACCGCCAACTGCACCTTATTAGGATACCTAGCCATAACCTCACGCATCTTAGGAATAACCCCAGAAGTCGAAACTAAAATCCTAGAATAAGCGTAATTGTATTCACTATTAACCCAATCACAAAATGCCAAAACATTATCCAAATTAAGCAAAGGCTCACCCATCCCCATAAAAACAATCGAACTAATATCCTCACTAAGAAACTCACCACCAGCTCCAAGATAATCCAAAGCCGCCCTCAACTGCCCTTTCAACTCATCAAAAGAAAGATTCCTCTCAAATTTTCTCTTCCCAGAAACACAAAACCTGCACCCCATAGCACACCCAACCTGACTAGAAAGACAAAGCGTATTCTTTCCACTCAAAGGAATCACAACTGCGCTATAACCCTCGGAAAAATTCAACTTTACGGTCCCATCCTTACTAACTTCAATATTCATATTAAATTCAAATAAAAATAAGTTTTAAATCTACCCAACCACCAATTTTAAAAACCAAACTCATCTTAAATAGCCAAGCCCATATCGCATAATGGTATTGCACCGGACTAGAAACCCGGGCTCTTTGAGCATCCCCGTTCGATTCGGG
>CAZROF010000038.1:0-6441 GCA_964601675.1 Candidatus Woesearchaeota archaeon
TATTGAATTAGAGAAACAAAGGATAAGTGGACTGATTGATTATAAAATTTTTGCTAAGAAATTCCATAAAGACATGAATAAAATGGAGTTAATAAAGAGGTTAAGAAAGAGTCCTAAGGAAATTTTTGTTGAAGACAATCTTAAACAATTAATTAAATTATCTGAAGAAGCTGGGGTTAATATTGGTTCTGTTTTTAAGATGGTTGATGATGTCCTTTCTAGAGAGAGAAAGGTTATGGGTCAGAGTATAATGACAGATGAGACTGAAGCTTTTAATATGAAGATAATAGATGGTGAAAATAGGATTATGGATATAGAAAAGAATAGGGATAGATTTAGGGAAAGTGAGATTAGGCTTATGAAGACAATAGGAGATGTTAAAGAGGGAATGAGTGAGCCCTTATTGAAGATTAAGATAAAACTGATTATTTAGGGAAAGTTTAAATATTACTTTTATTTTAATGAGATATGAAAAAGATGAAAAGTTCTTCTGAGAAAAGTTCTGGTAATAAAAAAGTTAAAAATAAAAAGAAGCGACCTAGCTCTTATACCATTGAGCAGTCGATTGGAGCTCGTGAGAGTGGTATTTATAAGTTTCCGGGACAGTTCTTATTATTCGGAGTCCTTTTGATTTTTCTTTGGGCAATAAGTGCACATCCTTTGCGTGTAACGCTCTTGATTTTAGGTGTTTTTTCTATTGGGTTAGAGGCTATTTTTTTGTCTCGTAGATTTGGAGCTTGATTTTTAGATAAGGGATTGAATCATTTTAAAGACGCTGGGTTTATCTGGGAGAAAAGTTTTATTATTGTTCTTAACCTAAGGCATTTGTAAATATTGATTGCGAGTTGTTTATTTGATTTAATTGTCTGGAATGAGTTGCAAAACCTTAATAATTCAAATATATAGAATATATTATGATATATGAGACGGTGATTTCCTTTTTAGTAAATTCGATTGGAGCTCTTGGTTATTTGGGGATTTTTGTTCTTATGTTTCTCGAGAGTTCATTTTTTCCGTTTCCAAGTGAGGTTGTTATTATTCCTGCTGGATACCTTGCTTATCAAGGGAAGATGAGTTTAATGTTAATAGTTGCCGTTGGGGTTTTGGGTTCTATTGCTGGAGCGTGGTTGAATTATTTTTTAGCTAATAGATTCGGGAGGAGGTTACTTTTGAAATTTTTAAGGAAGCATCACTTAGATATGGTTGAAGATTTTTTTGAAAGGCATGGTCATATTTCTACTTTTAGTGGTAGGCTTATTCCTATTATTAGGCAGTATATTTCTTTTCCTGCTGGTCTTGCTAGGATGAATCCCTTGAAGTTTACGTTATATACTGGGTTTGGTGCTGGGTTATGGGTTTTGGTGCTTGTGTTTTTGGGTTATTTTCTTGGGCAGAGTGAAGCGTTGATTGGTAGGTATTTGAGGGAAGTGACTATTTTGGCTTTGGTTTTTGTGGCGGTTTTGATTGTTGTTTATGTTTGGTTTAGGAAGAGGAATTGCAGGCAATGAGAATGTCTGTTTTTAAGAATTTGGCGGAGTTGTGTCATGTTTTTTGAAAGTTGGTATTGGTTTATTCTTCACTCTATATTTGGTTATTGCGTCCCATATGAAAAACACAAAAAATTATTTTGTTAATCTCGCCTGTCCAAATCCTCTTCTTTGTTCTCTGAAATATTTTCATACTGCATCCTGGCAAGCGAAATTCCTGCCGCACCATATGCTGGCAAGAAATATTTAACGAGTGGGTGATGGTGACTTTCCATAAAATCTTCCCTTATATTTCACAAATCTGTACTTTTCAGCCGCTCTTATTTGGCCTGCTTCAATTTCACCAGTATGTACAGACGCTTTAAATGATGGATATATTCCAAAGGGGGAGAGGCCGAGTTCGTTTTATGATGTCTATGATTCCATCTTCCTTCGTAGTCGGACATCGGTTCATCTGAATTTTTTGGAAACAATGGTCAATATGGCAACAATGCCTCAATTAACGATTGTTGGACAAAGGGGTGATGGAATAGTTTCTCCAGAAGGAAAAGGCATTTTGTATCTTAATGATGCCTCTGTGGGGGTTGGTTTTGAAACTCCTCAGGGATATGATGCAGGTCTTATAGAGGAAATTCAAGGAAGATGGTTTGAAGAATCGGAAGTGGTAGGAGATATAAGACGCTTTCAAGGTATTTTAGAGGGGGCATTTGAAGAGTTTAATCTTAAATTTATATTATATAGAATGGCTCGTGCCTTAATCCTCAATATTCCCGAAGATTTTGGAGAAGTGTATGGTGTGCGGGAAAAAATTGTAAGCGCTTTCGGTGGAGAATATGGTGGTCGTGGAGAAAAGGTATCTATGTTGGATAATGTCTATTATGATAAAGGAAAGCGACTTTTTACTCAAGCTGGGAAGTATTGGGACAAGTTAGGTGAGTCTGATTTTGGGAAGATGTTTATTCTTTCTGCTGAGGAGGATGAAGAGGTTATGAGTAGAAGATAAATGACCACAGCACTTATAATGTCCACCCATGAATGTGGCAAAAGTTTTGGACGCCCCCAACCGGGAAGCGACCGAATGGCGTGGTGCCCTGAATTTGGCTAGCCTATCTTTTGTGAGATTAACTATCATTTTAGTGATAAATTTCTTCTAATTTTCTTAAATTAACAATATTTAAAATTTTGTAATCTTCAATCTCTTTTGGAAATTCAATTTTTAATTTATCTAAGAACTCTTTTAATTCTTCATAGTCACGACTCACAAAATCAAGTATTATCTTATTATCAACCGTTGTCGATATAAATGGGACCCTTTTTTCTATTTTGATTTTTTCTAATATTTTTTCTAATGAATGTCCAGAAGATATGTTTAATATGCATAAGTTCCAAGAATAATCCAAGGTACTGTAATTTATTATTGCCCCATAGCCCAATATGATATCTTCGGATTCAAGGTGCTTAATATGTTTTTTCGCTGTTTGATAATTAAGTTTTAATTGGGATATTAATTTACTCCATTCAAATCGCGAGTTAGATTTTATATAGTTTAATATCTTTTTATCAGTATCAGAAATTTTCATCTTATCGCCACCAATTCTTCTTATTGTTTTCCTTTTATCACTAAAGACAATATGAGAGATGAACTGCTCATCAATTAAATGCAACTCTTTGTGCCTAATTGAGTCTTTGAAAATTGAATAGATTTTGTTTAAATCTCTATGAAGTTCAGATATTGATTTAAAAAATATAGATAAAGATATATCATAATCACCCATCAATGTTGATACCCATGTTACGTTCTCAATATCCTCTGCTTTTTTAATCTTTTTAATTAAATCCTTTCTTACTACCCCTTGTATTTTAAGATAGAGATGCATATTGCTATACCCAAGTTTAGGATAATTTAATATTGTTACAAACTTCAATATTGCCCTATCTCTTATTTTATCTAATTTTTTGTGTACCGCTTGCCTAGAAATCCCTAATTCTTTTGAAATGTTGAGGGTACTTTTTTTTGAGTTCTTACAAATAATTTCAATAAGTTTGAAATCTTTTTTATTAAGTTTAATTTCTTTCACTTAATATGTCATATATACAATTATTTAAACTTAACTATTAGAATATCTTTATAAACAATTATGCTCTAATGAAAATATGCTAGGCCCATATACCGCAAATAAGGATGGAACAATTTCATATAAGGGGAATAATATATTTGGACCTATTGAAAATATTGATTCTGTAATCGTCCCAATACAAGAATTTGAGCAAAGAGTTGATCAGTTTGATAAGGATGAAATGTGGGGACATATTGCAAAAATCAATCACAGGATAAATATCTCTTCAAACGAGTACTTCGATGAACTAAATGCTCTTTTTACTGCACTTCCAATGACTACAAGAATGATTTCTTCACCGGGAGCAGTTTATGGGAAAGAGGCAATTGACTACACAACAGATACGTGTCCAATAACCTTAGACTGGTTTGACTTACCAAGAAAAGCCTTCCTATCTGAGTCTTCACAAATATACCTGGAGCTCGCAATGATGCAAAAGGGAGTGAATCATGTTTATTCAATTTATAATTCATTTAGAAAAGAGAAGGCAGATGCAACTCATTTGTCTGAATTTCACCATATAGAGTATGAGGGAAAGGTTCGCCAAGAAGAAAATGAAATTACTGCTCTTGGTTTGGTAAAAAAAATAATTAAAGACTTATTAATAAAAGATAAAGAGAGTCTGGCATACTTTTTATCAAAAGAGAAATTGGAGGAGCTTGGTAAGTTTGCGGGTGAAATATTAAATATCCCAAAAATAACATTTAGAGAAGCACTAGGACTCCTATATAAAGAAACAGGAGACGAGAAATACAAAGAATTCACACTTAAGCATTTTGGATCATGGGAAGAAATTAAAATTACAGAGCTATTAGGAAATATGGTTTTAATCAAGGAATTTCCTCTTTTAGAAGTTCCTTTTTATCATGCTATGCTTGATGGGAAAAACCCAAAGGTTGCAGATAACTCGGATATTATTTGGCCAGGATATAGGGAGATCATCGGGAGTGGTCATCGAGTTAGATCTGAAAAAGAACTTGAGGAAAAATCTGAAATATTCAATCTTCCAAAAGAGGACTACAAACCATATCTTCAAACTCGTCAAATAAATAATTACAAAGAAACATCTGGATTCGGACTTGGATGGGAGAGAATGCTACAGGGCCTCTTAGAAATGCCTTTTATTTGGAGCGCCAACCAATTTCCGAGAGTTGATGGAACTTTGAAACCGTAAGATGAAAATAAATAAATTAACGCCTAATGATATTGACGAAATGGACTACAATCAATTAATTGGGTTGACCAAGGAGACAAATAGGATACCCGGCGGAAGAAATACTGTTTTTGAAATTGTGAATAGAACTTGTATTGATAGAAATAGTAGAGTTTTAGAAATTGGTACAAGTACAGGCTTTACGGCTATTGAATTGAGTAAATTAATTCCATGCAAACTAACTTCCATTGACATTAATGAAATGAGCTTGAAAGAAGCAGCAAAAAGGGCCTCTATAGAAGGTTTAGAAAATATTGAATTTAAGAAGGCAGATGTAAATTCCCTTCCCTTTGAAGATAATACCTTTGATCTGGTAATAGTTGGGAATGTGCTATCCCTGATGCCTAATCGCGAAAGAGCATTTGAAGAATGCAGAAGAGTTTGTAAAAAGTCTGGATTTATTTTGTCTGTTCCTATGTATTATATCGAAGTCCCCTCTGTAAAATTAATAGAAGATGTCTCAAAGGCAATTCAGGTAAATATAACCCCTCTCTATAAGGAAGATTGGGATAAATTCTTTGACTTACCTGGTTTAGAAATATATATGGAATCTAGCTTTAAGTTTGACTACATCGAAGATAGGGCTGTGAGTAATTTTGTTGAGAATATATTAGACAGGAAACATTTAAAAAATTTAAGACCTGAAACTCTCGAAAAGTTAATGGTGGACTACAAAGATTATATGTTTTTATTTAGGGAAAATTTATCCAAAATGGGATATACCGTCTTACTTCTATCTAATAAAATGGTCTGGGAAGATTCAGAACTATACACTTCCCATAAAATAGAATGAGACTTTCTAAGTTGCCTTTCGGAAGTACTCTTCGTGTTCCACAAGATTTCAAAAATAGAAGAACATCAAAACTTATAGAAGAGGGGCCTTTCGTTTCATTCCCAAATCCAGGATTGGGATACTATTCTCCAATAGGGGCTCTTATTTTAGATAATGTTACGGCAAAATTACATGAGTGCTATAGGAGTGTAGGTATGCAAAAGATTAAGTTTCCTAACTATATGCGAAGGGAAACATTACAACAAGGAGAAGAAGTGTCCTCTACTTTTGCAGAAAATTTTGTGGCATTGCCTCCTCCTATGGAAGGATATGTGGGATTAACAACCCATGAGATGGACATTTTAAATTGGTTAAGTAGTGAGAAATTATCCGAAAGAAGCTTGCCCCTAATGCTTTATTCTCCAAAAGATATTCTTCGTATTGCTGCTTCAAAAAAAGGAATTCTAAAATTGCGAGAATTTGGGGTTTTTGCAGGGTTATCTCTTGAAGGAAGTAGGAACTCGCTAGATGAAGGAATGACTAATTTTGGGGACGCTGTTGATAAAATGTTAAAGAAATTAAATATACACTATGTCAAATCAAATAAGATTGGCACTAAGAGAAAAAGCTCCAATAAAGATTTTGATTTAGAACATTTTTATTGTTGTCCAGAGGGGGAAAATTTGACTGTAGGCCCCGAGAGAAGAAAGGCACTGAGTCTCTCAATAGCATATCACTATGCGCCCATCAGCAATCCCACAAGGGTAGTTTCTTCAGGGGGATCTTTGATGGAACCTTATGTAGGTTCCTTCTCAACCGGTATTGAAAGATTGCTGTATGCTACTTTTGATT
>CAZROF010000039.1:0-6213 GCA_964601675.1 Candidatus Woesearchaeota archaeon
AAAACAGGGACATTTTGTAGCAAAAATAGGAAATGATACAGTTTTTGTAGGGGGGGCTAAGGATATAACTCACGTGGGAAGAACAGGCCAAGATGCAATGGTTACAGAATGCTTTGATGCGGCAGGTGGACAGGCATGTAATTTCAGATTTACAATATTTTTATCTGAAGCAGCAGCACAGCGACATGCAGACATAACAAAAGAATTATCAATAAATGGATCTTACTTAAGTAAAAAATTAGATTTTTATATAGATGGAAAGCTAACATCTTCGTTAAACATAGGATCATCTCTAAAAGGTGCTGTTGCGACACAAATAACAGTCTCAGGTTCAGGAAAAGGAGCAACTAGAAATGAGGCGATTGAAGCATCAAAAGCAGAAATGAAAAAACTTCAAACAATTCTAATAACAGGATCTCTACCTTATAAATTACAGATAGTAAAAATAGATCAGATATCACCGAATCTAGGATCTCAATTCATAAGACAAATATTGTTGGCGGGAATTTTTGCATTCTTAGCGGTATCTCTTGTTGTCTTTATCAGATATAGAAAAATAAAAATATCTCTGGCGATGATTATGACGTCATCATCAGAATTATTAATTATATTAGGAACCGCATGCCTAATTGGATGGAATCTGGACTTACCATCAATTGCTGGGATAATAGCATCTATAGGGACAGGGTTAGATGATCAAATAGTTATCTTAGATGAATCAAAGTCTGCACACGGAACAATCCTTCAAAGAATTAAAAATGCCCTATTCATCATAGTAACAGCATTCACCACAACACTTGTGGCAATGTTGCCATTAACAGGATTCCTCAATTTTATGGGAATAGGAGCCGCCTCAGCTGGTCTTTTGAAAGGTTTTGCAGTTACAACAATAATCGGTATTACAGCCGGAGTTTTCATCGCAAGACCTGCCTTCGCTGATATAGCACGACAGTTGGAGGAATAAAATGCGATTTAAATGGCACTTGTTATTCGGATTTACAATATCCTATATTTTAGTTCAATTTTTTGAATTCTCATTATTTTCAGGGTTAATCATTTTTTTGTCATCATGGATGATAGATATAGACCATTATTTCTGGTATCTTTTTGAGATGAAAGGGAAAAATCCAATTAAGGCACTAATGTGGTATAATAAAAATATAGATAAGTGGTTTAAGATGTCATTCAAAGAAAGAGAAAAATTTAAACGAGGAGTATTTATTTTTCACACGATTGGATTTTGGACTTTGCTTTTTATCTTATCTTTCTTCCACCCAATTTTTCTATGGATTCTAATAGGAGTCATGACCCATATGGCAGCAGATTTGCCACACCTGATTTATCATGGCGAACCACTTTATAATAAAATCTTTCTAACAGCAGTCATAAAAAGGAATAAAAACAAGAAAAGCCTAAGCGAATTATGAATATAATAAAAGAGGAAGTGGGAGACCTAAAAGATGTTGTAGTCAGAATAAGAAAACGAAATCTTAATGGAAATACTGGACAGGCGATAAGGAATTCAGGTTATCAATTAGCGCAGAATCTGACCATGAAAGCTGGTTCTCTACTATTTACAATTGTTATAGCCAGAATGCTTCTACCAGAATTAATGGGGCTATATAGTCTATCATTAGCTACAATTGCCATGTTTGTCTCTTTTAGTGACTTAGGAATATCCGCAGCAGTTATGACATTTGTATCAAAAATGCTTGGAACAAAGAATCATGCAAAAGCAAAGGGGTATATTAAAAAATTATTCAAATGGAAGTTAAGAATAATAACTATTTCCTCGTTAGTTCTTGTATTCTCTTCTTATTTTGTAGCAAATATTTATTACAGTAAGCCAATCTTTTATGCACTTCTTGCAGGAGGATTATATCTTCCCACAATTTCACTTCTTGGATTTTTAGAGCAGATATTTAAGACTATTAATAATTTTAAAGACCCTTTGTTTAAAGAGGTCGTTTTTCAAGTCTCTAGGTTTGTGTTGGTTCCAATTGGCATTTTGTTATTATTGAAAAGTAATCTTTCAAAAGGGGTAATCATAGCAATAATTATACTTATAATTGTGTTTTGCCATTTGCTATCATTGTTAACATTATTAGCTCTTTCAAAAAATAAATTTAAAGTTTTCTCACTCAAGGAAAAAAGACTAAATAAATCCGAAATTCAAGATTTGAAAAAGTTTATTTTGCCGCTATCTGTCTTGTCTCTATCTGGCGTTTTTTTCGGGTACGTAGACACCTTTATGCTAGGTCATTATGTCTCTAGCAGCTTCATCGCCTATTATGGAGCAGCATTCGCTCTTGTCGGGTCCGCAAGCGCAATAATTGGGTTTTCTACCGCTGCCTTAATGCCAATCTTTTCTAGAGTAAGCGGAAAATCCCTAGAAAGAATCTTTTCGAAAACAAGAAATCTAACGCTTTCAATATCACTTATCGCAGGAGTCTTTACGTATTTTGTCGCATGGTGGGTCATTGAACTTGCATACGGTACTGCCTACTTAACCGCTGTACCCATATTACAGTACCTCAGTATTCTGGTTGTAATTTTACCCGTAGCAGGATTATACAATTCTTATTTCATATCCCAGAAAAAAACAAAAATTGTTGCAGAGCTAATAGTAATGGCTACAATAATAAATGTAATATTTAATTTTATTGGAATTAATTACGGACTAGTTCACTATGGGGAAATAGGTGGTGTTTTGGGAGCAGTTGGAGCCACAGTTTTAAGCAGGATTGTTTACATGGGGACTTTAATTTTTTGGAAGAAGTAGTTTTTAAAAAGAATTAAGTTTACCTAACATCCATTTCCAAGCAGGGACAACCTTTATTTTTAAACCATCTCTTATTATTTCATTTTCGTCGTCATATGTTATTATTACCCCACTTTTTAAATCGAATTTCTTCATTGCCTCCACTAACCCATTTACCTCTCTGTCTATATTATCACCATCCAACTCATAACACACCTGAAATGCCTTTGTAACTTTATTTTTTTCCTTTACTACAAAATCACATTCAAACTTGTCTCGATTATAAAACACATTATTTTTCCTCCTATATAATTCCAAAAAGACCATATTCTCCAATAATCTCCCAAAATCTTCAGAGAATTTAAAACTAACAGAATTTAATAAACCATTGTCTATACAATAAACCTTTTTTATAGAACCCAATTGTTTAGATAAGGAATATTCATATTTTAAAACTTGAAAGAACAAATAAGCGTCTTCAAAATAAGAAATATAATCTATAATTGTACTCTTCCCAGTTGAGAATCCCATAGATTTTAATTTATTTGATAACTTTGTGTAAGAAATTTCCTTAGAAGTTGACTCAAATATTAATTTTGCTAATATCTGTAATTTTTTTACATCCAATATTTTATGTCTTTCAATAATATCCTTAAATATCATTGAGTCATAATAACTTTGAAAAACCTCATCCCTTAGCTCCATGTTTTTAAAGATAGCAGGATATCCCCCATCTGACAAATATTTTTTGAAATATCTTTTCACAACCAAAGAATCTTTACCTCCCTGTAAAATGCTTTTAAGATTTAATTTTTCATTCTTCCAATCAAGATATTCTTTAAAACTTAAAGGTAAGACTTCTATATTATACACTCGACCACGCAAAGCTGTAGAGATTTCACGGCTTAACAATTTGGAAGATGACCCAGTTAGAATTAACCTTACATTTTCTTTGGTATCATAAACCCTTCTTATCCATGCATCCCAATTAGTTACAGTTTGAATTTCATCAAAAAACAAAAAAATATTCTGTTTTTTATTTATGTTAAAATTTTCCAAATAAGACTCAAAAAGTTTTTCCAAATCATCTGAATTAGCATTAATCAATCGGTCATCTTCAAAATTTATATAAAGCACGTTTTCTTTAGAGATTCCGTCACGTATCAGTTCTTGAATTTTTTGTAAACACAAAAATGTTTTTCCAACCCGCCTTGGTCCTGTAACAGTGGTTATAAAATCAGAATTTATTTTTAACTCTATTTCTCGAGGGATTGTCTTTGGAGCCTCAAATTCTTTCCAGTTCCTAATTATTTTTTCATAATCCATAATCCATATTACAAATTCATTTATTTAAACTTTTCTATTTTGTCCTGTCTATAGGACAAAAAGTAGCTAATTTGTCCTATAGACAGGACAAAAACATACCCATCCACAGTAATCAACCCATCTTTCAAAACAACAAGCATTACAAGGGTTTCCATCCCAATAGAAGAGTTTATCCATTCACAATGGAAACAAGGAGCCTAGGTCCTCTGCTAATAATGAGGTATCCACTAACAGAATTTTTATCCACTAATCCGCTTCACTCACACACCAACTCACCTTGTTCGCTCACTAGCCCATGGCACTTGTAATTTTGTATTAGCTCCGCAGGATTATACATGAGCTTGCGAATTTGTGTGCACCCTTAGGTATTTGTGGCTATTTCTATTTCATTTTTTATAACTAACTCATTTTACCACCAACCAGACCTCATCCAATAACGGAGGAATCCTATTCCTACCAGTTCCTTCCTCACAAAAAGTACTTCTCATTAACCCTTTTCGGAGACACTAGCCCATAGGCTCTGTTGAAAAAGTCAAATAAATAAAGGCGTATCACCTACAATGTTCAACTAAAAACAGAGGTGATACCTTGAAACAAACCTAACTATAAAATTAAATGGTTACTCGTCGGAATTGGTTTCCCGAAATATTTGCATCGTTTTGGACCGAAGAAATTCAAACTTCAGGACCACATCGAAGCCCTCCTTTTTATGGAAGTGTGTCAACTTCGAAGAGCTGAAATATTTTACGGGGACAAAGGGTACAGTGCGGAGTGGCTTTATGAGCTGCTTTTTTGGGAGGGAGTGCAGACTTTTATCCCCTCGAAAAAGAATGTGAAGATTAGAAGGTTTCGGGAAAGGCAGTTCGAGAATTATTCGGACGAGAAATATGGGCAGAGGAGTTTGATTGAGTGCGGTTTTAGTTGCATAAAGAGAAAGTATGGCGGGATGGTTCGGGCGAAGAAGATTTGGGGATTGAGGGTCGAGATTTATTGTAAGGGAATTGCTCACAATATGGGGTTGGTGGGGAAATTTTCAACAGAGCCCCCATAAGAACATTTAAATAAACCAAACATTACAATACAAGTACAATGGTAATGGATACTTTGCAAATAAGAATGAACAAAGGGCTTATCAGTAGGATTGATTCAATAGTAGAATCTGGGATATATTCCAATAGAGCAGATGTAATTAGAGATGCTGTTAGGAGATTTGTTTGGGAAAAGGAAATTGGAAGTATTTCTAAGAAGGGAAATTCGGTTAAAGTAGTTAGAAACATTCGGAAAATACTTTCCGAAAAAAATGCAGATTTGGATGAAATAAATAAGTTATGATATCTGCTCTGGTTTTTTAGCGGTTGTCTTGTATTTTTTGGCTTATTTCAAAAGTTTTTTATCCCTCGTTATTAATACTGAGTTAGATTTTTTGGCTAATAATAAATGGATTGTATCGTAGAATCCTATCCCATTCTTGGCATCTATATTTTTAGCCAACTCATATTCCTTTAATGTTAATATCAGTTTTCTAAAATTAGGTGCAGATTCAAACATCAATCTCTTTTTATTAAATTCGCTTTCGGTTAAAATAAAACTCAATTCTTTCAATAAAAATCCCGAATAGTAAATTGTAGAATTAGTTTCTTCTATTTTTTCAAGAAAGTTTTTAACAAACTTCCATAATGGGCTACCTGTTCTGCTTTTTTCTTTTTGCCACAGATTGAGATAGATGCAAGAATCAATATAGTAGTTTGTCATAGGGCAACTAAGAAGTAGTTTTATGTAAGTGCTTGTATCTGATATAGTAGATAGCTGAAAAGTCAATAAATAATTATATTTGAAAACGAACCTTTTTATTTAACCGTCAGTGTCATTAATCCACTTTACTAAAATATAGACTCATCACATCCTAATACTAGTTTATGGTGCCTATAAGAGAACTGGACTTTAATCTTGTATCGGCTCCGCAGGATTGTGCATGAGCTTGCGATAACCTTTTTACCTAACTCCTATAGGATGAATTATACCTTTCTTCCATACTAGTAGTCCAAAAAGTATCAAGTGCAATGCCGTAATCCTTATTTCATATCCCAGAAAAAAACAAAAATTGTTGCAGAGCTAATAGTAATGGC
>CAZROF010000040.1:0-5684 GCA_964601675.1 Candidatus Woesearchaeota archaeon
TAGCTATCCCATTTAATTTGAGGTGCGTGCCCTTTTTTGCTTCTTTTTTCTAAAAAAGAAGATGAAATAATCTTTTTAGGGGCTATTTTTTCCCAATTCGAAATTTAAATTCGAAATCAAAAAACTTTGTATGTACTTTTTCTTTCAAATAAATTCTGTGTTTAACTAATAAAATCATTATTCCGACAATTATTAAAATTAAAATTATAATCAAAAATATTTTCAGAAGAGAATATCTATTAGTTTTTTTAATCCAATTTTTTTCATCATCATTTCCTCTTGAATTTTCATTAATGGATAAAGTCCCAAGAATAGCAAGAGTAGAAAATCCATTCGAATAAATATCATATATCCCTGACTCATTTGTCTCATTTATGTAATCAATTTTTAATTCTTTATAGTAAGGATTACATTTAACTGCTTTAATTGTTGAGATATTATTTTCATAAACCCAATCTTTCAAGACATTAATCCTTAAACGAGCTTCATCAATTAAAGAGCTATTGAAGGTAGAATTTATTTCTAATGCTTTATATAAAATATAATTAGAATCGTAATTTATATCACAAAAATCAGGAACTTCATTATAGGAAATTATTTCTATCTCTCCAGTTAGCCAGTTTTTGGCCTTAATTTCCATCTCAATTAGGGCTGTTTCTTTATCTGATTTGATTTTGACTAGTTTAGATTTTCCAGGAGAGAGATGAGTTCTGAATTTTAAATTGACAGATTTCTTTGATGATTCTAATAAGTAGCTTCCACTCCCTCCTGAAGAACAAGAACCACAATCAGTTGAGCAACTTGAACAAGTTTCATCATCATTACAGGTTCCATCTCCACAAAAAGGTAGTGAGTCCGTTGCATCAGATAATATAATACTCCAAATATCTGTTTGATTAGTGTTTCCAACAGTATCGTTAAAGTACCATGTCCAATTAATGTCTCCTGAACTGATAGGAATAGTTTTTGTTACTAAAATATCTTGTCCATTCATATAAGAAGTGACCGTATCGTTTGCCCAATCTGTGCCATTGTACCAACTAAAAATATATTTGTCAGGATTTGTATCATTTAAAATAATATTAAAATAGACACTACTTTCAGAAGTTGTCGATGAAGTTAAATTTGTTTTATTATTTTCCCATGTTGGGTCTGTTGTATCAATAGTAAACGTAACTGAAGAACTATTCTCATTTCCTGCACTATCATTCGTCCAAATAGTAACATTATGCTGGACATCATTCCAGATTATTGTTGTAATATTTGCACATCCCACTAAAGTTGTGTTGCTTGTCATAGTATCATTACTATACCAACAAGAATCTAAGTTTGTATCTGAAGCAGTATAACTAATATTTAATCCATTATCTGAAGAGTTTGTATTATTGATAGGGGAATTGATAGTAATAGTTGGAGATGTTATATCTGCTGAGGATATAGTTATGGTTCTTATTTTAGTAGTATTCTCATTTCCAGCACTATCTTTAGAAGAAACAAAATAAGTATAATCTCCCTCATCCAAACCCTCTGTTGCGTTCAAACTTTGATTGACATAAAAATACCATTGTGTTGAATTGAATTTCTTTAGATTGCTAGCATAAACTTGGTATATTTCAGAATCGGATAAACTACGATTCCATATTCTTACCTCATCAATAGTGCTATCCCCATATACACTGCCATATCCACCTATTTTAATATATCCTGAAGGGATCGATGCAGTATTGACCTCTGTATAAACTGATTTTCCATCAATATACTGTGTAGGATTCCCATTAGAATCTAAAACAAAAGCTATATGATGCCAACCCGTTCCAATAGCAGTATTTGATTCTATCCAAGCAACATTTTCAAAAACCATTCCGAGATCATTACCGTTTGTACCCCACCATCCTCCGTTACCTCCAACACCTATCCCATACCCTCCACTACCAATTTTGATGAATGATCCTTTTTCAGAAGTTGAATCCAAGTTTACCCAAAGTGAAACTGAAACTTTACTATTACCAAGACCTAATGTGTCATATAATGTCAATTCATCATTCACCCCATCAAAGTCAAATGCCCCACCATATTTACCTGAAGAAATAAAATTTGCCCCATTATAAGCTGTAAAATTATTACTATATTTTGATATATCGACTGCATAAGTATCATTTTCACCTAAAGCAGAAATATTATCAAAATTCATCATCAAAACTAAAGAATCATCATACATAGTAAAATTAGTTCCATTCCAATTGTATTTTACTTCATCTAAATTTGATTCAGTTATTGAGACGTTAATTTCAACATTTGTTGCTGATTGGGTTGTTGCATTTGCAGGAGTTGGAATAAGATAATTTATCATAGGCATAGCGTAAACTAAACTTATTATAGCTAAAAAAATTATCCCAAATATTATCACTTCTTTTTTTAGGGTTTTCATTTGTAATATTAATAAGAAGTTGTATAAAAGGTTATTGTCTTGGTGGCGGAAAAAAATTATTTCTAAATAAATTTGAAACGAAGTTTCACAAATTGTCCGAAGGGTGGGCGCACACCTCCTATCTGGGGTGGGTGGTCGGGGGATGGCTGAGAGAGATTTTAGCTATTTTTCTTACTTGTAGATTTTAGGAGAATTAGAAATTTCACTTAACATCAAGAATATACGAAGTTTTTATTGAACGGAGCGAAATAAAATTTGGGTGAGGGGCGAGCCGAGCCCTGAACCGTATATTCTTTGTTAGGCGAGGGTGAGCGACTGAAAGAAGCGAAAGCGCAGCGTCCCTTTGAGTTTTTGAAAATGCCAATTGAATGCAAGAGATATCCAAAAAAACTAATTGAATACTAACTTACCCATACCATCAAAAATAATACTGCCAGTGCAAGTAATTGAGTAAGAATAACAATTAATAGTTCATGTGCTTTAAATTTTTCTTTATTATAAATAATTTTTATTATCTTAAAAGGAAAATAAAACATTCCTAAATAAAGTGAGACAAACAGTATAAAACTAAAGATATTCTCCACTTTTTTAAAGAAAAAGGTTTCTGCAAGCAATCCAAAAATTATTCCAAAAATTACTGCATATTTAATTGGACGATTGATAAAAATAAAATAGGCAATAAGGAATATTGTTCCGTACCAAATAAGGAAAAAAGAGAACCAACCACTTCCTGACTCCCATAAATGCATGATTCCTGGAACATTGCTAGTAATAGTTCTTGGAATTTCTTCAAAGATAAATGCAGAAATCCAAGCTATAACCAAAAATAATGGTAATTTTAAATATTTATTTTTCATTGTTAAACATATTGCTGATTAAATATATAAATCTTTCGCCCATTTTAGATTCTAGGCATTTTCAAAAATTTCGTATAACATCGGCATTATGAGAAGTTTTTGCGAAGCAAAAATTTGGACGGAGCCCGCAAGGCGTAGTCTCATAATCCTTGTTATACGTTTTTTCTGCAAGAAAAAAAGCCGAAGGCTCAGTTGAGTTTGAGAGGCGTTCCATTGAATGAGCGAATGCAATACATTAAGAACAATAATTAAGGCTTAAAACTTTATTTAATAGGAACTAGAAATTTTTTATATTTTTCTATAATAAATTTTAAATCTTCTGTAAATTTATCTGGATTATTTTTAATTTCTTCCTTTAATTCTTCTAAAGAAAAAACTTCAATACCTGAACTTTCACCATCAACAAATTTAATAGCTCCATCATAGTAACCAAAATATATGGAAGTCATATATGGTTGAATAAATTTTGAATTATCTTTAGATATTCTAGTAGATATGGAATCAGATAAATATTCAATTTTTTTAAAAATACCAATAATATCTAAATTAGTGACTTTTATTGCACTTTCAAATTCTTCAGGATCTAAAACTGTTGCAGGGAATCCTAATTCTTCTGCACATTCTCTAATAACAGTCATGTTAAAACTATCTCCTGCGGACACATGACCTCCAACAGTTTTATCATATTTCCCTGAGTTTTCAGTTTTTACTTTACTTCTTTTTTGTAAATAAATACGACCAGATGAATTCATTAAAATTAAGTTGATTCTCTTAACTTTTTTAGATAATTTACCCGTTTCTTTAAATTCTTTTTTAATCTCAGAATAAAATTTCTTTCTATCTTCAATTGTAATTAAATCTGAATTTAAATCATAAATTTCTAGTTTTTCACTCATAATATTCTTGATATAGATCTTATTTAATAAATGTTTCTAAAGTTTTAAGCCCTTAATTTTTTTAAGCCTCTCAAATTCAATTGCACATAACATTGTTGTTAAACAACCCGTAGGGCACGAGCGGAATGCAATGACCTCGTGAGTTTTTTATGGAGTAAAAAATTTGGGAAAATTCTGCAAGGATTTTCTGTTTAACTGTTGTTGCTTGACCCGAACGAAGTGAGAGCCTGCAAGGCGTGGCAAGAAATTATGAAATAATTTCGCAGAGTTTTAATTTTTCTTTCCAGGTTGGGGGAGGACGGTGGGACGACCAATGTATTTGAGAGATAAGTCCGCTTTTTGTTTCTTTTTTTTAAAAAGAAAATGAGGGGTTCCTTTTTGCCTTCTTTTTTTTAAAAGAAGTTAGTAGAATTAATTATAAATATTCTTTCTACGCCCGATTTTAACAATGTTTAAAATTTTAATAGTCTTTTCTACATCTAAAATAATTCGATATTCTCCAACCCTCAACTTATATCCTTCGATATTTTCTAAATGTTTTAAGTAACGAAAAGGATCTCTTTTGCATTCTTGGAGCTTGTTCCAAATTCTCCCCTTATCTTTCTCTCCAAGCTTATTTAGAAAATTAATTGCTTTTTTATCAAATTTTAATTCATACATCTTTTTACAGACCAAGAATTTTCTTGGCTTCTGTTTCTGTATAAAAATCTCCTCTTTTAATCCTTTCTCTCGCTTCTCTTATCTCGAGGATTGTTTTTTGGCTTAATTCTGGGTTTTTTTCACACATCTTCGCTAAATGGATAAGTTTTCTTACAAGTTCATCATAACTTTCGCTTTTATATTGCTTGAAAGTATTAAGTTGTTCTTTTGTTACTTGATTTAACCTTATTGTTGTTTCCATATACAAATGTATACAAATGTAGATTATTTAAATGTTTTGGCTTGGGTTTGTTAGATGGGACGACCAAGATACTGGAGAGATAAGCCCGCTTTTTGTTTCTTTTTTCTAAAAAGAAAATGAAATAATCCTTTAATTATATAAATCTTTTTAAACAGAATCACAATTCTTTATATTATGGGATTATCTTTACTCTCGACACTACAAATACAAGGAAACGAAACTTTAATTGATACTTATCAAGATAAAGCATCTGGGAAATATGGTTATGCTATTATCCATAATGAAGATAAATATTGTCGTCCAATAGTTTCGTGTAATCCTGCTTATGATTCTAGAGATGATGCATTAACCGCTGGGACTGAATTAATGGAACGAGTAAAGGAATTGGATTTGAATCCTCAAAGAAAATCTCTTGTTGATACAATAGGCGGAGAAGAGACAGCGAAAACTGTTGAGTCTATTGTTCAAGCTTCAAAAAAGTGAAAGATTATTTCTAATTAAATGAAAAATTTGCGTGAGTGAAACGAACCTTTTATCCTTGGTTATGCGAAATTTTAATTTCGTAGTTTGGTTTTCGTTGGTCGGATAAAAGAAGTTTTTCT
>CAZROF010000041.1:0-4749 GCA_964601675.1 Candidatus Woesearchaeota archaeon
TTATTGAGAGTTTGAGATGTCCTGGTGAAATTGAGGTTTTGAAAGATAAAGGTTGTTTTGTCTTATGGGCAGTTGATGCTGATGTTGAGACTAGGTATGCTAGAATTGTTGCTAGAGGAGGGGTTAAGGACAGTGTTTCATTTCAGGATTTTGTGTCTGGAGAGCAGAGAGAGATGAGTTCTAATGACCATAATAAACAGAATATAGGTGTTTGTATTGAAATGGCGGACCGTTGTTTTCGTAATGATTGGACTAAGGCGGAATTGAAAAGAAAGATTTTAAAGGAGTTAGAAAGGAATGCCCAGAAGTTAGAAAATTTTATTAGGCCTAGTTGGGATGAATATTTTATTGAAATTATGGATACGGTTTCCAAGAGGGTTACTTGCGATAGGGCTCGAGCAGGAGGGGGAGGTTGTGTTATTGTTAAAGATAGGCATATTTTGGTTACTGGTTATGTAGGGTCTCCTCCTGGATGTGGTCATTGTGATGAAATTGGTCATCAGTTTAAAGGGATGGTGCATGAAGACGGAAAGATTACAAACCATTGTGTGAGAACTACTCATGCTGAACAAAATGCCATTTGCCAGGCAGCTAAGCTTGGAATTCCGTTAGAGGGTTCAACCCTTTATTGTTTTATGTCCCCATGTTACACTTGTGCAAAATTAATAATTACTTCTGGGATAAAGAGAGTGATTGCTTCTAAAGACTATCATGCCTCTAAAGATTCTAAAGATCTTTTTAGGGAAGCTGGAGTTAAGTTTGAACTTTTAAATGATGAAGTTCAGCAGTATGATAAGATGTGAGGTGTTGAAGTCTATTATAATAATCTTTAAAAAGTTTGGATTGGTTGAGGTAAAATGGCAGTAGCCAATAATCACGTTAATCATAGGGAATTAGGAGAGGCTATAGGATTAATGAGAGTAGGTGGAATAGGTAGTTGTTTTGCTGGAGATTGGCAGGAGGATTTTTCAAAAGCAACAAGGATTTTAGATGAGGCTGGAATTAGATTTGCTTATGTTGTGGATGATGGAAATATTGCAGAAATATCTGTGGATGGGTTGGATGCGTATGGTGAAGGGAGAAGGGTTTTGTCGGACAAGGGAATATCTGGGATTGTTGATCCATGTAAAGCTTATTTTAGAAAATTATAAGTATTAAAATAAATTTAGTGGTTTTAAAATATATTGAGATTTGTTTATTTTAGAGATAAAGATATAATTTTTGTTGGCTGTTGGTTAAAAATTAATTAGGGAATTTCCTAAATAAAATTTAGGAGTTGAATCCCACAAGTTTTTAAACTAATATTTATCTAATATTATAATGACTCCGTAGCTCAGCCTGGTCAGAGCACTGGACTTTTAATCCAGGTGTCGGGGGTTCAAATCCCCCCGGGGTCATTTTTGATTTTGAAATATCATGATTTTTATCATGTGAATTTTTGTTAAATTTTTTTGTAAGAGTTTTGATTTATCTTTGAGAAAAAGTTTGTTAAAAATATTTATTTTTGGCTCGAACTACTTTGGAATGGCAAAAGTCGAAAGGTTTTTAAAGGCATTTTTGATATTTTTGTTATCTAAAGGGATATTCTAAAAGGAAAAATGCACGCACTACAACCAAAGCACGAAAAGTTGACTGAGAAGGAAGTAAAAGAGCTTCTGGAGAAACTTAATATTGCTTTGGTGCAGTTACCAAAGATTTCTAAAAAAGATCCTGCTTTGCCAGAAGGTTGTGAAACGGGGGATGCTGTTAAGATTTCTAGAGCCGAAGAAGAATATTTCAGGGTGGTTATTTAGGATGACTAAAATAATATTAAAAATATTTCATGTGGATGTTTATTTGTTAGAGGTGAAAAATGGCTGAACATGTATTAGTTAAAGAGTTTTTGAAGAATCATTCTCTAGTAGAATCCAACATCACTTCGTTTAATAATTTTATTGAGAAGAGGATGCAAGAGATTATTACTGAATTAAGCGATTCTCTGCCTAGTGAGGATTTCGAGATTAAACTTGGTAAGATTCGTGTAGGTAAACCAAATGTTATTGAATCCGATGGGTCTTCTAGGCCTGTTACTCCAGCTGAAGTTAGATTACGTAAATTAACTTACTCTGCACCAATTTGGATGGAGATGACAATTAATTATGCTGGACAGATTGAAACTGAAGAGGTTCAGCTTGGAAGAATTCCTATTATGGTTAAGAGTCGAAGTTGTAATTTAGATAATATGAGCGAGGAGGATTTGATTAAGAATTATATTGACCCTAAAGATCATGGTGGATATTTTTTAATTAATGGAAATGAGCGAGTTATGGTTATGGCTGAAGAGTTGGCTTCTAATCAGACTTTTGTTGAATGGCAGAAAATTAAGAATCGTTTAATCTTAAGATTATTTTCTCAGAGAGGAGCTTATAAAATTCCTGTTTCTTTAATTGAGAGTCCAGAAGGTATTTTGGAGATTTCTTTTTCTAGATTTAGGGACATTCCTGCTGTTGTTTTATTAAAGGCCTTGGGAATTTCGAGTGATGCTGATATTGTTAAGCTAATTGGAAAGCAGACTGATAGCTTGATTGTTAATTTATATGAGTATGCGGATATTAATAATGTTAATGATGCTTTGATGTGGATTGCTGAAAAGAGTAGTTTACAGGGGACAAATAAAGAGATGTTGGATCGTGTTAATCAGAGGATGGATTCTTATTTTTTACCACATATAGGATTGGATAAGAAGGATAGAAAGGAGAAGGCTCGAACGCTTTGTAAATTTATTAAGCAATTTTATATGGCTAGGGAAAATCCTGATGAGGCTATGACGGATAAAGATCATTATGCCAATAAGAGAGTTCGTTTGTCTGGTGATTTGTTGGCTGATTTATTTAGGGTCAATATTAATATATTACTTCGAGAAGTTCAGCATACTTTACAGAAGACGGTAAAGCGGCGTAAATTTTATTCTATTAAGACAATTGCTAAGTCTACTTTATTTACTCATCGTGTTGAGTCTGCTATTGCCACTGGTTCGTGGATTGGGGAGAGGAAGGGTGTTACCCAAAATATTGATAAGAACAATACTTTTGCTATTATGAGTCAGTTACAAAGAGTTACCTCTACTTTGCCTGGTGAGCAGGAAAATCTAGCTGCTAGAACTGTTCATCCTACTCATTATGGAAGATTTTGTCCTATTGAAACTCCTGAGGGAACTGAAATTGGTTTAAGAAAGAATTTGGCCTTGTTGGCTCGTGTCTCTACTAGAATATCTATGGAACATGATGATGTTATGAAGGTCTTGAATGGAGTTGGGATAAAAGAAGAGGGTTCTACTGATGTTTTTTATAACGGAAGGTTTGTTGGAGCTGCCGAGGATGCTGAGAGCTTTGTTAAGGGTATCAGAGGAGAAAGAAGACGGGGTAATTTACCCTTTGAGGTTTCTATTAGATTTGAAAAATTCTTAGATGCTATTTTTATTAGTTCAGAAATTGGTCGAGTAATTCGTCCTGTTATTATCGTTGATGATGGTAAGTCTAAGTTGAAGCCAGAGCATATTGAGTTAGTTAAAGCTGGAAGTTTAAATTGGAAGAATTTATTTGAGCAAGGTATTTTAGAGTATTTGGATGCAGCCGAAGAAGATAATTGTTATGTTTGTATGGATGAAGATAATTTAACTGAGGAACATACTCATTTAGAGGTTGACAGAATTGATGTTTTTGGTGCTAGTGTATCTTTGATTCCATTTGGAAATCATGATCCTCCTGCTCGTATGGTTAAAGGTGGTTCTAGGGCTTATCGCCAGGGTTTGGGATTATATGCTGCGAATTTTCCTGTGAGGATTGATACTGATGTCTCTTTATTACATTATGCACAGAAGCCGTTAGTTAGAAGTTTTACTTATGACACATTGAATGTTCATCCTGTTGGGCAAAATGTTATTTTGGCTGTTATGCCTTATGAGGGCTACAATGTAGATGATGCTGTTGTTTTAAATAAGGGTTCTGTCGATCGTGGATTTGGCCGAAGTAGCAGGTTGAGACCTTATGTTTCTGTTGAATTGAATTATGCAGGTGGTCTTCGTGATGAAGTTTGTATTCCAGATAAAGATGTTTCTGGGTATAGAACTGAGGAAAGTTATAGATTTTTAGAAGATGATGGTGTCGTTTATCCTGAAGCTGAGATGAATGAGGGTGAGGTTGTTATTGGTAAGATTTCTCCTCCCAAGTTTTTGAGTGAGGCTAGAGAAATATCTATTCAGACTAAGAAGGAAAATAGCTCGGCTTTAAGACAAGAAGAAGAGGGTACAGTGGATGCAGTTTTTCTTACACACGATAAAGAAGGAAATAGAATTGTTCAAATTAGAATGAGAGAACTTCGTATTCCAGAAGTTGGAGATAAGTTTTCGGTTCCTCACGGACAGAAGGGTATTGTTGGACTTGTTGCTGAAGAAGAGAATGTTCCATTTGGTGTTAGCGGTATTAAACCGAATATTATGTTTAATCCCCATGGTATTCCTTCTCGTATGACTATTGCTTATTTGATGGATGTTTTGGCTGGTAAGCTTGCGGCTTTAAGTGGTTCTATTGTGGATGCTTCTGCATTTAGTGGAGAAACTATTGGTAATTTGGAAGATGGACTAAAGAAGTTAGGATTCAGAGCTAATGGTAAGGAAGTTATGTATAACGCTATTACTGGAGAAAGAATGCCTGTTAAGATTTTTATTGGTAATATGTTTTATTTGAAGTTGAAGTATATGGTTGCAGATAA
>CAZROF010000042.1:0-4328 GCA_964601675.1 Candidatus Woesearchaeota archaeon
CGCGAATGTCCGCATCTACAAGCATCCCAAGGAGCAGGTTTGTGGTGAAGTAAAGGAATATAGTATCATTAAACAAAATTACATCTAGCAATTCTTCTGCTATTTGGTCCACAGATCCTGTCTTTTTAATTTGGATTATCGTATCGATTATCCCTTCTGGATAAACTTTGTTTATTTCCTTTTTTGCTTTCAAAAGAGACTTGATTTGGTCTTTAATATGACGAGCGTTTTGGTACCACAAAGGATCAGTAGTGTTAAATAACATTTCAACATTTTGTGGATTTGAATGATGATGGCGAATAGCAAACAGAGCGCTAAAAATATTTACAGAATTCCTTGAAGTATCGTTTTTCAAAAATTGATACAATATCAGAGACGAGAGAAAAGCATGCCGTTCTTTACCGCTAAAGTTATCTCCATTTTGAAGATGCCTTTGAAAATATTCGGTATATTTCCCTATATCATGGAAAAGACCAATATATTTTATAAGAGATCTATCAAAAGGAATTTGAGAAGAACTTTGCATATTTTCCATTATTTTACTTACTTTATTTACATGATCGCATAATGCTTCTTCGGGCAATCTGGCAAGATACTTCATGACTAATCAAATCATTAATTCATAAGGTGTCCACACAAAGTTTTGAGATTTCAAGGCATATTTTACCTTTAAATTCAAGGATTCAGCTTGTTCGGAATAAATGACATTGACGTGGTCTTTGGCAGAAAAGTCATTGTTCATGTAAATTAGCATATATTCCACATTGAATTTATTTCCGGGTTTAATCAGTCCTTCTTTTAATACGTTTTTGCTAACTACAACAGAATGAATTTCTCCTTCATATTCTTTTAACTCAACTGCACTTTCAGTAAATCCGTCAAACTTAACAGAGGCGAGAAATTCACTAATTCCAAGATAGATTGGAAAGAAAGTTTGTTTTTTTATCAATTGTTTTGCAAGTTTGTCTAATAAAGACTTATCTTGATGCCAAAATATCACTTTGAACTTCAGATTAATGTCCGGTGGTTGAGGAACAAGTATTTCGAATGGTATTTGAGTTCTATTTTTAGCAGAATCGAAAAATTTTAAGTGACATTTCTTAAGAAGATGTCTCAAATATTCCTTTTTGGTTGCTAGAAGATTTGTAGTAACCGTGATTTTACGGATAGGGGTCAAAAGTTGAAGTGCGAAGAACCCATTAGGCGGTTGCATTAGTTTATAAACTTCCGATCGAGGAATTCCCAAAATAGCACCAACAATACCGGAAAGAGCGGTTCTTGGTGGAACAGAATAAGATAAAGCTGAAGTCTGGGAATAAAACTTCCTAAAATGAGCAAAGGGACCTTTGACAACAAAAATCACACCCTTATTTATATTGGGTATTCTTAGAGATAACATGGCTTAATCAATTTTTATCTTTTTTGTATTAATGCCTAAATTATTTAACTCATCCAAATTCCAATTTTCCAAATTTAGATGTTCGTGTTTCCAGAAACGAATTTTTTCAATTTTGTTTTTATTGTTTTTTAATAAATTAACCAGCTTTTCCACATTTACAACTACTTCAGTAACACTGCGGACTTCTCTTAATTCTTTATTTTTATCTTTAGTTCCCAACTCAATATATTCCCTAAAATCTCCAAGTACTGTTTTATCATCTTTATATTGGACTCTTAATAGCAGCCGTGGTGTTTCTCCAATTTTACTTCTTGTAGTACCAATGATGGGTATAGACTTAATTAAAGCTTTTTCTAATTCACTAACATCGTCTTCTGTCAATCCTGTTCCAAACTGTTTACCTCCTTTATCATTAGCCCAATTAGCAGCAATAACACCGTAAAAAGCTATAAATGAATACAGAACTCTCCAATCCTTACCTATGGCGCCATGTCCTTCCTCTCCAGTGGAGCTAAAGTGAGAAGTAATACTGGCAGAAGGATTTATTTCAACGGGATTCAAGGAATAGCCCCATGAGAATTGAACAGCACCCGTAAGTGAG
Organism: Candidatus Woesearchaeota archaeon; assembly: GCA_964601675.1. Classification (GTDB taxonomy): domain Archaea; phylum Nanobdellota; class Nanobdellia; order Pacearchaeales; family GW2011-AR1; genus JAGVXH01. The sequence continues at coordinate 2,001 of CAZROF010000042.1, forward strand.
ATACCTTCTCCACTAGTACCCTTTCCAGATTGTCTTATTGTAAATGTAGCACCAAACATTCTAATATCTATCCAGCTTTGCCTAACACCTTTCACTAGTTTCTCAGGAGAGTTTTTAGCGAGATTTACAAGTGCCTTTACTATTTTGTTATCCTCCAAATTTTCTTCTTCTGGATGGTTATTTTTATACCACCGGATTAACCTTTTTGTTGAATTTACGGTTTCCCCTTCTGGTTTTTTGATGAAAATATCTTTGTTTTTCACCTCGGTTAGATAATCCCGGATATATCTTTTTAAACGTACATCACTTACGAGATTCCTACGGGTCACTATGTCCATTCTGGGTCTATTCTCATCATCAGGATCACCGTTAGGATTGGTAAGCACAGCATCATACAAAAACAATATTTCAGAGTTTTTATTAATGGGGTTACTCATGCTCCTCCTCCTTTTTGGGTATTTCTTTTTTACGACCTATCAATCTTGAAACTAAAAAAGCATAACCAGAAAGGATAAAATAAACAGTTTCCTCTATTGATAGGTTCCATTTGTTTAAATAACGATCAAAAATAGAGGCTATTTCTCCCATTAGCTTGGAATTTTCTGGGAACTGTTGTAAGTCGTAAATCCGCATATATTCAAAAACCTGATTAAACAATCTAAGAACATGTTCTTTATTCATGCCCCTAAATTGTATCTTATCAAGTATTGTTTCGCCTAAGCCTTTCTCTCTCTGCTTTCCTGCTATTTGAGAAATGATATATCCTAAGAAGAAAAGCCCTTTTCGAATGTCTCCATCTTTTCCTTGATAGATAGGAAGGTTATTAACGTATTCTTGTGCTTCATCAAATATGTTGTCCATAATTTTACCCCCATTTAAATTGAACTTTATTCCTTTCATAAATTCTTTGACTAAAAGAAATCCCTCTATTATGCGAATGGTCTTAATCCACTCAAGATCGTCCCGATTTTCAAATTGCCATTTACTGAGCTCAAGTCCTGGTTTTATGAGAATCAAATCCGGGAATTGATTTCCTAAAATTAAGTTTTTGAAAACTTCCGCAAATTTCTCTTTTATTAGTGGAGTTTTTGCGGACTGAACGGAACTTTTTCCTGATAGTAAGTTATAAAGAGTCTTGAGAGAGAACGAAATATTAATAAAGTTAGAAATAAAAAGAGAAATATCTTTTAGAAGCAAAGCCAAAGATTTTATTCTGCTTGGAGGTATGTTGGTTAACGATGCATATATTTTTAAGGTTTGCCCATCATATGTATTAACAACAAGATGAAGTTTAATATCTTTTGTTTCAAAAATTTTTTCAGCATAAACATCAAATTGGCTCAATTCACGCCAACCTGTCAACATATCCGTGGCCTTAGTCAATAAAGAAAAAGATCTTCTTATAAACTCCTTTGAAAGACTTTTCCATTCCGGAATGTTAGGCAGAACTAGTAGATTCAAATTTCCAGCAATTTTAATATTAAATTTGCTTTCTTTTAGATATACATCAGATAAAACTATGCTTTCTGCACATTCTGGACATAATGGTAATACTTTCCATTGATTTTCAAGCGAAGTTCCTGGATAAAATCCGAGCTTATCCTTACCAAAAAATTTAAGAAATTTAAGATAATTCGTATCAAAGTTTTTTAGTACTCCTCGTTTGCTACATATCGAACATTTCACAGAGTCAATGATTTTTCCAGATATCTTATGCTTATATACTTTCCATAAAGGAATTCCATCTAAACAAACCTGAAGGTAAAAAGGAGTATTTCCGCTAATACTTTTAATCTTGTTAGTAATTATTTCGTAATCTTTTAATAAATATTTTCCATATTTGTTTTCATAAAACTGGGAAATAATTTTATCAAGTTTGTTTGCAAGTTCTTTTTTGTCAGCATCTTTACCACGCTTAATCTCCTCGCAAATATTGAGTAATGAAAATTTTGTGGTAGAAGCAGGTTCACCTATGCCAAAATATTTAAGATACTTTTTATCTCCAAATACAATAACTGAGTATTCTTTACCAGAACCTCTTTTAACCCCTCTATATCCTGTTGAGACAAGAAAATCTGATGTCAATTCTCTATCAATTTTAACCTCTATTTCATTTATTTCAGTATCAAAGTTGAGACAAATAAGATTTGTGCCCTTCTCGATGTCAAATTGTTCTAATATACCATTTTTTATCATATTTCCAATTTGAACAATTGCTTCGATCATTTTATTTCTCCTATTATCTTGAAACAAAAAGGATATATAAGCTCAACTCTATAAGGGCCATAGGATACTTTTCACGAAGCACTTTTCCGATCTCAATGAGGG
>CAZROF010000043.1:0-4025 GCA_964601675.1 Candidatus Woesearchaeota archaeon
ACAACGTATCTTCCGTAGCAATCCCAGCATAATCAACCCCTAGAAACTATCTTCTCTTACCATTTTTCAAGAGTTTATTATATAAAAACGCAAGAAGAGCAAATAGCCCGACTATGCCCAAAGTAATCCACAACCATGAGTCCCTTCCCTCGGGAACATTTCCAACAACCTTTTTATTCACGACTTCTTTATTCTTTCCCGTATAATCGTCGGCAACTGTCTTAGGCACCCTCTCATGGATAGTTTTAATTGTCACGTTAGCTTTTCTCCACAAAGAAAATCCAGTTATATTGCTTAAAGAAACTTCCAAATCAAAATAGCTATCATTATCTAAGTTTATTTTTTTAATCTCTCCTATGCTTAAATTAAATGTTTGTGGCTCACTGGACACAGTCATTGTAACTGTTTTATTGAATATTCCATCTATATTTAATGAATGAGATTGATTGCCAACGTTAAACCTTACTTTATAATTCTCACGCAAGAGCTTCCTATAACCTCTCCGCAATTCTGCCTGATTCAAATAATACACAGGAAATCCACCAGCAGCATTCGCCCCCACTTCCGCCACGCAAGAGCTTCCGTCTGGAGTCAACCCCTTTGACTCACAAGCTGATAATTGATTTGGATAGCATGAACCTGAATACCAAAATCTTCCCAAGGTATTACAATTATATTCTAGACTGACATTAATTTTTGAAGGATAAACCATTAATGGAGGATATGCGGATGGATAAACGCTAGTCGCATCACGCACAACAGTTTTATTATTACAATAGGTATTTATACAATAAGAATACTCAACAGCATTAGAAATATTCTTTGTAAAAATATACGAAACTGTATTATTATTTAGAGCCGTAGATGAAACATCACCCATATTCCATCTTGAAGTCCTGTCAAAATCACCGATAGAGCTGTTATATAATTGAAGTCCCCATGCAACATTCCCAGAATTATTTAAAAAATCAGAAACAGTTAATGCCCGATCATAAACCATATCAATTCTTGTTGAATTTACAACATACACTGCCCTTAATTTTGGGATTTTCATATCACCTTCTCCATAAAAATTCGACAAGGCAGAAGCTGCCCATCTCATAATAAATGGATAACCTTCGTTAGAAATTTCTGCGAAATGCACGGTCCCACTTAATTCCGTAGTATTCATATCATAAACATATGCCCCAATAGCAATTCCCTCAGAGACATTCTCCCTCCATATCTCCTGTATAGCTTTTTGGGGATAAAAGGGGACTATAGAATTGGACCATGGATTTCCTACGATAACTTTCTTAGAACTAATATTAACATCTTTTAATAAATTCCCTAAAAAGACATTCAAAACATTTTTATAATTAATTGTGCTCGCATCTTGTTCTCCCTGATAATATACAACCCCATAAACACGATTATTATAAGTAAGATTACCAAGCTGAGTTAAAAGCCCAGTATAACATTGTGGTTGCCCACCCCCTAACCCTGATAAGTTCGCCCAACACGATACAGTAGATCCTCCAATAACAGCAGAAATCATCATCACGGGAACATGCTGAGTATAGGAAACTTGATCAATCATTGGAAACCACTGATTACCGCTTGACCCTACATTATAATTAGGAAAATAAGTCCAAAACACCCCATTATAAGCATCAACCCCAGAATAAGAACTATCATAATTAGACTGTTGAGTATAATAAGAACTTAGATGTGAATAGCCAAGTCTGGCATTACTTTGCCCAGTAACAACAATAACATCTCCCACTCCCACCGCAAAAACCGAGTCCTTAACTTCTGGATAATCCTTCAAAAAAACAGAGAAATTATATCTCCCTATACCCAAAGAAATATTTTTAAAAAAAGTTCCATTACCAAATTGAAGATCTGAATAATCAACGCCATTAATAGAATAAACAATGTCCCCTTTATATGACTTAGAATAATTTCCCTTTAAAATTATCGTTGCTTTATTCGTTGTAAGATTTCTTTGAATTACAATATTATCCCGAAGAAAATCCAGATTGATATCCAATGTTGAATTAATATTTAATGTCCTCTCACCAGTAGAAAATAGATTGCCCTGTAGGATAGAATAGCCTTTAAGGGTTATATTTTCTCCAGCAGTCCAATCCTTATCCCATGCTTGAAAATCCAAATTAGAATCGGTTGAGTTATATAAAGAAGAAACCTCAGAAGAAGACATGGCTCTCTGGACAAAAACAAAATCTCCTAATGCCGAAGGGAATGACCCAAGTTGATTCCCATAATTTCCAATCCACATACGAGCAGAAGGATAGCCCTGGCTCCCTATGAATGAAAACGAATTAGTATAATTGCTTATCCCCCCGCTTGTCCCAACCAACACCCCATTTACATAAGCTTTCACGGTTCCTTTCGAATAAACCATTGTAAGCATGACCCATTTATTTAAAGTGATGTTTTTATCTAATTCGATACCATAACAAGCAGAAGAACGGATGGTATAAATACCAAAGCCACCACAACTACCGCTAAGGCTAAGATTAGAACCATGTCCAATTAGGAAAAGATTATCTGTGTCCGTTTGATGATGCCCCACCACAGTATTAGAATAATTATTTAAAATAGTCCATGCCGAAATTGTAAATTCCTGATTTTTATAAAAGGAAGAAGGCAGATCGTAACCCCAGTCATGAATAGTATAATATCCATGTCCAAAAGTAGAAGTCAAATTAACACCAAGCCCCTCATAAGGATCTTTTATTAAAGTCACTCCCGAAGGATACGATGTAACACCATTGCTAAAATTATTATAAGAACCGACATTGACACTACTATTAAAAGGAAACCACCATGCAATGGTGTTGTTAATATCCACTAAAGAATATGATGGAGTGTTAGAATAATCATCTTTCAAGGAAACATTAAAAACTCCATTTATAAAATTAGATTCTGTAGAAGCTGAAAAATTTAAACCCTCCCCAATGGATATGGAAGAGGAATTTGCCTCAGAAGACACTGATTGGTTATCCGCCGCCCTAACACCTAAAACCCAAGCGTCGCCACTGGACGTATCCGAGAAAGAAGTTTTAAGATATTCTGAACTGCCAAGCGAATATATTTTTCGCATTTCTTCAAAAGATAATGTCCTATTATAAATTGCCAAATCATCAATATTTCCATCAAAACTAGCGCTAGCGCTAGTAGGAAAACCACCGATTAAAGTTTTATTAATAACTCCTCCAACAGATCCGCTACTATAAATAATACAACTCAGCTCAGCTCCGTCAAAATAGAGATGAGGAGTCTCAGAAGTTTTATTGTATGAAACAAACCCATAATGCCAATCATTTGGATTAAAACCAACAGGGAAATCACACCGAAAATCTCCAAGCCCATCTGACACGTTTATATTAAATCTTAGCATACCTCCACCAATAATATAAATCTTATACCCTTGATAATCGCCAGAGGTCGCAGAGTCAATAACATACTGATATGCTTTAGTGTCGTTTGTTTTAAACCAAAACCCAATTGAAAAACTATTATTTAATTTTATATCTGGATATTCCAAATAGTCGCTGTCACCATCAAGAGCTAAAGAACCAAAATATTTGCCAAATGTCCTGTTAATTGTAACATTATAATATTCAACCCCCCCCCCATGTCCTCCCCAATAATCATAATAATCATTATCAAATGGAAAATATGCAACTAAGCCATTTTCAATTAATGTCGTTCTCGCAACCACGCCGTTCCTATACCAATTTAGAAAATATGAAACATTGTTTCCATCTGTATTAGAGAGATTTATATAGCCAGTCAGGTCCTGAAAAGAATTATTGTTAGAAACGTTTGTAGAATTTAAGACTACAGAATTGACAGTTGGAGAAACAGAAAAGCCCAATCCAACAAGAAACAAGAATCCAAAAAAAATCATTACAAATCTTACCCAATTCTCCTTCTGTGTTCTTGAACAAACTTCGGCAACACCTTCTTTCATACAGTAAAACAAATAACGATTGTTTTTAAATTTAATGGAAATT
>CAZROF010000044.1:0-3800 GCA_964601675.1 Candidatus Woesearchaeota archaeon
TTGAGAGTGGGCATCCTTTTGGAAGTAATTCGTTTTCTGGTTTAATGAGGGCAGATGGAGAGGAGTTGAATAGGGTTCAGAATTTTTTAAAGAGGGGTAATTTTCCTGTTTCTTTGAGTGACTTTGATAAGGGCGCTAATGTTTTTCATTTTCGTGATGAGGGTTTTGTTTTAAGTGCGCCGCTTGTTAGTGTGAATTGTTCGCTTGAGTGGCCGGTTCGGTTGAATGGGAATTTTAAGAGGTTGAGGATTTTGTTGGGCGAGGAGGATGTTGATAGTTTAGTTGTTGGGGTTGAGGATGTGGGGGCGACTGTTTTGAAGATGTCGAAGATTAGAAAGGGTGTTGAGTTTGGGGATTTGTTTACTTTGAAGCAGCGTGAGATTTTGGAGCCGGCGATTGAGTTTGGTTATTATGATTTTCCGCGGAGGATTAGTTTAAATGAATTGTCTAAGAGGGTGGGGGTTAGTCCTAGTACACTTTGTGTTCATTTACAAAAGATTGAAGGTCGGGTTTTTGGGAGTGATATAAAGTTTTTTTAAAGCGAAGTATAGTAATAATTATAAACTTAGAATGTAGCTAGGTTTATGGAAGATAAATATTTTCAGTATGTTCCTCTTGTGGGCTTTCCTACGGCTCATAGGGAGTTTAAGAAATATAAGGGAGACTGTTTAGATTGTGAGGATAGAGTTGATGTTGTTCCAGAGGGTGATTTTTTAGATCTTTTTTCAGACGGTTCAATATTGAATTCAGTTAATTATCTTCATTATGCTTTTATTTGTGCTGAGAATATGGCTGTGATTGGCGGACTTTCCTATCTGGTTCTTAAATAGAGCGTAATATAATAATATTCTTAAAGCGATTTGGAGATTTGTATATATGAAACAGATTAGAAAGTTTGTAGAGGAATTTTTTCGGAATTTGAAATGTGATGTTAGGGAAGAAGAGGATATCATAGTTGTTGACAATATTCCCAAGAGTTTTGTCGATTTGGTGGGACGAGATGCTCCGTATAAACTTTGTTTTTCTAAGGGTGAAGAGGGTTTGGATTTTGTTGGGAAAGGGAGCCAGATGTTAGCTACTATAGTTAAGTATTTGGAGGGGGCTGGCAAGGCTACTATTTTGAGGATTGATTTTGAAGTAGATCCTGAGGTAGAAATTAGAAAAAAGTTAGCTCTTAGAAATTGTGAAATAGATAGTTTGACTAAAGGGTATAAAAATAATTTTTTTTCTAGGTTTAGTTTTGTAACTAGTTTTAATTATTTAAATGAGTCTAATCGGGTTTTGAGTGAAATTTATATTCATGAAGGAGGGGTAGTCGAAGGTGATTTGAGTGGGTATTGTGTTGTTGATGGGGATAAATTAGAAGTGGATAGCAATAGGGTGAAGTTGGATTATGAGATTGCTCGGGTTCGTTGTATTAAATTGGTTGAAGATAAACAAAAAGAGATTGGTGATGTTTTGAAGGAGAAAGTTGAAATGGAAATTGCTAGGATTCGTGAGCATTATGATAAGCAGTTGAAAGAGCTTGGTGGAGATTTAAATGGTAAGCTGGAGAAGATTCGTGATGTCGAGGTGGGTTTGAGGACTTGTGATGATGAGGAGCGAGATTCTTTGAGAAAGAAGTTGGAGAGGTTGAGGGTTGGTATTGTTAAGAATGGAGATGATGAGGTTGTAGATAAGGTTTTGAGAGAAAGGGAGATGACGATTGGGGATGCGATGCAAAAGTTTAGTTTAAATGTAAATAGAAAATTAGTAAATACTACAGTAATTTATTATCCTGTTTTTAATTTTAATTTATTTTTAAAAGGAGATAGGGAATCTAGTCGTTTTGTTGAGGTTAGTTATGATCCTTTGACAAAGAATTTTAGTGGATTGGATTGTGAGGTTTGTGCTAAGAGATTGGATCGGGTTAATCTTTGTGATGGTGGACATATTTGTTGTGAGGATTGCTTGGATAGATGTGGGGAGTGTGGTGGAGTTTTTTGTGTTAAATGCTTGAGGAGGAGCTGTAAAGTTTGTGGTAGGAAGTTGTGCAAGAGTTGTGTTAAGATGTGTTTGACTTGTGGTGGGAGTGTTTGTGCGACGCATTTAAGGACAGATTGTGTTAGTGGGGAGGAGAGGTGTGTTTCTTGCTTGAGGGCTTGCTTGAGATGTCATGGAATGAGCGAGGAGAAATATTTTGGGGAGGCATTGGATGGATCTAAAGTTTGTGAGAAGTGTTTAGGAATTGAGAGACGCAGTGGGGTTTTGGATCGAGTTTTTGGGGGCGATTAGTTAATCTTATAAAATCAGGATTGGTTGTTTTATTATAGATTGAGTCTGTAGTTTAATGGATAGAATACCAGGTTTCGGCCCTGGCGATGGGGGTTCGATTCCCTCTGGACTCGTTAATTTTATATTTTAAGTGTTTGTTTTGTTGAAGTTGTCTCTTTCCATAAAATGTCGTAATCTGATTTTGTCCATTTAATGCACAAGCCTATAGCACAATATATTCCATATTTTCCTATAAAACTAATTTTCTTTTGAGGAGTTAATTTTTTTAATCTATTTAACCTGTTTTTACGCCTCAAGACTCTGTTTTCTATGGGTTGTAATTTTGGATATTTTTCTTCCAATTGCTTTTTCCCTTTTTGAATTCTAAATGTTTCTAAAAGCCAGTCATTAAAATTTCCTATAGGTATTATTGTGGAGTAAGCATTTTCTGCTTGTTTTCTCGAGTTATTTGTTCTGGTCAGATAATCCAGTAACCCGTCTTCGCTTATAATATTTGTTGGCATTAGATTAATCTCCATAGATTTTGCATATTTTATGAGTTCATTCTTTTTCATCATGTATATACTTCCTGATAGAAAGTTTATGTCTATTGGGGTGCTATAATTTTCTGTAAATATTTTTGAAAAAAGTGTTTCTTTACTAGGTTTTGTAAAAGATATTTTTCCAGAAGATATGAGTGTTTTTTTATTTTTAGAGAGGGTTTGATATAAATTTTTTGCAGCTTGATTGTTAATTAGTGCATCTCCATCTATCATCATTATTTCGTTGTTTCTTGATTGTTCTGTTATTTCATTCCATGCGTTAGGTTTTCCTGGCTCACTTGTTATTAATGAGACGGTTTTGTTTTTTTTTGATATTTCGTCTGCTATATAATGAGTATTGTCTGTTGAGCCATTTACACAAATTAATATTTGATCTGGTTTTTGGGTTTGGTGTAAGATGGAATTAACACAATCTACTAACGTGTTTTGCTCATTTCTTACTGGTATGCCTACAGTATATGATGTCATTATATAGTGATATAAATATGTTTTATAAAATTAATTGTTTGATCTTTTCCTCTTGAATTTCTCTTATTTCCCCTGATTGTAAGTTGCTAAGTTTTATGTTTGCTACAGACATTCTTTTTAATTGGTATACCTTGTAGTTTAGTTTTTCTAAAACTCTTCTTATAATTCTGTTTCTTCCTTCTTTGATTGAGATGTCGAATTCGTTGTTGTTTTTGTTTGTGATTTCTGCATAGAATTTTCTTTGATCTATTGGTATACCTTCTGCTAAATTTGTTATATGTTGTTTTGTTATGACTGGGTCAGTTCTGAGATGGTAGGTTTTTGTAATGTCGTGTTTTGGGTGTGTTAGTTTCTGGATTAGGTCGCCGTCGTTGGTTAGAATCAGAAGCCCTTCTGACATTGCATCTAGTCTTCCAACGTATTTTAGGTTTTGGAGATTTTTTAGGGACTTTAGGTTGTAGATTGTTCTTCTTTTTTGTGGATCTTCTTTTGTTACTAGGATTCCTTTTGGTTTGT
>CAZROF010000045.1:0-3490 GCA_964601675.1 Candidatus Woesearchaeota archaeon
AAAAAGTGATGACTAATGATGAAAATGGAAAAACAAAATGTGGAGAATATTGAGAGAAAATGTGTGGAAAATGATATTGAAAATGGGGCGCTGAAAGGAGGTAGTAAGTAAGATGAGTATAAATGTGTTGGAAAAATTAAAATTAAAAAGATATCAAATAAATAAACTTATAGAAAATTATCAAGGCATTCAAGTTTCCCATGCTGACATGAGGCTTCGTGAAAATATAGTTAGAAGCGAAAACTTTAGGAATTTGGGTTGTCCTTTGGAATATGAAGGGAACTCATTTGTAGCGAACTTTATGATTACTGGATTGCAGAAGCACATATACGCATATAGGACCACTAGAAATAAATATGAGAAAATTTTGATTTCAGGAATAAAGAAAAATAGAGTAAGTGCTAGAAGACATAGGAATAGGAATCAACTTGTTCCTACTGATGAAGAAGATGCTAAGGTGCATGATGCGATTGCGGACTATTTTATGGGACAACTTAGGGAGTCTTATATGACAGATTATACCAATAGAGCCTCGAGTGAAATTCCTGGAGACGTTAGGAGAACTCTTAGATAATTTACATAGTTCATTTTTCTGATTTATAGGAAGGTTTAAATTCTTGGGGTTGGTTTTGTCTACATGAAAAAGGCGGCAAAATTTGTAGTACAGGGAACTGTTCAAGGGATTTTTTTCAGGCAATTTGTTAAGGAACATGCTGAAGATTTGAAATTGAAGGGGTTTGTGAGAAATTTAGAAAGTGGTGAGGTTGAGGTTATTGCCGAGGGTGAGGACGAGAATATTGGCAGATTACTTGTTTTTTTGAAGAAGGGGCCTGCTCATGCACAGATTCGAAATGTGAAAGCTGAGGAGAGGAAGTGGAGTGGAGACTTCTGTGAGTTTAAAATTCTAAAGTTTTAGTTGGGTAAATTTATAATTTTATTAGTTTTCTTTCTCGTAGTAATCTTTGTGCGAATTCAATATGCTCTTTGTGTCCTGCTTTTTTTATGTCTATTTCTCCGGCGAATAAAAAAGGTCCGAAGTTAAGTATTGCCATAATATCGAATTCTTTATGTTTTGCTACTTCGTTTGGTTTCATGATGTCGGATGAGGTTAGGATGCAGGATTTGTTTATGGGTCTTCCTAGTGATTTTGAAATGGCTGAATAAAATCCGTTTACATCTGGTGCTCTGGAGCAGGCGTATTCGAATGGATTAGACGTAGAAGAATTATATATCTCAGATTGCTTTCCTAGCCACTCTAGTCCTTCTGCTTCTGAAAAATCGAACTCTCCATGGATAATGAGCCCTGGTTCCTTTCTGGGTTCTATCGTAATTGATTTGTCTCCTTCTATGTAAGTAAATCCTTCATTTATCGTTTTATATTCTAAAGTTTTGTTTAGTCTTGGGGTTTGATAAACAGCTGTTAGTATGTCTCTCATCGTATCATTACAATAGGGAGTGTATTCTGTTGCGAATTTAAAACTGAGGGGTCTTTGTAATAGCACTGGTAGGGCTGCCCAATGCTCTATCATGTTTAGGGAACCGTTAGCTAGGACTTCATCTTTTCCTGTTGTTTTTGTTGCTGGATTTTTTAGAGTGACTGTATTGGATAGTCCAAGTTCTAGGTTTCTTGGCTTCACTGCGGAGCTGCTTTGCCCTTCTCCCCAGACACAATATGAGTATGTGTCCTTCTCAATGGCTTCTGCTTCGGACAACTCTCTTATTTTTGTGATGGAAGCATTACGGATTTTATTGAAGACTGATATATACTTTTCATATTTAGCTGGCTTCATAAATTGAACACTTGAAGATTGTACTTAAATACTATTATGGTCATGTCATTTTAGAATTGCATCTACTTGTGTTTTATGTGGAATAATTTTTGGTTGTTGATTTGTTAAGTTTTATAAAGCTTAGTTACTTTTTGTTATAATGACAGACAGGGAAAAATCAGATATCTATAAGTTAGGATGGGATGAATATCTCAAGGATGAGTTAGATGTTTTGGCTGAAAAAGTTTTAGATTATATTAAAGAGAATGATGTGAGAATAGACGCAGTTGTTCCACTTTTGAGAGGTGGAAATATTCCTGGAACTTATCTTGCCTACAAATTAAATGTCCTGAGAATTGCTCCTGTGCAATATAAATATTTTTTTAAGGAGGATGTTGCCAACCTAGTTCAAATTCAAAAGGTAAATGAAGAACTTTTTGATAAAAATTCCAAATTAATTTTTTTGCTCGTAGAAGGGAATCATTGCTACGGGGCTTCTGCTAAATATGCCGCTAAGGGTCTAAAAGAGCAGTTTCCTAATTGTAAAATAATTTATGCTGCCTCCAATATGGATTATAATTATCAGAATGTTGTTAATGAATATGCTGATGTTAGTTTTTATGGAAATTTAAATAATGATTGCGAGGAATTAGACAAAGAGAAATGTATTGAACTTGGAATCGATCCCAATAAGATTATAATTTTTCCATGGGAAAATGAAGATGAAGAATGGGCTACTTTTGGAGAGATGAAGCAATTCCCTTTTAGGGACGCCAAGGCAACTGAGACTAGATCAAAGTTCATGGAAGAGTTTAAGTTAGATGAACTATAATTTTATGTAAGTAATTTTATAAACTAATTTCTATTAGACATCTTATGACAGGAGTTAAGGTAGTATTAAAAATGCTTCATGAAATAATTTATTCCCGAGGAAAGAAAAATGATTAAGGGGAGAGAAAAGCAAATTGTCGAGGAGCGAATTAAAAAAATAGATAGACTTAGAAAGGAAGGAGTTGAGCCATATGCCTATAAGTTCAACCTAGATAAAAAAAGGACTTATTCTTCAGAGATTAGAGAGAAATTTTCTAAACTAAAGAATGAAGAGAAATCTGGAAAGAAGGTTGTTGTTGCCGGTCGAGTTATGATGAAGAGGGCTTTTGGGAAATTGAATTTTTTCGGAGTGCAAGATTTGAAAGGTGTTATCCAAATTGTTGTTCAGAAAGGAGAGGTGTCAGATAAAGTTTTGGATGATTTTAAAAGAATTGATTCTGGAGATATTGTAGGTATTGAAGGTGAGGTTATAAAGACCAAGAGTGGAGAGGTCTCGGTTATGACCGAAAGAATTTTTATTTTAACTAAGGCTGTTTTGCCTTTGCCCGATAAACATAGGGGATTAAAAGATGAGGAAGAGAAGCTCAGAAAGAGGTATTTAGATATTATTATGAATGGGGAGGTTAAAGATATTTTTATTAAAAAGTCTCGGTTCTGGAATTCAGTTCGAAGCTTTTTATTAGAGAGAGGATTTTTGGAAGTTGAGACTCCAATACTAGAAAATTCTGCTGGAGGTGCTGCTGCTAGTCCTTTTGTCACGCATCATAATGCTTTGGATTTGGACGTTTATTTGAGGATTTCTATGGGTGAGCTTTGGCAGAAGAAGTTGTTGATTGCTGGCTATGAGAAGACTTTTGAGATTGGTCGACAATTTAGAAATGAGGGAATGG
>CAZROF010000046.1:0-3447 GCA_964601675.1 Candidatus Woesearchaeota archaeon
GACCATGTTTATAATAAATTTCCATTGTTTAAATACTTTAGCATCCCTGGTGCATTTATAATATTCACCTTAACACTATTCCTTATTTGAGGTGATTTCTTCGCTGTACGCCTCTTATAATGCTTCCTGGTGGCTCTTATCTTAACGGTTCTCAACTGATTTGGTTGGCTTTTTATTCCAATTGGCTTCTCTTTCATTATTTGTTTTGCGGGTGAAACCTGTGCAACTGGCCGAGCTGATATTGTTTTTAATAATTTAGTTTGCTCCTTTCTTTGTTTCTGTGCAAGAATTCCGCTAACAGTTCCCATTGCAGTTGGAGCTATTGCTAAAGCTAAGCCAGCAGAAACAAGAGGGTTTTCTTTTATAATATTTTTTGCTGATTTTAGAGAAGGATTGTATCCGAACTTTGCAAGATTAGAAGTTAGATTTATTACTTTTCCGGGAATACTTATGGCAACTGTGGCCGCTTTGGCCGGATGTTTTACAATTGCTCCAACAGCTACAGGAGTAGCTAATGCAAGAGCAGTTTTCCCGGCTATTGTCTTCGGTAAAAAACTTTTAGCTATTGATGGTATTTTAGAAAATGATTTTCTGGCCAAAATTCCGGCCTCTCCGGCCGAAGCTCCTGCTCCAAGCAAAACACCAGCACCAACAACCGCAGTGCTTCCTAAAATTGTTCCGATAGATTTCCATCCGCTCTTTTTTCCGAGAGCAATATCTCTTCTATCAACTTTAACTTGTTTCGCAGCTGATGTCCAGCCCTTTGTCAAGAATGTTTTAGGTTCCGACAAAGGAGCTGAGATGTAATCTAATGCAGTTTTCCACCATGCCATTATTCAGGCAATAACACTCTACCTTTTATATCTTCCGTTTCCTCTTCTTTTCTCGGAGAATTTCTGTTGAGCAATCCACGTAACGAATTCATGTTGGTTTTTAGATTTGCTATTTCAGTTTTCAGTAAATCGATATCTCCTGCAAGCAAAATAATTTTTCTGTGTAGCAACTCGAACTCTTCACTTTGAATTTTTCTTTTAAAAAACATTTTATTTCATACCTCCTTTCACTTCATTGAAAACTTTTTTTAGTTCAATCCATGAAAATCTTTTTAGGGATGGATCTCTTCTGTACATCGAATAAAAATTCAGAACGCTATTTGAACCGTCGATGCATTTGAAAATATAATCGGGATATGTTTTCGAAATTTTTAAAATTCTGGCCTCTTTTGCTGAAATTTCTGCAACTTTCTTTTTAATTAATCTGATTTCTTTCAACAAAATAGCTTTTTTTTGCAGTTTTTCACTCAATTTTTGTTTTAATTTTGATAAATTTTCAGAGTTTATACCCTCGAGGTGCTCCGTTAAAAGTAAATTTACAAGTTCCGATGCATTGATGTTTTTTAATTGTGGTATGAGTTTGTCGTCGATGCAGAAAGGTTTGGTTATCTTCATATTATATAATTAATTATATAACTATATAAACATAACTATATAAAAAAAAACTATTCTTCCCATCCAAATAACTGAACATGCACAAAATCACCAGAACCAAGAGATCCCTGGGTATATAGATCGAAATCTTTTCCAGAAAACTTTCTTGGACAATCTTTTAGATCTAAAAAAATATTTTGTTCTCCAGTTGTGAAAGCAAATTCATAAAGTTTGATTTCAGCAGATCCAAATTCATCTACATCTGCTACATGAAACTGATTTGCAAAGATACCACCGGCCAGGAGCCAATGAAACTGTATCCCTGTGCAATAAAATGTTTTTGTTTTCCAATTAGGCCGCTCAAATAATGTTGACATGAAAGCACCGCTCTCTATTTTAAGAGAAACGTGCCTTGTCTCCTGGATGTTTAACTTCCAGTCTTCTCCTGACACCATAGTCTTGGAATAACGTTTGTAAGACACTCCCACATCATCATAGGGAGGTATTTGTTTTATTGGGATATAATTAGCGTTAGATTTATTTATTTTGGTTGTGGGCCTGTAAGCTATGTCTTCCATTATTCTATAATATACCCAGCAATTATTCCGGTCTTAGTTGAATTTCCAACAGAAAAAACATTGCTTACTAAAATAGAAGAATTTCTTTCTAATAAAATAGGGGCAGTAAATTCGATTGCAGTATTTGAATTGTCGGCAACAAGAGATAATGATCTATGTTCGATTAATGCAACATTAGTAGAACCTTTAATATTTATTTGAAGTCTGGTCTTCACATTATCAGATGCTGAATCATCCATAGAACTCAACATTGCATAGGTCAAATAAAAATCATGATTTTTGGGTGTTGTATAGATTATAGAAGTTCCACTTGTATCAGAAGCTGATCTTTTCAGAATAGTAGGAGTTTGTTTTGGATTACTAATTAAAACAGGAACAACTTTTTCTGCTAATTGAGTGGGAACCTTGTCTATTGATGTTTGAATTTTAGCTTCGCTAATTATTCTTTTCTGTATTTCTGAGTTGTTTATTGTTGCCATGATGATAAATCAAGGGGGTTGCATGCTTAATGACACCAGATGCAATACTGGCTTATCTCGCTCCCCTTGAATGTGATTTGTGATTATAAACGGGTAATTATTCCAACCCTAATGATTTGTTGCTACATTGGTGTAAAAAACACCAGGTAATCAGTTGTTAGTGATCCTGCAGTCGTATTTCTTAAATACATTTCTGCGGTTCCACCAGCTATGACTTGGTCGACTACAACGTGATCTTTAACGTTCAATCCACCTGTCGCACCGAAGTTTGGCAGAGGTTTGTCATCCATTAAAGGCACACCACCGACGCTAACGGATAAATTCATACCTATTGCACTACCTCGTGCAACAACCATGAGCCTACCTTTTTGCAAAAATTGATTACGTCCTGTAATCAAATTTGCAGATTTCGTATAAGCTGCGGTGCTTACTGTAATCCCTGTTTCAATTGGAATTGCCATTTAATATCGTCCTCCTTTTAATTTTCTTGATCTTCGGGCGGACGACTTTTTTATAAATCGTGCCTTCCCGGATTTCAAAATTATGTAGGGCTGACCTTTCTTTGTCATTCTAATTCTTCTTGTAGATGTGTCTTTTCTTTTTCCAGCTGTTCGAGCATATCTTGGACTAATACGTTTTTTCTTACCTTTCTTAATATATTTTTTTCTCCATGCAGGAGATCCAAATTTGAGTTTTCTTCCCTTTCTTTTACGTGTAACTTTTTTTCTAACAGATTTTTTCTTAGATTTCTTTTTAGTTTTCCTACGAGATTTAGCAATCTTATTAAAACCAAAAGCAGTTGCTCCGACAATACCAGCACCAACAATAGAAGTGCTAATAGGTTTTTCACTGATGAAAGTAATGACATCTTCACCAATTCCATGAATACTCGCCTGTAATCCTTCTAAGACCATGTTTATAATAAATTTCCATTGTTTAAATACTTTAGCATCCCTGGTGCAT
>CAZROF010000047.1:0-3354 GCA_964601675.1 Candidatus Woesearchaeota archaeon
ATGTTGTTGTTAATGGAGAGAATCAATTGAGTCCTGCAGACGTGGCAACTCTTAAGGAAATTAGAAAAATGCCTAGAGTCCTTAATCTTGGAGATAAGGATGGAGATGGGTTTTTGAGTTGGGCATATTATGATGGGAAAGGGCATGGATATCCAGCCTTAAGAGTATTTGGGAATGGGAATGGGGAATGGGATGGCATCAACCACGATACCTTTACCAAAGAGGGTTATTTATATTTTGTCGGGAAAAAACAGCACGAGGTTCCGAAGGATACATTGATTATTTGGTACAAAGATTCAAACATAGATCTTGATTGATGAAATATTTATAAAGAATGTTTAGTTATAATTTCTATGGAGAAAAGAGGAAGAATCGCATTAATTTATATCTTAATTTTATTTTTTGGAATTATTGGATTTGTTGCAGGAGCGAAATGTCTTGATGGCACTGAAGTCTCTAGTCTCGCCGAATGTGATAAAAACAATGCCCCCCCTGCTATAACTTCCCAAACCCTAGCCAAACCCGGATCCACCTATCTATCCAACTTCGTCGGCACTGGATACGCAAAGGGAACCTACACTCTTAAGGGCAAATACTATACTTCTAAAACTGCGCCGGAAGCTAAAGAACTCACTGGACAAAGACTCGCCGGAAGTGGAACCGACGCTCTTCTTTCTGGTCTCAACTGGGCCGTCTACGCCTACATCGGAGGACAAATGCTTGGGTCCATGATGGGTCTTGGAGAGGGTGGCAAAAAGGCCCTATCCACCAGCATGGCGGCAGGCTTTGGGGTAGGAAAAGCTTTGAGTGTTTATGGACAAAAGGGAATTTTTGCCGAAGGCAAACTTAATTGGCTTGGAGCAAATCCTGAGTGGGCAGGAATAGGAGTTGGTGCTTTAGTTTTCGTCGCCATGTACAAAACAACCGAAACAAAAATCATAACATTTAATTGTATGCCGTGGCAGGCTCCGAATGGTGGAAATTCTTGTGAGGTTTGTAACGATGCAAAATTACCCTGTTCAGAATATCGATGCAAGAGCCTAGGACAAAGTTGCGAGATTGTAAACGAAGGAACAGCGGACGAGAAATGTGTTTATATAAATCCACGAGATGTGAATCCTCCCGTAATTAAACCTAATTATAATGAACTAACTACTGGACATAAGTATAAGAATGTGAAAAGTTCTCCACCAGGACCTGGTTTTGAAATTGTAAACATTGCTTCTAAAAATGGATGCTTAAAGGCGTTTAGTCCGCTTGAATTTGGACTGACAACTGATGAGCCAGCACAATGTAAGATTGATTTTAATCACACTACCTCTTTTGATGATATGACTGCCTATGTTGGTGGGAGTAATTTGTATTTATATAATCATAGTGAATCATTTAGCTTACCTGGAGCTAAAAAACTAATGGGAAGTAGTTTTACATTGAAAAATGGCAAGGATATGACTTTTTTCCTGAGATGTAAAGATAAAAACGGTAATGAGAATTTGGCTGAGTATGCTGTTAATTTTTGTGTTGACCCTAGTCCTGATACCACACCACCCAAGATTGAGGCTACTTCAATTGCTGACGGAGGATGTATTGCTGAAAATACGGATAGTACTGATGTTATATTTTATGTTAATGAGCCAGCACAATGTAGATGGAGTTTTCAAGATCAAAGCTATGATTTAATGTCTAATAATATGAGTTGTTCAACATCTTATAATCAGGTTAATGCTGCGCAATTGTTTGGATGCAAAGCTAATATGACTGGCATTTCAAGAGATGGTGTTACATATTATGTTCGATGTAAGGATCAGCCAGAAAAGGAAAACAAAGATAGAAACGAAAATAGCGAGAGTTTTCAGTTTAATCTAAGAGGAAGCACTGGACTAGTTTTAAAGAATTTAAAACCTAATACAACTGTTTTTGGAGGAGTAAGTCCTGCTCCTATCGAACTTTATGCTGAAACTTTGTTCGGATGTAATAATGGGCAAGCTATTTGTGAATGGTCGAGTGATGGATTTCATTATATTCAGTTCTTTGATACAAATAAGAAGGATGGAATTCATACGCAAAGATTAGATTTGACGGCTGGTAAACATAGTTATCATATTAGATGCACAGATGCTGGGGGCAATATAGCTGAGAGTATTGCTAATTTTAGTGTCGATATTGATACAAATGCTCCTAGTGTTGCCAGAGTTTATGAGGAGGATGGGATGTTGAAGCTGATAACAGTTAGGGACAGTGAGTGTTCATATAGTTTAGATAATTGTGATTTTAGTTTTAGTGAGGGCACAGAGATGCCTTATGGGAATACTACATCCCATGTTACTGATTGGAGTGAAGACAATACTTATTACATTAAATGCCGTGACGAATTTTTAAATGAGGGAGCTGGGTGTTCCATTGTTGTTAGGCCTACTCAAAATTTCTTGTAGAGAAATTTTTCAGAAAACAAAGTAGTTAGGTCAAAGAGCTAACGAGGTTAAATGATTTTTATATGTGCTTTAAAATTAGAAATTTAAATAGTTTTATAAAATAAAACTACTTTTATAATTGATGAGCGTGAAGAATAAAAAAGGACAGCAGACTATGGGGATGCCATTTGGTATGATTTTTGCTATTTTTTTGATTGTGGTTTTTGTTGTGATTGCATTTATGGCAGTTAGGTCTTTTTTGGACCTAGGAGAGAGTGCTAGTGTGGGAGTTTTTTATCAGGATTTGCAAAAAGCCGTTGATAATGCCATTCAGGGACAAGAAAGCAGCAGCAATTTTGTAATTAATTTGCCCAAAGATATTAAAGAAGTTTGTTTCGCTAATTTATCTGCGAAGATTACGAACCCCGGGGCTGACTACGACGCTATTCGCAATTATGATGTTTATAATGCTAATACTTTTTTGGTTCCACCTGAGAAGGCTCAGAATATGCAATGGAAAAACATTGAACGAATTAATGTGACTAAAATTAGTGCTGTAAAGAATCCCTATTGTGTTAAAGTCGGTGATGGACTGAAGATTAAAAAGGGGTTTTATGATAGATTGGTTCTTATTGAATAGAAAGATTTATAATAACTATTATTATGGTTATTATAACCTTTATGATGGTTATTATGAAATTTAAAAAATTTATTGGGGAAAACCCGTTGGCTCGAAAAATTTTTGGGGAGCGGGAAATTGTTATTATTCAGAAACAAATTACTGGGATTAGTTTAACTCAATCAGAGAAAAATAGATTATCGCGAGATATTCGTCCGAAATTAAAATTTATTGCAGAGGCTTCTAAATTTAAAGATGAATTTGGATTAAAAAAAGGGGCTGAGAATAAAAGAATTGTTGAAGGTGTTTTGGAGGCTATTCGGA
>CAZROF010000048.1:0-3286 GCA_964601675.1 Candidatus Woesearchaeota archaeon
TCCGAATAGCCTCCAAAACACCTTCAACAATTCTTTTATTCTCAGCCCCTTTTTTACTCTTACATCTTTCCCATATCTGTTCAACCTTTGAACTATTTCCATCCAGGCATCTAAAGGAGAGCTTGCCTTTATTTGATGAGTAGTTATGTCCGAAGGGAAATAAGAGAAAGATGGTTCATCAAGTTTAATTTTTAATCTTTGCCTATTACATTCAGCGTCTTCTCTTGTTAAAAAATCATAAAGTCCATCATAATTTTTAGTGGAAAATCTCCTAACATCAATATGGGAGAACAACTCGGGTTTTAATTTTGGATCTATGTAGAATGAAGTGCCCCTTATTTTGGCTAATTGAGTATCTCCTATCTGCTCTAAATCAACACCCTTCTCTAAAAAATTAATTAGATAGCTGGAAGAGGGCACTATCTTACTATCTCCTCCAACAATTGCAAGCTTGGTTATTTGGGGATTATAGGCCAGATTGGATAGCATCATTGATAGCCCATTGCCATATAGGTTTGAAAATAAGACCACCGGAGAGTTAGGTTCAAGCAAGGAAGGGTGTTTTTCCCCGATTCTTGCAGCTATATTTCTCCATTTTGACCAAAGTGTTATAACCCCAGCTGTTCCGTTTGGATTAATTAACCGCTTTTCCAACCTCTCTGAGTGATATAAAGGGGAAAACTTCATATGATTTCGTATATACTGAAACTTATAAGTGTTACTATAATATAGTAATACCGTAATTAACTATTTTTGGAATAATAATCGCTTAGTCTCTCAAGTTCCTCTTTTAATAAACCCCTGTCTCCCAATTTCTTCTTCTTGTTAGTGTCATGAAAGTCAGTTCCCCCAGAAACAACAAGCCCATATTTTATTATTACTTCGTCTAATCTTAATCCCATGTCTGCTGATATACTTTTTTTTGAAACATAATCTCTTTCTATGCCATCTCCACCAAGATTCACAAACTCCTTGATAATATCTTCCATGCCATCTCCCAAATACCAGGGATGGGCAACAATCGCAATTCCCTTAGCTTCATGAATTATTCTAATCGCATCTTCCATAGATATTCCTTTTTGGCGAACAAAAGCCTTCCCTTCTTTACCTAGGAGTTTATTGAAAGTATCCTTTGTGTCTACGAATTCATTTGGATATTTCTTCAAAAGTTGATTTGCAAGAAGGGGTCTTCCGAAGTGCTTGCCTTTAGTTTCATTTATTAAATCTTCAAAGTTAATATCGTACCCAAGATTATTTAGTTTTATAATTATTTTTTTTATAATTTCTTTTGCATATCTATTATGTTTCCCCCTTAATCTTAATATTTCCTTATTGTTTGAATCTATATAGAGTCCTACGATATGCAATTCCTTACATATAGAAGGGGGCGTTATGGTAATTTCTATCCCGGGGATATATTTTATATTCTTTCCTTTAGAATATTTAACCGCCTCTCTATTCCCAAGGACAGAGTTATGATCTGTTATAGCTATGGCAGACACCCCTTTTTTTATAGCCATATCAATTATCTCACTTGGACAAAGATTTCCATCTGAAAAAGTTGAATGTATGTGCAAATCTATTTTTACCACAGCCGCCTTGCCTCTTTTTTGAATAAGTCTAATGTCTCCTTCCAATAGCTTTCTTTTTGATTCTTCATGAATTTTGTTAATAGGAGGTAGGACTCTCTTCCATAAAGTCCGCCCTGAATTAAGGGCCATTTTAGCCTATACCAGCCTGGGAGGTTGTGTCTTGATAATTTTGTTGCGCCACCGTGTGGATCTTTGCAAGCATAAATAATCCTTGAGACCCTATTTAGAACAGATACACCAAGACACATTAGGCAAGGCTCTAGAGTGGTGTATAGCTCAACGCTAATTTTTTTTAATGATGGATTGTTAATCGTCGGAAGAATTTTATCCTTGATTTTACTGGAGTAATTATTTATCAGTTCTGATTCTGAATGAGCAGTCCAATTGTTTTTTGAGTTAGTCGAATTTCCTATTTTTCCGACTATTTCTCCACCAATCACTAGGACAGCACCCACTGGGTATTCCCCTTTATTGAGAGACTTTTTTGCCTCACTTAATGCCAACCTCATATATTCTTTATCTTTTTGTGAAAAGGTCATAATCTATTAAAATTCTCTATGTTTTTAAGTTCTGTGTAGGAATCTAATTTGTGGGATATTATTTGAATAAATGAGACATCGCACTGGAGGCGTTAGGAAAAACGGGCAGCTTAGTAGTAGATTCGATTATTTTTGTTGCTTCTTTAAGTAAGTTTTCGTCAAGATATTTTTTCCCTTGCGTTGGGGTATATGGTATAATAACCTCTCGTTTTTTTAAATCTGAAATAATTCGTGGAGTTAGGCAAAGTCCAGAAACTGCAACTGCGTCTACCTTTCCTTTGATATCGTGGGCTAATTTTTCTAATCCCCTATGTGGAATCCATTGCCTCACCAAGGGACTGATATAACTAACAACGGGCATCTCCCGTTTATGAAGAGACTCCATTAAGTCTAATCTTCTTTGATATGAGACCGACTCTATTCCAGGAATAAGATTTGCATATGTTACAAAAACACCCAGCCTTAGGTTTTCTATTTCTGCTAATGCGTCTAATGCCTCATCTCCCGGATGAATCTTAGAAATTAAACTAATCCTGTTTTTCCATCCCTCCTGGTCTAACCCCTTTAATATTCTTATTAAACTCCCTGAATTTTGTGGCAAAAAAGGGTCTGAGTAACCATATAATAGAATTGGGTTATGGTCCTTGTGGATATCCCCAGATTTTTTTATCTCTAATAGGGTTTCTTCGGGGGATTTTTTTTGTTCAACCCTATTCCTGTGTCCATTACAATAGGCACAATCAAATCCACAGCCGATTGAAGGATTTACAAGTACCCAAGACTTCACTGGCCTTATTAGTTGATATTTTGAGCTATCTCGATCTGTCATGTTATTACTTTATAATTAAGTTATTTAAAGCCTTCTTTTAACCTAAACATAAGAAGGAAACTTATAAATATAAAAAATTCCTGATTTAAGTCATGGAAGATATGATTGAGCTATTGCATTGCATTGGCAACTTGAAGGAATTAAGTAGATCTGGGTGGGTGGCCAGAAATGTACCTAATCCCGAGTCCGTCGCAGATCATTCGTTTCGTACTTCAATTATGGCCCTTTTGCTTGCAGACGGATTGGCACTAGACAAGAACAAATGTATTCTACGCTCACGGCATCGCCGCCTACAAAGCCGCCGATCATTGGGAATAGATAAAAAG
>CAZROF010000049.1:0-2859 GCA_964601675.1 Candidatus Woesearchaeota archaeon
GTCTATTTGTAGCAGCCATCACGACAACTTGTCCCCTAGATTTTAAACCATCCATTAGGGTTAAAAGTTGGGTTGTTACCCTTTTTTCTGCCTGATCATGAGACTCTCCCCTTTTTGGTGCTATGGCATCAATTTCATCTATAAAAATAATTGCTGGAGAATTCTTCTCCGCTTCTTCAAATTTCTTTCTTAAATTCTCCTCTGACCCACCATGATATTTAGACATAATCTCCGGCCCGGCAATTGAAATAAATTTAGCATCTGTTTCTGTCGCAACTGCCTTTGCAAGAAGTGTTTTTCCTGTTCCAGGAGGGCCTGTCATTAAAACTCCCCTCGGGGCAGAAATCCCTAATCTCTGAAAGATATCTGGGTGCTTCATTGGAAACTCTACCATTTCCCTTATCTTTTCTATTTCTTCTTTTAATCCTCCAATATCTTCATAGTAAACATTTGCACCCGACCCCTCTCCTATATCATCTGCAATTTCTATCTTTGTTGTAGCTTTTACAATTCCAAAGGCTGCCTTTTTGGGTAAAATTTTTGATACAGAATATGCTAATTTTCCAACCGAGGTTGGTATTGTTATTTTTTGTCCTACTGAGAGTGGAGAATCTTTTAACATTTTTTTAAATTCCCCAGAATCTTTTAATTGAGAATTATAGGTTTTCAATTGATCATTTGAAAATGATTCATGGGGCAATATCGCCAAGGTTGCAGATTTTAATATAGAAGCTTTTTTGGACTTTGAAACTATTGTATTTTCCCCTACTGACAAACCCAATACCGAACGAGCTTCCCCATCAAGACTTATTCTTCCACGAAATTCATCACTTATTCTTATGGCTCTCAAGTAGAGCTCTTTTTTATTTTTTATTCTTATTATATCTCCAGAAACAATCCCTAGTCGTGACATATCAGCCCCTGATATTGTTGCTATATTTCTTCCAATATACTTTTGATTTGTTTCTATTACCTCTAGAGTTATTTTATCCTTCATTTTTTAAGAGAAACCTCCAAAATCCCATTTGTAAATGTATAGCTAAGTTTTCTCTTCGCAAGATCCCCTGGAAGATTGTATTTTAAAGTTTTATTATCTTCTAGCCCTATTGCCATAACCCTTTCTTTTGAATCAATTCTTTCTCCATATTCATTTGTTAAAAAACCCTCACGAGCCGTCACTGAAACTACCTTTCTACCCGATAAATCAAAAATTAATATTGTTTCCCCTTCTGATTCTACCGTATTTAGAAGATTTTGGGACTGGGCCTTTTGATCATTAGAATAGTTCTTTCTTGTACCAGAAAATTGATTAAACAAATCTTCTATTCCCATAAATGAATCGTCTCCAAACATCTTATCCGGTATAACTAGCACTACTATTGACAAGTGCCGCCTTTGCTGATTTTAGATATTTTGATTCTATTTGCTTATACCTCTCTTGGTCATTCTTTGAAACAGAGGGAGTGACCTTCTCCATTGCTTTTAAGAAGTGTTCTTTTTTAACTTTTTTGGCGGATATATTTTCCCTAAGTGCTAACATTGCAGCTTCCCTTGCAAGGGATTCTATATCTGCTCCAGTGAATCCTTCAGTTTCTTTTGAAAGTTCCCTAATTAGGTTGTCCTTGTCTTCTATTGGCATATTCCCTGTATGAATTTTTAATATTTCCAACCTGCCCCCTTGCTCTGGAACCGGAACATACACAATTCTATCAAATCTTCCGGGCCTCATCAATGCTGGATCTAAAATATCGGGCCTATTTGTTGCCCCAATAACAATTACATTTGTTAAATCTTCGATTCCATCCATCTCAGCTAAAAGCTGATTTAAAACATTTTCCGTAACTTTGGATCCTCCCTGCATTGAGCTACCACGCTTCCCGGCAAGAGAATCTATCTCATCGAAAAATACTACGCAAGGTGAAACCTGCCTAGCTCTTTCAAATATTTTCCTAACCCCTTCTTCAGATTTTCCAACCCACATACTCAAAAGACTTGGGCCCTTAATCTGGATAAAATTTGCCTCTGACTCATTCGCTACAGCTTTTGCCAAAAGTGTCTTTCCTGTACCTGGAGGACCATAAAGAAGAACTCCCTTTGGTGCAGTTATTCCCATTCTGGAAAATGCATCTGGGAACTTAAGTGGCCACTCCACTGCCTCCTTCAAATCCCTTTTTACCCCGTCAACTCCTCCGATATCTCCCCATTTTGTATTTGGGGTTTCTACCAAAACTTCTCTCATGGCGGAGGGTCTTACCACTCTTAATGCCTCTTCAAAATCATCACCAGTAATTGTTAGCTGATCTAAAACTTCTTGAGAAATCTCCACCCCCTCCTCTAATCTAAGCTTATCTAAATTATTCCTTATTACAATCATAGCTGCCTCTTTTGCGAGTGAATTAATATCTGCTCCCACAAACCCATGCGTCTTTCTTGCAATATCGCTAAGTAGCCCATGTAAACAAATTGATTTTATTCTTTCCTTTCTTTTATCATTTAATTCTTTCCCCTCAGATAATCCATCTAAAATTATTTGTAAATCTTTTACCTCATCCTTCATCCCTTCTCCTAGTTCTTCCCTCTCTGATTTATTCATTTTATTTATACTAGATTTCAGCTCTTTTAATTTTGTTTCAATATATATCTTTTTAACTGGGGCAATAATTGGCATATTCCTCGTATGAATCTGTAGAATCTGTTTTCTTCCGGTTTTATCTGGTACAGAAATTTCCACCTCTCTATCAAATCTTCCTGGTCTACGGAGGGCGGGGTCTATCGCATTTGGTCTGTTTGTGGCGCCAATGACTACAACTTTTCCCCTAGATTGCAAACCATCCATCATTGTTAGGAGCTGAGAAACAA
>CAZROF010000050.1:0-2835 GCA_964601675.1 Candidatus Woesearchaeota archaeon
AAAATCTCATAGTCCGACTTTGTATTCTCTCCAACAAATGAAAACGGCATTAACTCAAAATCCGAAGACTTTATTATTGCTTCCGACGCTGCTTTTGCCATCTTGCCCGCTCCATTGACCATAACATAAATCTTCTCCATAATACCAAATGGCTACTTATATTTATAAGGATTTATAGTTCCCAACACAATGTATTATGAAATAACCTTTAAAGTAGAATAATCAATCGTTCTCAACCCTAGGAGCCAGAACAAACCCAATCCCCATCCTCTCCCCAGGAAAGTCCAACCTCAAAGGATAATCATCCGAAAAACTAACAACAACATTCTTAGAAATTTTCATTCCCTTGATAAATTTCATCAAATACTCCAAGCTATACTTACTTTTTCCCGTTCCAAAAATTTCCAAATCTCCCCCACTAAATTCAGCTTTAGCCGAATTCAAAGTTCCATTACCCTCAACCGCAAAAACATCATCCTTAAGAATAAAGGCACAAGAATCAGCAACAATACTCGCATCCTCAACAGCCTGAGCAAAATCTCTAGCATCCATTTCAACACGTGCCCCGAAATTCAATTCAGGAATATCTTTATCTTCAGCACTAACCTCAATTAAAGCCAAACTAAAATTCCGCTTTACCTTATCAAAAATAGTAATCTTCAATTTCCCCTCAACCTCCCCCAAAGTCACACTAGCAGCTCCACTAGCTCTTTTCATGATTTTTTTTAAGTCAGCTAAGTTAACTCCCCAAACTTGACTTCCAGCATCATATTCACTAAAGGATTCTTTTGGTAAGCGAAAAATAACCAAAGCAACATTGGCCGGATCAACTGCAACAATACTCAAACCATCATCTAATAACTTAATACGAACCTCCACAACAACGTTAGAAATGATATCAATAGCATCTCCTAATAACCTTGGTTCATCTAGTTTTAATATCATATTTAGAAAACCCCAACTTCTTATTTAAAGATTATTGTGCTAGAATTCAAAACCTATAACCCGAAAGATAAATTTTTCAATCTCAGTAATTTTATTTTCACCTAAAGAAACCTCAAATCCATAAGACGTAGGTTTCTTGTTAATCCAACCTTGCCTGATTAAAGATTTAACAGCATCCTTAACCTCCTCCTTCACATGTTTGGGAAATCCCTTGCTTAAACTATCAAGAGGAGTATACTTATTCCCAATCTTATTCTTCCTCCGCAAATTATACAAAATAGCCACAGCTATCACTTCATTGCCCACTGATATTGATAATAAAGCACTATCTTTAAATGTTTCTAACATTGAGGCATAAAAAAAACATTTAAATAACATTTTGTTAACAAATAAGTATACATAATGCATACAGTGTAACATACAAAACAAAATGAATTCTCAATCAACCTTCATCGAAGTCTTCGGGAACAATCCAGTAATGAAAGTCCTAGACTTTCTAATATCATACCAAATGTTCGACTACCCCCTAACCGAAATCGCAAAAAACGCGGAAGTCAGTTATTCAACCCTCCAAACTTTCTGGGAAAAACTAGAACGAAATAATATAGTAATCAAAACAAGAAGGGTAGGAAAATCAAACCTATACAAACTTAACACAAAAAATCCAGCCGTTCAACAACTCATAAAACTAGACTGGAACCTAACATCAGGAAGTTTTCAAAATCAAGAGCAATCCGTTTCTAATTAAATCTGTTTTCCTATGAAAAATATGGCATCAAAGACGTAAGTTTTAGGGTAGAAATTCTCTCTCAAAACAAACTAGTTGCAAGACAAGCCGTGAATACAAATGTCCCACTAAAACCAAAAACGTCTCGAAGCTCCCCTAACTGTTTATTCCAATAATTTGGTTTGCAATATATCTAATTTTTTCAGTGATATTCATTATCTCGTGTGCCAGTCTCGGGTTGTCTTCGAACAATACAAGATTTTCTCCAGTTTTTGAATTTGTTTTTAATCCATTAGCTAAAATTTCTTTGATTAGCTCGTCGTTATAATTATAATATAACTCATAAACTTTCTTAATTTCCTCGTGAAGTCTCCGATAATGTCCAGAGATTTTTCTTGTAATTTTAACTTTTTTCTCGCTCTGAATATACCAAACGGCGAACTTATATTGGTTTAATATTTGTTCTAACAAGAAAAACTTCTGTACAAAAACAGAGGATGGAGAAATCCTTATTTTTGATTTGAACGAGTTAGAACATTGACAGTAATAAGTATAAAGGCACCGCGACATTATAACTCATGAGAAAATTATACCCATGTGTTGTTTATTTTGATAAAGATACAGAAAAGGAAATTGTAGAATTACAAGAGACGCTATTCAAAATAACTGGGTCAAAATCTTCCCTAGTTGAATGGAGACCACATTTCACAATTGGAAACGCCCCAACGCTTGATAATGAATCCCTTAAGAACTTAGAAGTTAAACTAAATTCTTTTGCGAAAACACAATCTCCTTTTGAAGTAGAAATAGGGGATTTCATGTTTGTAGATAATTGGGGAGGCTCTAAACTTTTTAATTGTGAACCATATCTTGTAGCAATCAAGGTACGTATTAATCCAGAGTTACTCTCGTTTGTAGAGAGATTGTCGGCACCGCTGAAAAAGTTCGACATGGATTACAATAATATCGTTTTCCCATACTCTCCACACATCACTTTGGCATTCAAAGACATGGATAAGCTCGGGTTTGAAAAAGCAAAAAAGTTTCTAAAAAATGTGAATTTTGCCAAAAAGATTAAAATCAACTCTTTTTATTTATTGGTTGGACCAGAAGATTTGAATGGCAAGTTTGAAGAATGTATGAAGTTTGACTTTGGTGAATAG
>CAZROF010000051.1:0-2643 GCA_964601675.1 Candidatus Woesearchaeota archaeon
GGCGGCTCAAGAAGTGCTGGAGTTGTTGGTGGGGGTAAGTTTTATTGTGGGGATCATTTTTTGCAGTCTGTTTAACTATAATGAAATGCCAAACTTGCAAACACTGGAGTCAACTAATAAGCACGAATAAAAACTTACACAATAGTGACCAAGAAGGATGCTGCCACAGATTCCCACCCGCGCTTGATATAGGCCACATGGCAACTCAATACATCGTTAATGATGAAGTAGAATTCTCCACGAGTTCGTCATCATATTGGCAGCATCCCGTCACAATTGCCGGAAGTTGGTGTGGAGAATACGCAGATCGAAATATATGTTGAACCAATCATTTTACAAATAAATAATGCTAAAACTTGGAACAAAAGTCATACTTATCCACAGAGGACAAGGACATGATTTTGAAAATTTGCCGCCTATAATGAGCTACGGAATAATACACACAGAATCAGATCAATATAACGAATATGACGTGATGTTTGATGGCTTTCCATGTCCAGTTAGCTTGCCGGATCAATCATGGGTTGTACCTTGCTCCTGGGTAATCCCTGTCGAAGACAACCAAATACAAGAACACCATGAATCCGTTGCTAGCGCATAAAAAAGAATACTTTAGAGGGTGCTGTTTTTTCCATGTTTTTCTTCAGGGATTCATGAAATCATTAAGTAAAAACAAGGTTCCTGCTTGCTTAATAAACACATTAAAAGCAAGAAAAGATTGGCGAATAGGGATGACTGGAAACGAAGCCCTATTAACTCAAATGGATGAATTAGTAAAAGAAGGTGAATATATTTGGTTACAATGCATTAACGATAAATAAAAATTAAATTGGGAAGATTATGAAATTTGAAAGTAAACTAGGAATAGGTGAGATTGTTGAGAATTCTGAGTACAAAAATGGGGAGTTAATTGCTAGCGAACTTTACAAGATAATTGCTATAACATTTGATGGGATCGATAAACCTATAATACATTGTAGGCACCCAACGTCAGGAATGAATGTAGCTTTTAAAGAGAATGAATTGCTAGGCGATCCAGACTATGATCAATCAACAGGGAGATATGTTGGAAAATAATATGAGGGAAATAACTATTGACATTATCTCTTCCAAAGGAATCAGTCTAATAAGATATGAATCAAGCTCAAGCCCAAAAGTAGGCGAAACAATTTCAACATTAAGGCCGGAGAAGAAAAGTTTTAAAGTTATATCCGTTGATCACCTCATCGCGGAACCTGTAGAATTCAGGTTATATGTATGAACAATTAATAACGGTTATTGTTGAAGAAACTTAACAAATTAAAATAATGCAAACATTGCAATAATCAAAAAACTATAGTACACTACTACACATGAATATTTTACTGCCTACTTTATCACTCTCGCCGAGTTATTCGGAGAAGACAGCTATGTAGTGGTTTAAAGTAAAAAGAAATATTAAAAGCCCTCATAGCGAAAGTTATTGAGGGCTTTTTTATGCTCAAGTATAAATATTCAGGGTGTAGCTCAGTCTGGTCTAGAGTGATATCTTTGGAAGATATAAGCCGTAAGTTCGAATCTTACCGCCCTGAATATTTATATTTATTGTCCGTGTAACCCAATAGGCAGAGGTAGTAGACTTAAAATCTATTAAGTAATGGTTCGAGTCCATTCACGGATACCATTTTTGGAGGTGATACCTATGAGGCAAGGTACCGGGCTGTAACCCCGAGGTCGGCTAGTTCCGTTTTGGTTCGAATCCAGACACCTCCACCAAGCACAAGTAGCCCAATTGGAAGAGGCGTTTGTTTTAGAAACAAATATGTGTGGGTTCGACTCCCACCTTGTGTACCAATTATGGAAGGCCGCAAAGTTGGCGCGCTTATGGCTCTTGAAAAGCTTGATGACCGCAAGGTTGTATCGGTTCGACCCCGATGCCTTCCTCCATTTTTAGAGAGTAAAGCAAGAAGGTTTTTGTGACTGTTTGCTAAACAGATTGATCGGAAACGATTGTGGTTCAATTCCACTGCTCTCTGCCAAATTATGCTATAATAAACAATGACTAATCTAACACAACTAACAAAAGACCTTCAATCAAAAATAACAACAGAAGCCGAAGATAAAAAACAAAAGGCTATCGACAAATGGGCAAAGATAAAAGAAACTTATCCACAGGCAAATTTCGTTGAATTAATAAATGAAATAATGGGAGCACCTAAAGCGATAAGACTATCGGTCGAAGGGAATGTTGTTTATGGTGCCGGGAAATTTTCGCATAAGAGAGATATGACAGTTGTTTTAAATGGGGATTATTCATGGATGGACAAGCCCAGAAAGCCTAAAATATTCTCAAAAAAGCAGCACTACTAATTAATACTTTTGATTGGCAAATCAAGATGATCTTCTTCTAAGCTGTCTAAGTTATCCACAGTTTTATACACAAGTAATATTAGATAATTATAGTGCTTAGAGAAAACAATAACCGTGATGAAGATTATATATTCAGTAAATAATCTTCCAAGACCTCAAGTTCGATTGAATATATCGCCTGCTGCTTTTTTAAAAACTGACTATCACCAGAAAGCTCTAGGAACATTCGCATCTTCATGGTAATTGATTCTATCTCATCAATAGATGATCTTAGCGCGAAGTCTCTTATCTCAT
>CAZROF010000052.1:0-2626 GCA_964601675.1 Candidatus Woesearchaeota archaeon
AAACATTATCATGATGGATAGTACTATATCACAAATTAACCCGCCAAACAATTTTCAACAGAAAAGTTCGCAGTATAAAAAAATATGGAGCGTATATTGATACGTAAATATTTCTTTACCAAGAAGTTTTCGTCAAAAATTTAAAATTAATCAATCATCTCAATCTTAATCTTAACCGTTCGTGGAATAGAAATTCTCATAATATTATGCAAAATCCTATCATTAGCAGGCAAATCAATAATTCTCTTATGAATTCTCATCTCATACCTATCAAATGTAGCAGTTCCATCCCCACAAGGAGACTTCCTGGTTGTAACCTTCAGCCTCTTAGTCGGCAAAGGAATAGGTCCAGAAATCGGAATCCCAGCTCCACTAGCAATAGTTTTTATCCGGTCGATAACTTCATTCAATTTATCAATCTCTACACTCTGCAATTTAATCCGTACAGTTGTCATAAACTAAAGATAAAAATTACACTTTTAAACCTTACTGTCTTTAAAAATAAATGCAGCTAAAACATATAATTATTGCCATACTTTTCCTTATCTCAACTACATATTACTATCAAATTACTGGAGAAGTCACCAATTTAAAAGGATCTAAAGTAGCAAGAGTTATCGACGGAGACACCCTTCAATTATACAATACCCAAAGAATCCGACTTCTAGGAATAAATACTCCAGAAAAAAAACGGCTACTCTATCAGGATGCAAAGGACTTACTAATAATTCTCGTGGCAAATAAATCAGTTAGACTTGAATCACACGGGACAGATAAATACGGCAGGACCCTAGCATATATTTTTCTCAATAATAAAAACATCAACGCTCAAATGCTCTCAAGTGGATTAGCTACCCTATTTTATTACAATCGAGATAGCCACTATAAACAATTAAAACAAGCTGAAGAGTTCGCTAGACTAAATAATCTCGGTCTCTGGAAAAAATCCCCAAACTCAAACTGTATTAAAATCATACAATTCAAAACCAACGAACCCGAATCATTAACTCTCCAAAATAACTGTAATGTGCAACTATATATAACCTACAAAGACGATGCAAGCCATATATACGAAACGACGATGAAACCAAAATCACAATATACTAAAACATTTTCACATATCTGGAACACCGATGGGGACACCATATATATTTACGACAAACAAGGACTACTGTTATTTCAAAGGTATCCTAGCACCTAACTTATCTGAAAATCAATCAAGTGCATAATCCTCTTAGTAATATCCAAAAAACTAACAATTATTTTTACTTCTTCAAATTAACATCCATCTGTGGAAACGGAATCTCAACTCCAGCCTTATTTAAAGCATTATAAATTCGAGTATTCGCATCATCCAAAGCATCAATAAGATTCTCAAAAGACTCAATATAAAAATACACCTTAAATTTTAAACTAGAATCTGCCATCTCCATGAATCGAACGATTGGCTTTTTCTCCTTGAATAAACCATTAACCTTATTAATTTCCTTCAAAACCAACTTTTTCACCATTTCTACATTGCTACCATAAACAACACCGAACGGAACAACAACCCTAGTTTCAGGACCAGGCAAAGCAACATTTTTAATATTAGACTCACTCAACTTACCATTCGGAACAATCATTAACTTATTATTAAACGTCTTAACCTTAGTACTCCTCAAATTAATCTTCAAAATATGACCTTTTGTGCCATCGTCTAACTCAACAACATCACCGACATTAATAGATCTATCAAGAAGCATAGAAATCCCACCAAAAATATTAGCCAAAGTAGACTGTAATGCGAAAGCAATTGCAATTCCGGCAACACCCAGTCCAGCCAAAAGCGGACCAATCTCAATTCCCCAATTAGATAAAATAACTAGAAATGCACCAAGAATCACAATAACAATCAAGATACTATGAAAAAATTGCAATAAACTCTCATTTACCTTACCCCTAATTTTCGTACCAAAATCTCTATATCCAACCGTGACTAAAGCATCTATAATATAATAAATCAAAACAGAACCAAGCACAATCATTAAAGTTAATAACACTCCCTCAATAGTGCCAACCAAGCTTTCTTCAATCTTAATTTCCCCTATGGAAAATCTAGCACCAGCCAAAATCGCCAAAAAAGTCAACGGAGCAGAAATTTTCCTTAAAATAACATCATCCAAATCTGTCTTGGTCTTTTTGGTAAAAATTGGAATTATTCTAGCTAGAATAAACATTAAAATCCTTATAATTAAAGATACAACTAAAAAGACGGTCCCTGCTCTCAAATACGGATTCGCAATATAATTTTCTAACATTTTCAAACCTTTTATTTAAAATAAAATGTCAATACATTTTAAATCTTCCTCTTAATTACTCAATTTTTTGTATCCAAGCACAATCAAAGCAACCAAAGCGACACCAAGCATCAAAGTCCGCCATACATCCGACAACTCACCCCAATATCTCATACTTCCATAAATCATCAGCATCACAGCTCCACCCATCAAGCCACTAGAAACAGCTTCAAGACCCAAAAAGAAAGCGATGATAAAGACTGAAATTCCTATCCCAAGATTTGCAAAAAATACATTTCTTTCATAAACTTTCCTAACAGATTCATACTCGCTTTGGCATTTGAAAT
>CAZROF010000053.1:0-2568 GCA_964601675.1 Candidatus Woesearchaeota archaeon
AAATCCAAAGGTCCATCGATTCCGTTTACCATTAGTTTGGATGATTATTTTAGTTTTTAACCCTTTAGGTGTCTCTGGTGAAATAAAGTTTGAGTGATTTTTTGCCCTCGTAAGCTTTTTATATTAGATTGTCTTTGGCTTATGATGAGGTGTATGTTATGATTTCGTTGATGTCGGATTCTCGTGTGGCATTTTTAATATGGTTTATTATAGCTGCTATTGTTATTGCTGCAGTTTTGATTTTTATAGAGGTTCGATTAAAGAAAAAAAGAGCTCGGGATATGGTCAAGGAAAGAGAACAGACTCCGATTGATAGAATGAATATTTTTCTAAGTAGAGATGTTGGTGTTAGGGAGAAGTTAGACATTATAGGGAAAACTGCTAAGGATCATTTTAAAGAAGAGTATAATTTGGATAGTAAGTTGGATTATGGAGAATTGGATAAAGAATTTGAAGATAGGGGAATGAAGCTTGAAGTTACGTTTTGTAAAAATATGTTTGAAGCATATTATTCTAATCATGAATTAACTGAAGAAAAAATTAAGGCTCTTGCAGATGCTCTTTCTAAAATATATAGACATAAGATTATTTTTAATAATGTTGCTGCTCCTGGATTCTTAGATAGGTTTTATGGATTCCTAGATAGTGCTGGCGTTAAGATAACTAAAGGGATTGAAAAACATGTTAATATCCGAAATGAAAGACTAGAACGAAATGCTCGTGTGTCTGTTAGGCAAGAGCATGAGTTGCTGAGTTGGGTTAGGAAAGCTATTCATATGGGTTATGATAAAATGAACATTATGGGAATGCTTGCTGATGAAGGGAATAGTAGAAAGGAAGTTAAAAAAGTTTTGAAGATTTATGATAAGGAGGCGGTTAAGGTTGCTAAAGTAGCTGGTAATGCAATTCATTATGGAGATAATGGTCTTGCTTATAGAATTATTCAGAAAGAGAAAGATCGGCTTGAGGAAGCTGGCACTTTTATTTAGTAAGGTAATTAAATGGTATTTTTATTAAGTTGTTATGAGGAGTAAATTTTGGACTATTTTTAATTGGGGATTTCTAGTTGTTGTGACTTTGGTTGCAGTCTGGGTTGTTTTCGGATTTCCTCAAAATGTGAAAGTTGATAATGAAAATTTTTCTATTCCTCCCAAGGGTTGTGTAGATGTTAATAGTATTGATAAATTTGAATATCAAGCTTGTTATGATGCTTCTTCTAAAATGATTTTTTTAAAGGCAGATAGGGGGGTAGCTAATTATCCGGTTGATAGATTATTGATTTCCTTCGTTGATCTTTCTTCTCAATTTTTTAATTTGAAAGATATTCCAACTATTGGTCTAGAGAAGGCGTATAAGATTCCTGCGAAAAAGAACCCGGGTAGCATGAATATTAGATTAGGGGTTGCTGAGAATTTTTCTAGTTCTACTTGTGGGGGTAAAAATGTTTTTGTTGATTATTGTCCTGCTGGTACTAGTGGTAAGGGGGTAGGCGTGTCTATAAGTCCCATCGAAGGAGTGGGACTTAATGATTTTATTGAGATTAAGGACTTGCCTAAGTTGGATTCTGATATTGTTTCTATGAGTTTGGTTGAGAAGGAAAGTATATGGAAATCTACTTGTGATTCTAGTTGGAATTGCGGGGAATGGGGAATTTGTGATAATGGTGTTCAGCGACGTGATTGTATGGATTCAAGTGGCTGTGCTGTTTCTACGGATTTTCCGGTTAGTGTTCGGAGGTGCGATGGTAGTTGTGTTGAGAATTGGCAGTGCAAGTGGAGTGGTTGTGAAAATGGTGTAAGTAGTCCTATATGTAATGATTTAAATAATTGTGGGACTTCCTTTAATATTCCTAAGAAGTTATCTTGTGTTGAAGAAGGCAAGTGCTCTCCTGATGTAGTTTGTTCTAGTTGGACAGAGTGTGAGACTAATTACAATTTTAATGATTTAGTGGGAGCAGATAAGTTAACTAAGATTGGAGGAGTTAAGACTCGTGTTTGTACGGACTTAAAGGGGTGTATCGATACGGAGAAAGAATCTAAGAGTTGTTCTGTTTCTGTTGATATTTATACTAAGAAGTTTGAGAAATGTGGAGATAGTTATGTTGGTGTTTATAATGTTTTAGATAATAGTACTTTGGCTATTTTAAAGAGAGGGAGTATGGATAATAATTATTTGAATATTTATTTTGGTACTCAGGATGGGATATATTGTGATTATTGTTTTGATGGAAAATTGGATGGGGATGAAGATGATGTTGATTGTGGTGGTAGTTGTAAGATTTGTGTATCTAAATCCGTTGAACAAAAGAGTTGGTGGAGGTTTTTGTTTGATAATTTTGTGGGTTAATTTAGTTTAAGATAAATTGGCTGCTTGTGTCATTGAACTTTTAGGTCTCTAGGGAGTGCTGACCTCCCTTCTCTCAATTCACTCTAAAATTTTATATTATGAATAACATTTAGACAAAATTCGAGCAAATTGTTCGCCCTCCGCAGCTTAGTTCGAAAGGTCAATGGCTCTAGGGAGTGCTGACCTCCCTTCTCTCAATTCACTCTAAAATTTTATATTATG
>CAZROF010000054.1:0-2397 GCA_964601675.1 Candidatus Woesearchaeota archaeon
ATGACAATCAAAAATAGATTATTCAATGACTTCTATTAATAAAAATATTTTACATTTTTACTTCTCTATCAATCCTGCCAATCTTTTTTTAGCATCAATATATTCAGGTAAATCCTTATCGGCATTCTTCCAGATTTTTAGGAATTTTTCATATTCTCCAATTGCATTTTTCTTCCAGTCTTTTTCTTCGTACAATTTAGCTAAGCGATAATGATATTTGGGGTGGATTAAATGTAGCCCCCTAATTTTAATATCATGGGAAATCAGTTCCTCATAAACTTGAATAGCCTTATCTAATTCTCCCTGTTTAATATATATCAGTGCTAAGCCGTCTTGAAGAAGGGGAGCACTAATTGTACCAGCTATTTGCCAACCAGACAAATAATTAGGCGGAATCTTAAAGGGGGCGTTGTTTTTCAAAATCCCTTCTGCTTTATTCAAAGAATCTTCTTTAATTAGAACCATACTGTATAATAAGTTATAATGATAATTTATAATATGGGAACGGACACCGTCTAATTCTTTTGAGATAGAATTCATCTTTTTCAAATTATTTCTAACAGAATCAATTTTTCCTTTTCCTAAATCTGTTAATCCGATGTAACAATAACTCCTTGCTGTAGAATAGACTTTTGAGAAACCACGGTTCATTTTATATTTAGAATAACTTTTAAAATATTTCTGACTTTCGTCGAATCTTCCTTTATCGTAGTATATCCATCCCTTTAACCAATTAACACGGGCTATCCAAATATCCTCCACCTGTTCCTCTGTTTCAGCTATTTTTT
Source organism: Candidatus Woesearchaeota archaeon (assembly GCA_964601675.1). Taxonomy (GTDB): domain Archaea; phylum Nanobdellota; class Nanobdellia; order Pacearchaeales; family GW2011-AR1; genus JAGVXH01. The sequence continues at coordinate 789 of CAZROF010000054.1, forward strand.
CAAGAAGACCCAATGCTTTTTTTATGTTTCCAGTCCAATAAAGGAAAAAGCTTTTCCACCAGATTGATGCAACTTTCAATGATTCGGTACTTCTCATTTTAATAATTTTATCTTCCCATTTCAAGCTCTCGGAATAATCCTCTTTTAATGCGAAAAGCATCGGTATTATTGCGCTAGGTCCAAAGTCATTTTTAACTTTGAGAGCATTTTTAAATTGATCTATTGCTTTGTCTATTTTCCCAAATTTAAAAAAGAGATAACCTAATGCATTATAAGAATCAGCATTATCTGGATAGACGGAAATATATTTATTCATGTTTTCTAAAGCTTTTTCATATTCTCCCATATCTGTATATGTATCACTAATAAACCTAAATGCAAATCCATATTCTGGATCTAGTGCTAAAACTTTATTGAATTCTTTTAAAGCTTTCGAATGTTCTTTTACAAAGTTATAATGACGTCCCAGCCACAGATGCATTGTTTTTTCTCTTGGATATTTCTTCAAGCCTTGCTCTAGTACATGGATGGATTTTTCTCTGTTTCTTTTAATTGTCGACAAATAAAATGCTTCTATATAAACTTTCTCTCTATCTGTTGCGCTAGATTTAAATTTCTCAGCTTTACTAAAAGCTTCATTCCTACTATTAATCTTATACAAACCATCTTGTGCCAGCCCGATATAAAGATGAGCAACTGCAAATGTTGAATCGATTTTAACAGCTTTCTCAAAATGCTGTAGGGCATCAGAAAGGTAATATCTATCATATTCTTCTCTTCCCCTAAGAAAATGTTTATAAGCCTCCATTGAAGTAGTTGAAACATCTGCTATTCTTAATTGAACTGATTCTATCTCACCGGCTGATAGTCCAACACCTTCAGCAATTTCTTCACTTAGGTAATCAATCTGGTTTTCTAGTATACTTGCCAGTCCTTCACTCTTTGTGTTAGCGCTTTTTATTAATTTCTTAGTTGATGCATCCAAAACTTTTACATCTGTAGCGAAAACATCACCGGCTTTTACAAAGCTGCCGAGAACAATAGCATCAATACCATCCATTCGGCACAGCTCAAAACCTAATTCTTTATCTATTACTTCTACGTCTTCCTGACCAATTTGTTTTAACAGATCGTGCATCCTTTCCCATGTTGTTACTTGCAAATGCCCGGATTGTTCAAGGTTTGTAATTAATAGGTTTGGAATAGCTTTTTGAAGGTAATTATAACTTGAATCGCCTGTTTGATTTTCAAAACTAATTACGGCAAGAGTTATGGGAATATTATTCTTCACTTCTCCTATGAATAAGGGTCTAACTAAATAAAACATTACGGCAGCGAGCACGATAACCATAGTAGAAATAATTGTGATTTTTATTCTTTTTCTCTTTCCTTTTCGTTTAACGATAGATTGTGTGCTGCTCGAAATTGTTGATTTCCCTTTGAAACTCAGCAAATCTGTAAGCATCTCCTTAATATTTTGATACCTTGAATCGATATCTTTTTCTAAAGCTCTGCTCACGATATATTCTAATTTGACCGGTATTTCAGGATTTAAAGACGTTATCTTTTCCGGCTCTTTATCGAGAATTGAATAAATTAAAACTTGGTC
>CAZROF010000055.1:0-2392 GCA_964601675.1 Candidatus Woesearchaeota archaeon
CAAAAACAGAAACTTATGCTCTTGTGGATCAAATAAAAAGGGCAGCTTATTCTATCCCTGCAAATATTGTTGAAGGGCATTCAAAAAATACGAAAAATGACATCTATAATGACATAGAATCCAAACTAACCGAAATCAGCTATCTACTAAACCAATTAATCAAATCCCTAACCTCTATAACTTCTACCGCCTCTACAACATCTAAAACCTCTAAAACTTCTACACCCTCAAATAAAAGGTAGACATGCTCGCTAGATTTAAGGAAAAATTCCGGGATCAAGATAAATGCCGTTTCTTAGAAAGTTTTATTTCTCTTTTGGTTATTCAAGGGGCAAACTATGTCCTGCTTCTAATCATCCCCCTCTTCTCAGTTTTAGGGCTGGAAAATTCGGGCTCATTGCCTATGCCCAAGCTTTTTGTGATTTGTCTAGGAGGTTTTAGTAGATGAAAAAATTTCTATTTATTTTTGGAACCAGGCCAGAAGCAATAAAGCTAGCACCAGTGATTAGAAAATTTCAGAATAATCAAGAGAAATTTACTGTAAAAATTTGTGTGACTGCCCAACATAGGGAAATGCTCGATCAAGTTTTAAATTTTTTTGGAATAAGGCCTGACTATGATCTTAATCTTATGAAACCAAATCAATCTCTTTTTAGGTTAACTGCCGATATAATTGAATCTTTAGAGAATGTTCTAAACGAATTTGATCCTGATTTGATTTTCGTTCAGGGAGATACAACGACCGCTTTTGCAGGCGCACTTGCTGGATTTTATAAAAGGATAAGAGTTGCCCACATTGAGGCCGGTTTAAGGAGCTGTAATAAATACTCTCCATTCCCAGAAGAAATAAACAGAGTTCTTGTAGGGCATATTGCAGATTTTCACTTTGCGCCCACCGAAAAGGCAAAGGAAAACCTTCTTATAGAAGGGATTAGAAACAATGTATGGGTAGTTGGTAATACAGTTATAGATGCTCTCTTTCTTGGGCTGGATATTATAAAAGAACATGGGGAAGTAACCTATTACAACTATTTCAGATTTATAGATTTTACAAAAAGAATTATATTAGTTACTGGACATCGCAGAGAAAGTTTTGGAAAACCTTTTAGAAATATCTGTTTTGCTTTAAAAGAAATAGCTAATTCCTTCCACGATATAGAAATAGTTTATCCTGTTCATCTTAATCCAAATGTGCAAAGACCTGTAAACGAGATACTCAAAGGTCATCCAAGGATACATTTGATAGAACCGTTAGAATATCCGTACTTGATATGGCTTATGAGTAAGTCTTATCTTGTGTTAACTGATTCGGGTGGCATTCAGGAAGAAGCACCTTCTTTGGGCAAGCCTGTTCTAGTAATGAGGAATGTTACGGAAAGAACTGAAGGCATAGAAGCAAAAACTGCAAAGCTTGTTGGAACGGACAAAGAAAAAATAGTTTCGGAGACGGCGAAGTTGCTTGAAGATAGCAAGGAATACGACAAAATGGCTAAAGCAGTTAATCCATATGGAGATGGAAAGACTTCTATTAGAATACGGAAAATAGTTGAAGAAAAGTTACAATAACGAACAATGGGTAAGGATTGGCTTTACGTCCCTTATGTCTTGGAAAATGATGAAGAAAAACTTGATAATAAAAGTAAAAGAAGTAAAAGGTAAATGTCCCGTTTTTAATATAGGAGACACATTTTTTATAGAAAACGGATACCTTCTAAAATTAGAAAAACCCATATGTATGCACTCCCTTGCTTCAATTATACCTTATTATGTGGCTTTAAGCAGAGGAGTTAAGCCAGAAGGGATAGGAATAGGCAAAAGTAATAAAGCTTATGTTCAATGTCTTGACCCGTGTGAATATACAGGTGGAGGAACAGTAATTTTTGAAATTTCAGTGGAGGAATAAACTGATGGAACTGAAAGTAGAAATAATGGGGCTTGGCTATATTGGGCTTCCAACAGCCGCACTTATTGCCAGCAAAGGTATCAAAGTGCATGGAGTAGATATAAATAAAAAAATAGTAGAGACCATTAACAAAGGTCAAGTACATATTGTTGAGCCCGATTTGGAAGGACTTGTAAACCATGTTGTAAAAAGAGGCTTTTTAAAAGCAGATACAAAACCAGAGTCTTCTAATGTGTTTTTAATCGCTGTTCCAACACCATTTAAAGATGGCTATAAGCCAGATCTTTCTTATGTAAAGTCAGCCATAAAGATGATTATTCCTTATCTCAAGGAAGGTAATTTGGTAATTATTGAATCCACAAGCTCCGTAGGTACTACTGAAAAAATGTACGAATTTATTATAAGGGAAAGACCGGAGCTAAGAGATAAATTCTTTATGGCATACTGTCCTGAAAGGGTTCTTCCTGGGAAAATCCTTTATGAGCTTGA
>CAZROF010000056.1:0-1896 GCA_964601675.1 Candidatus Woesearchaeota archaeon
ATGATGATTATATTGATTACTGGGTAAGTGAACCGGATAGGGGAATTTATGATGCTTGGAATAAGGGTGTAGTGCTTTCTAATGGGAAATGGCTATCTTTTATGGGGAGCGGAGATTTATATGTTAATGACGCCTTATCCAATTATATCTTATTTTTGGGTGGATACTCAGATATAGAAAATGTATTATATATATCATCTAAAATTATGCTGACTAGGAATGGCCAACAAATTAAAATAATAGGAGAACCTTGGAAATGGAAAGTATTTGCTAGGTATATGAATGTAGGACATATTGGTTCACTTCATGCTAGAAAGTTGTTTAAATTTTATGGAATGTTTAATGAATATTTTAAAATAGCTGGAGATTATGAACTTTTACTAAGACCAAAAGAGAACCTTTGTGCTCTTTTTTTAGATAAAGTTACTGTATATAGCGATGCAGATGGTATAAGTCGTCGAAATAAGAGAGTATTTAAGGAAGCTTTAATAGCTAAGGCTTTGCATACAGAAAAGGGTTTTTTATTGTTGACTTATGATTTTATTTTAGCCGTGATTAAGTGGAAAATTAAAAAACTTATCGGTATAGTTTGAAAAATGTTAAAGACAATAATCCTCTTATTTGTATTACTATTAGATATGTCATTAGGGGTGATATCTCGTTATCTAGGAAAAGCATCATATACTTATGGTTTTCCTCTAGAATTAGGCCTCCTTTTTTTGTGTTTTATTATTTTTATTAATGGAAAAATAGGGAAACAAGTTTTCCTTATGATGCTTTTCATGATGTTAATTATTTTCCAAACTGCTGTGTCTTATTATGTATTAGGTTTTTCGGGTTTCAGGAAAAGTTTATTTTCTTTATTGTTATATACTTTTACAATTTTTCTGGCGTATTCACTGTATCGTTTAATTTATTTAGTAAAAGAAAGACATCTTTATTTACTATTTAATAGCACAGCATTTTTTTTATTTATAATAGGCTTTTTGAGTGCTATGCTTCAATACTTTGGTTTTCTTGCTGCCAAGAAAGTAATAATACTAAAAGAAGCTTCTCACTTAGCAATAATAATGGCTCCATTTCTTCTATTGGAATTTTTTTATTTCAGGAAAATCTGTATTAGATTAGCTTTAGTCTTTTCTGCACTATTGCTAGTTCTCCTCTTAAAAACTGCTACACTTTTACTAATAGTTGGAATAAATTTCTTTCTTTTGCTTTTCATTACTAAAAGAAAGAGTGATTTAGTTATCACCGTTGTACTAATGTTTGTCTTTTTAGCCTTTTGGAAGTTATTACTCCCTCAAGAAGTAAAATTTTATTTGGTTGATAGGTTAACTTTGAATACAGAGTCTTCTTTATCTAATTTGTCTGCTTTAGCATATATTTCTGGGTGGGAAAGAGCTTTTTTGTCATTAAAAAAAACTTATATTCTAGGTTTAGGGTTTAATAGATTAGGTTTTTTTAATCTTAAGGGTCATTATCAGCAAATTTTATCTTCTTTAGGTTTTGCAGATTTAAATTTATACGATGGTGCTACTTTAGGAGCCAAAATTATTGCAGAGTTGGGAGGCTTAGGTCTGTTATTACTTTTAATTTATTTTATTATTCTAATAAAATTATTAATATCAGTTGCAAATGCACGGGTTACTATACGAGACCTGTTTTTCCTTTCTTGTTATATTAGTTTTTCTTTTGAATTGTTGGTGCGAGGTTTTGGATATTTTACTCCTAATACTATATTTTTCTTTGCGTCCTGTATGTGGGTTTGGAAGTTTTTTAGACAGCTAAGATTTGAGAAATATCATGTTAAGAAAATTATTACTTAGAGGGGAGTCTTAATGAAAGTTTTAATAACTGGCGCTAGTGGGTTTATTGGAACTAATTTTATAGAGTTTT
>CAZROF010000057.1:0-1868 GCA_964601675.1 Candidatus Woesearchaeota archaeon
AGGAAAAACCTGTGTTTTATTTTGCATCCTCCTGAATGGCGATGAAAAAATTATGCGATCGTAATCGCGTTGAAACTGTGTACGAGCCTCCGATTTTTCTGAAGATGCCCAACCTTCCATCCCCAGCCGTTTTATTGAAAGTAATTTATTCCAATCCATATTTATATTGTTATTGAACGAAAGTAAGACGGATGTCAATAAAAACATTTAAAAATCCCCTTACTCAAAGGTAGGTCCTATTAATAGTTGCCGAATATCGGTTGCTTGCCTTTCAAATTACTTTATATATGATACGAGCTACAAATCTTGAATTTACTAATATTTCGGCAATTATCTATAAATTTATTACCCCGTGGTTTCTTCTTTCCGTTTGTCTTTCTGAGTATTGGCAAGATATACTCCTTTGCAATCTTCGGACTGTGTTTCAACCTGTGTAAATAGCAAATTTGTATGGCTTTTGAAGTGGCTATTTAACTTAAATTTTAATTTTTACCTAAAAATTCAATCAAGTAATGCCACAGTAAAATTCTATCTTCTGATAGTTTCCTAAAATGAGAAGAATACAACTTCTCTACTTGAGAGAAAGAATCTATTTTAATCAAAATTTCTTTACTATCCGTCCAATCAATTGTTGGGTCAACATTATTTTCGGACAATTCTTTAATCCAGATATTTACTTTTTCAATCCAATCCGCAGAAGTTCTGTTTTGAACATATCCAAACATACCACATACTTTGAGATGAGAAGAATGATGTCCTCTTTTAAAACGTTCAATTCCACCTCTTAATCCACATACGTATTCTTTATTATTTGATGATTCTGAAAATCTTTTGGCTTCAAATTCAAGTATTGGGATTGGTTTTCTGTTTCGAGTCATCACAAAAACACCAATATCTGTTTCTTTATCAGATTCTGGTTGTGTTGGATTTTTGCTAAATCTAAAAGGGAAATAACCCCCAGATTCATTCTTGCACATTTCAAAATGGTGAACAAGAATATCGCTTATTCTATTTTCTTTATCTGAATCTTTTACTGATTGGTAATAAGGTGGGAAATCTGGGATATTCTTATCAATAAACGACAATAACAAATCCACCTCAAAATTCGGAGCTACACTAAGGTCTCTTGAACTAGGTGCTTGATATGCAGGAAGTGAATCTTTAAGCATTATGGAATCGGGATTTAATATAGTTCGCAAAAGATTCATCGGCATCTCTTAGTGCTATGGATGGTAACCAGTAACGTAACTGTTTTGGTTTGGCTAAGATTATAGTGTCCTGCCCATAAACTTTTATAATTTTTTGTACATGTGTGCTTTTTTGATTTTCTTTTCTTGAAGGTATTGCTGCTTCAATGTATTTTTCTATATCATCAGCATTTTCGAGTTTTGCATTAAGTTTTTCAGAAGTATATTGAAAATGCAATGCATAATATTTTCCTGCATCTATTATTTTGAATAATTGGAATGATTTTTCTTTTAGGTAGATACTGTTTAAGGTTTTGCAAAAAACACTCGAGAATATATTAATATCATTTTCTGTTGTACCCCCTTCAAGAATATTTTTAGAATAAGAATTTAAAAAATAGCTCATTGAGTCATTTAAAATAACTTCATCAGCTTTTGAAAGTTTAACGTCCTTCAGGTTTTCAGGATAAGGTATATTCAGAATATCCTCATCATATAAAGACGTTGCTTTTATTATTTTAACTCGACTACTTGTCGCTAAGATAAAAAAGCGTAATAAATAATCATTTTCTTTTAAGTAGTCTGCAATTCCAATTAATTCATGTTTTTGTTCTAAAGGTGCATGAATAGAGTAAATATCACTTAAAAAGGTCAAATAATTATCGGAATATTTAGTTATTA
>CAZROF010000058.1:0-1747 GCA_964601675.1 Candidatus Woesearchaeota archaeon
GAGTTGCGATTGGAATTTATATGAAAATAGACCAAGTGATGATAAAATATATGCTCAATGATAGGGCTGTTGGACTTTATTCTGCTGCTGTAAGGTTAAGTGAGGCTTGGTATTTTGTGCCTGGGGTGATTTGTAATTCGTTGTTTCCAGCGATCATTAAAACTAAATATGTCGATCAGAGATTATACTATAAAAGATTAGGAGCTATCTATAAGTTAATGATTTATTTGGCTATCGGGTTTGCAGTTCCTATAATGTTTCTTAGTTACTCCATAATAAGTTTCCTTTACGGTAAGGGTTATATCGAAGCCTATAGAGTTCTTTCAATTCATGTATGGGCAGGAATATTTGTCGCTTTAGGTGTAGCTAGTGGAAAATGGTATATAGCTGAAAATCTGCAGAATATTAGATTAATTAATAAAGTTACAGGTGCTTTCTTAAATGTCATTTTAAATTATATCCTGATCCCTCATTATGGAATAGTCGGCGCTGCCTGGTCAACAGTAATTTCTTATGGAGTAGCTACTTATCTAATGGATATGATATATCCTTCTACTCGAATTAACTTTTATAATCTTACTAAGGCTTATAATATTTTTCAAATTTCAGAATTGAGAGAGGTTTTGATATGGAGCAAAAAATAAAGGAATTTTTAAAAATGATTCTTCCAAACCATGTAAAAAAAGAGCTAACTTATATCAAAAATGAATTTATAACAAAATATGGATGTATCTCTTCATCCCAAGAAGGGGAAGATATGATTTTAAGAAGGATTTTTGAAAGAAAAGAAAAAGGATTTTATGTAGATGTGGGTGCACATCATCCTACTCGATTTTCCAATACATATTTTTTTTATAAAAAAGGATGGAGAGGTATAAATATTGACGCTACTCCTAGTTCAATGAAAAAATTTAGAAAGGTAAGACCAAGAGATATAAACTTGGAAATTCCAATTTCTGACAAAAAAGAAAAGTTAATATTTTATATTTTCAATGAACCTGCATTAAATACTTTTGACGAAAACTTAGCAAAAATTAGAGATGGGAAGAGTGGTTGTAGAATAGTAAAAAAGGTTCTTTTGGAAACTTGGACTTTGGCAGAGGTATTGGATAAATATTTGCCTGATAAGTTAGAAATAGATTTTTTATCTATTGATGTTGAAGGAATGGACTTTAAAGTATTGAAATCTAATAATTGGGAAAAGTATCGTCCTAAAGTAGTATTAATGGAGGTGTTGAAATCTTCTTTAGAAGAGTTAATAAATAACGAGATAGTAAAATTTATGAAAAAAATCGAATATTCTTTGTTTGCAAAAACTTTTAATACTGTATTTTTTATGGAAAATAATTTTAAAAAGGAAAGAGTTTAAGATTTTTACGTTTAAGTAGGGAATAGAAGTATGTCTATTACCCCAAAAGTAGAAAATTGGCTGAGAAATAATACTAATCTTTCTTGGAGAAGAGTTCCTCCAGATAGTCCTGATATAGTAATAGATAGAATTTTTTTAAATAGAAAAGAAGGATACGAGATTAGGGATTTTATAGAAAAAAGAATAGATTACAGCCTACTGATAGAAATATCGAAATAATTTATTGGGAAATTCAGAATTACAAGAAAGGTGAAAGCGTAACACGAGAAGAGATATGGAGACATTTAGTTAACAAATTATTATTTAGGAGTTAAACCATGAGAAAACGTATTCTCGTAACCGGTGGTGCAGGTTTTTTAGGTAGTCATCTGTGTGAAA